>DATIEN010000180.1:0-14288 GCA_035455705.1 Casimicrobiaceae bacterium | reverse complement strand
ACGAGGCGTAGCAGACGCCGCAGCCGATGCACTCGATGGTCGCGTCGATCGCGCGCCGCTTCGGCGACGCCGGCGATACCTTCGCGAAGTCGTCGGTGCGCGTGGACGTCGGCGCGAACTGACCTTTCGCGGCGGCCCACTTGTCGAAGAACGGCGCCATGTCGACGACCAGGTCGCGCACGATCGGCAGGTGCGAAAGCGGCGCTATCTCGAGCGTTGCGTCGGTCGCCACGGCGTCGACGTGCGTGCGGCAGGTCCAGCGCGCCTTGCCGTTGACGCTCATCGCGCACGAGCCGCACATGCCGACGCGGCACGCATAGCGATACGCGAGCGACGGATCGATGTGCCGCTGCACGTGAACGACGACGTCGAGAACCGTCTGCGACCCGCGGCGCGGCACGTCGAACCGCTCGAACGCGCCGTCGGCGCCACCGCGCCAGATCCGGACCGGCAGCGTGGAGCGCTCGCCGGCGCCTTCGCGTTCAGTCACAACGGGCCGTCTTCGCCGGGAATGGACATGCGGGGATCGAAGGCCGCGGTTTAGCGCGCCTTCGCAAGTCCTCTAGATGATATAGATGACTTGCCTAAATGGCAATCAGCTGCGCAAGCTTGAGCCGCTGCACCTTGCCCGAGGCGCCCTTCGGCAGATCGTCGACGATGCGAAGGTAGCGCGGCGACTTGTAGCGGCCGAGCGTCGCCAAGCAGTGCGCGCGAAGCTCGTCCTCGGTGCAAGAGGCGCCCGGCTTCACGACGACGCAGGCGAGAATTTCCTGACCGTAGGCGGGATCGGGCACGCCGACCGCGGCCGCCTCGAGCACGGCCGGATGCGCGAGCAACGCCTCGTCGATCTCGCGCGGCGCGATGTTCTCGCCACCCTTGATGATCAGTTCCTTGAGACGCCCGGTGATGAAGTAGAAGCCATCGCCGTCGCGGTAACCCAGGTCGCCGGTGGCCAGCCAGCGGCCGCCGCGCAGCGCGGCCGCCGTCGCCTGCGGCGACTTGAAATAGCCGAGCATCACGTTGGGGCCGCGCAACTCGATCTCCCCGCGCACGCCGTCGCCGACCGGCGTACCGTTGGCGTCGACGACGCGCGCCTCGACGCCGATCGGCATGCCGGGCGAGCCGTACTTGCGCTTCGACCGGTCGAGCGGATTGCTGAACGCGACCGACGCCGACTCGGTGAGTCCCATCGCCTCCACGACGGAGAAGCCGAAGCGCTCCTCGAACGCGCGATGCTGCGGGGGCGGCAGCGGCGCCGACGCCGAGCGCCCCAGGCGGATCCCACGACATGCCTGCGCCTGCGCGTGCGTGAGCGAAGGGCCGTTCAGCAGGTACGCGATGATCGTCGGCACCATGTTGAGCCAGGTGGGCCGATGCCGTTCGACCAGCGTCCACCATTGCGAGACGCTGAAACGGTGCGGCATGACGATGCTGCCGCCGGAGACGAGCGGCGCGACGGTCGCGATGCACTGACCGTTGATGTGATAGAGCGGCAGCGATGACAGCACGCGATCCGCCGGCGTGAGCGCGAGCGAATCGGCGACGGCGCGGGCGCCGGACAGCATGTTCGCGTGCGACAGCAGCGCGCCCTTCGGTTGGCCCGTGGTGCCCGACGTGTACATGAGCATCGCCGGTTCGTCGGGCGCGACGGTCCGCTCTTTATGCGCGGTTTGCGCGCCTCGCGAAGGCAGCGACAGTCCGTCGGCGTCGACGAGCGCAATTTCGAAAGATGCGCCGCTCCTCGCGCGCGCTCGCTCCAGGCGCTCGCGGTGCGCCTCGCTCACGAAAACGAGCCGCGTCTCGGAATGCGCGAGCGTGTAGTCGATCTGCGCGTCCTGCGCATGCAGATTGATCGGCGACACGACGTAGCCGCCGTACATCGACCCCAGGAATGCCGTCGCCGCGGCGACACCGTTCTCGAGCATGTACGACACGGTCGCGCGCTGCGGGATGCCGCGCACCGCAAGCAACGACGCCAAGGCCCGGCACGCGTGCCGAAGCGCCTCGTAATCGATCGTCCGCGCCGGCTCCGGCGCGATCAGGAACGGCGCACGCGGCCTCTGCGCGGCATGCGCATCGATGGCGTCGCGAAACGTGGCGGGCAGGTTGGTCGAATCAGACGCCATGCCTCTTGCGATACGCGCCGAACAGCTCGTCGTCGGTCGGCTCGTGCACGCGCTCCGGCGGGAGCGGACGGACGACGCGCGTGATGTTCAGGAAGTGCCGATAGTTGAGGTTGTCCGAAATGCTGTTGCGGCCCCAGGTGCCGCACCCCATCGACAGCGAGAACGGCAGCGCGTTGTCGAAGCTTCCGCCCGTCGCGAAGCAATGGGCCTGGTTGACGATCACGCGGCACACCGGAAGAGCGAGGCCGAGCGCGAGCGGGCGCTCGCCGGTGCGGGTGTGCA
Source organism: Casimicrobiaceae bacterium (assembly GCA_035455705.1). Classification (GTDB taxonomy): domain Bacteria; phylum Pseudomonadota; class Gammaproteobacteria; order Burkholderiales; family Casimicrobiaceae; genus VBCG01. The sequence continues at coordinate 11,880 of DATIEN010000180.1, read as the reverse complement.
GGCCCACCGAGTGGCCGGCGCCCTGGAAGCGAAGCAACTCGTCGGCACGGCGCGCGGCGGCGTCGAAGTTCGGCGCCCGGTAGAACGCAAGCACCGGCGACAGCTTCTCGCCGGAGAAAGGGTGCGCACGGCCGACGCCGCTTTCCTCGACGATCAGGAACCGTGCGCGCTCCATGTCGGGACGCACCAATCCGGCGAACCGCGCGATCGTCGGCGCATCCTGCGCGACGACCTCGGCGGCGAGCGTGCCCTCGTCGAACATCTCGTGGGCGAGTGCCGACTTCTCCTCGGCATCGAGCAGCACGCCACCTTGCGCCGCAAGCGCCGCGAGCAGGCGGTCGGCGATCGCGTCGACGGCGACGACGCTGTTCTCGGACGAACACGACGTCGCATTGTCGAACGTCTTCGAGCGCGCGATCTTGAAAGCCGCATCCGCGATGTCGGCGGTCTCGTCGACGATCACCGCGACGTTGCCGACGCCGACGCCGATCGCCGGCGTGCCGCTTTCGTACGCGCCACGGACGTTGCGCGCCGATCCGGTCGCGACGACGAGATCCGCCTCGCGCATCAGCTCGAACGTCTGCTCGCGCGCAACGGGCGCCGGCAGCTGCTGCACGAGGTCGCGCGGCGCGCCGATGCGGTCGAGCTCCGCGTGCACGCACTCGAGCAGCAGCGCCATCGTCGACTGGCCCTTCGGGGACGGCGCCAGCACGATCGCGTTGCGGCCCTTCAGCGCATTGATGATGTTGTTGGCCGGCGTGGCAGAAGGATTCGTCGACGGGGTGATGGCGGCGACGACGCCGACGGGTCGCGCGATCTCGATCAGGCCGCGGTCCGGATCGTCGAGGATCACGCCGACCGAGCGCGCGCCTTTCAGGTCGCGAAGCAGGCCGATCGTCTTGCGCCGGTTCTTCGCGATCTTGTCGGCGACGTTGCCGATCCCGGTGTCGCGCACGGCCAGCTCGGCGAGCGCGCGGTTGCGCGAAGGCTCGACGATCGCCCAGCCGGCCGCCGTCACCGCCTCGTCGGCCTGCGCCTGCGACCAGCGGTCGGCGATCGCCTGCGCGGCGCGCGCGCGGGCGATCAGTTCGCGAACGGACATGCCGCTATTTTGCCGCCGTCGCCTTGTACTTGGCCAGATGACGCACCGGCAGCGACAGTGCGTCGCGCCGGAACGGATCGCCGAGCTCCCGCGTCACCATCATCTCGAGCACGGTCGTCTTGCCTTCGCGCTGTGCCGCCGCCGCCGCACGCAGCGCGGGCCCCACGTCGGACACCTTCTCGATGCGTACGCCGTCCGCGCCCATCGCCTTTGCGACCGCCGCCCACGACGGCTGCTTGTCGAGGTTCACGCCGATGAAGCGATTCTCGTAGAAATCGACGTGGTTCTTCTTCTCGGCGCCCCACTGGCCGTTGTTGAAGACGACGGCCGTCACCGGGATGTTCTCCCGCACGCAGGTCTGCAATTCGCCGAAGCTCATCCCCCACGCGCCGTCGCCGACGTACGCGATCGCGGGCCGGTCGGGCGCGGCGACCTTCGCGCCGACGATCGTCGGGAACGCGTAGCCGCAGTTGCCGAAGCTCATCGCCGCGAACATCGAGCGCGTGCGCTCGAACCGGAGGTAGCTGTTCGACACCGAGCAGATGTTGCCGATGTCGGTAGACACCATCGCATGGTCGGGCATCGCGCGCTCGAGCTCACGCAACATCTGCCGTGGATGCATCGCCTGCGACTGCGCGCTCACTTCGAGCGACCACTTGTCCTTCTCGTGCATCCAGCTGTCGAGCTCGCGCTCCCACGCGCCTTTCTCGTCGCGCAGCGCCGCAAGACGCTGGTCGCGATTCGCGCCCGACGCAAGCTCCCTGCCCTTGAGCCGCGCAATCAGCGCACGCGCGGCGGCGCCCGCGTCGGCACAGACGCCGACCGAGATCGGCTTCACCAGACCGAGCATCCTGGGATCCGCGTCGATCTGGACGATCCGGGCGTTCGTCGGCCAGTAGTCGAGGCCGTGCTGCGGCAGCGTGCCGAACGGCCCGAGCCGCGTGCCGAGCGCGAGCACGACGTCCGCCTTGGCGATGAGCTTCATCGCCGCCTTCGAGCCCTGGTAGCCGAGAGGACCGCACCAGAGCGGGTGACGGGCCGGGAACGCGTCGTTGTGCAGGTAGCTCGTGCAGACCGGCGCCTGCAGCAACTCGGCGAGCTGCACGGCATCGGCTTCCGCCGCGCCCATCACGATGCCGCCGCCGGCGAGCATCACCGGGAACTTCGCCTGCGCGAGCAGCCCCGCCGCCTCGTCGAGACTCTTCTCGCCGCCCGCGCCTCGCTCGATCGCGAGCGGCCGCGGAATTTCGCACTCGATGTCGCCGGAGAAGAAGTCGCGCGGAATGTTGACCTGCGTCGGGCCCATCTCCAGCATCGCGCGGTCGAACGCGCGGCTCGTGAGCTCGGCCATCCGCGCCTTGTTGTTGACGTGCGCCTGGAACTTGGTGATCCTGGAGAAGATCGGGATCTGGTCGGTCTCCTGAAACCCGCCGAGGCCAAGCGTCATCGAACCGGTCTCCGGCGTGATCATGACGACCGGCGAATGCGCCCAATACGCGGCGGCGATCGACGTCACGAAGTTGGTGATTCCCGGGCCGTTCTGCGCGATGCAGACGCCGTGCCGGCCGGACACGCGCGAGTAGCCGTCGGCCATGTGGCCGCCCCCCTGCTCGTGCGCGACCGAGATGAAGCGGATGCCCGCGGCCGGAAAGAGGTCGAGCGCGTCCATGTAAGCCGAGCCGACGATGCCGAAGACGTCCTTGACGCCCTGCGAAACGAGCGTTTCGACGAACGCCTCGGACGGCGTCATCTTCTGGCGTCCCTGGACGGCGAGATTCCTGGATTCGGTCATCGTGTTCATCGTGTGCGTCCTTTTCAGTCGAACCTCGTATTTTGCGACAGCGCGCTCTTCGCGATTAGGGCCAGTGTCGCGCGAAACGTAAGGCCAGCGTCGCGCCGCTCGCACTGCCGCGCGATCGTCGTCGGAGCGCGTTGATTCAGCCGACCAGCGACGCGGGATCCGTCCACGCGTAGCGCTGAACCTCGGCGACGGGCGCGCAGGTGACCTTGCCGAAGGCCACGTTCAACCCCTGCAGCAGGTGCGGATCCTCGGCGAGCGCGCGCTTCCATCCCTTGTCGGCAATCGCGACGACGAACGGAAGCGTCGCGTTGTTGAGCGCGAACGTCGACGTGCGCGGCACGCCGCCGGGCATGTTGGCGACGCAATAGTGCACGACGCCGTCGACGACATACGTCGGTTCCGCGTGCGTCGTCGGACGCGACGTCTCGAAGCATCCGCCCTGGTCGATCGCGACGTCGACGACGACCGAGCCCGGCTGCATCTTCGAGATCATCGCGCGCGAGACGAGCTTCGGAGCGGAAGCGCCCGGGATCAGTACGCCGCCGATCACGAGATCGGCATTGGCCACGTGGCGCTCGATCGCGTCGTGCGTCGAGAACACCGTGTTGAGCGGACGGCCGAATTGCGTCCACAGGCGCCGCAGCGCGTCGACGCTGCGGTCGAGCACCCAGACGTCCGCGCCCATGCCGAGCGCGATGTGGATCGCGTGCGTGCCCACGACGCCGCCACCGAGAATCACCACCTTCGCCGGATCGACCCCGGGCACGCCCCCGAGCAGGATGCCCTTCCCGCCGTTGGCCTCTTCGAGAAAGTGCGCGCCGGCCTGCACGGACATGCGGCCGGCGACCTCGGACATCGGTGCGAGCAGCGGCAGCCCTCCGCTGGGCGACGTCACGGTCTCGTAGGCGATGCAAACGGCATTGCTCGCGACGAGATCGCGGGTCTGCTCGGGATCCGGGGCAAGATGCAGGTACGTGAACAGGATCTGCCCCGGGCGCAGCATCGCCCGCTCGACCGGCTGCGGCTCCTTGACCTTCACGATCATGTCGGCCGACATGTAGATCTCGGCGGCCGTCGCCGCGATCGTCGCGCCTTCCCGTGTGTAGTCGGCATCGTGCATGCCGATGCCGGCACCGGCGTCGTGCTCGACTTCGACCGCATGGCCGTGGTGAACGAGCTCGCGGACCGAGCTCGGCGTCAGGCCTACGCGGTTTTCGAGAACCTTGATCTCCTTCGGTACGCCGATGCGCATGGTGTCCCCGGTGGAATCGAAATGGGCGCGAGATTACGCGCGCCGGGCTGCGCCGGCTAGAGCCAGCCGTCCGCGCAGCGTGGTGTCAGACGGTAGCCAGTTCCGCATACGCGGCCGCCAGCGTCGCGATGCCGGCGTCGATCCTCGCCGCGTCGATCGACGCGAAACCGAGACGCGCGTAATTGGCGGCGACCGGCGCGTCGCTGGCCGCGACGAAGAAGACGTCGCCAGGCTCGATCAGGACGCCCTTCCGCGCGGCAGCCTCGGCCAGCACGCGCGTGTCGACGTGCGGCGGAAAGCGCAGCCAGAACGACGAGGCGCCGGCCACCGTCGAGAACCGGACGTCGGGCAGGTGCGTGGCGAGCGCCAGCGCCATGATCCGCGAACGCTCGGCGTAGGCCTGGCGGAGCCGCCGCAACAGCGCGTCGTGGTGTCCCATCGCCAGGAACAGCGCCACCGACCGCTCGTTGTTCGCGGCCGGATGGCGCAGCATGAGGCGGCGCAGCGCGCGAAGCTCGCGGATCAGCTCGCGGCTCGCGACGATGAAACCGCTGCGGATGCCGGGCGCGAGCGTCTTCGACAGGCTGCTCACGTAAACGACACGGCCGCTGCGCTCCAGGCTCGTCAGCGCCGGCTGCGCCCGACCCTCGAGGCCGAGCTCGATCTCGTAGTCGTCCTCGATCAGGATGCGGTCGTTCGCGCGCGCCCAGCCGAGCAGCGCCTCGCGGCGGGCGAGCGGCATCGTCACGTTCGTCGGGCACTGGTGCGACGGCGTCAGGTAAACGTAGTCGCAGCAGTCGAGCGCGGGGCCGAGCGCGAGCCCGGAGTCGTCGAGCGGCAGCGGCACGACGTGCGCCGTGCGCGAAGCGAAGATGTTGCGCGCGTCGGGATAGCCCGGGTTCTCGATCCCCACCGTCGTACCGGCATCGACGAGCAGCGTCGCGAGCAGGAACAGCGCGTGCTGTGCACCGACGGTGACGAGGATCTCGTCGGGGGCGGCGAACACGCCGCGCCGCACGAGGAGCCGCGTCTGGATCTGCTCGATCAGCAGCGCGTCGTCGGCGTCGATCAGGTCGCCGGCCCAGCCGCGCACCTCGGAGACCGAGCTCGCCTGCAGGCTGCATTCGCGCCAGCCGGGGATCGGCAGGAGCGCCGGGTCGAACTGCCCGTAAATGAACGGATACGGGAAGCGCTGCCAGTCGCGTGGTTTCACGATGTTGCGTTGCGTCGACACGGCGCCGCGCAAGCGGGGGCCCCAGTCGACGTGCGTCTGAGCAGCAGACTGCGGCCGCGGAAGTGCGACCCGGCCGGCCACGATTTCCGGGTTGACGTAGTGGCCGCTGCGGTTCTTCGTAAGCAGGTAGCCTTCGTTGACGAGCAGCTCGTAGGCGAGCGCTACCGTGTTGCGCGCCACGCCGAGCTGCGCGGCGAGCACGCGCGTCGACGGCAGCGCCACGCCCACCGGGATGTGGCCGTCGAGGATCGCGGCGACGATCATTTCGCGGATCTGCGCCTGCAGCCCGACCTTGCTCTGGAAGGAGAGGTGGATCAGCTGGTTCCACATCGTCAGGTATCAGGTGTCACGTATCAGGGATCAGTAACTGCGTGCCGGCGACGTCCCTGGCCCATCGCGCAGGTCCCGTCTGGCTCCTTGTGGAGCACCCGCCTTGGCGCTAGAAAGGCATATGATGGACCTTCCCGCGACGTGGGCAAGCCGCTTGCCCGTCCCGCTCCCCCGATCCCTTTTCTCTCCTACCTGATACCTGCCATGGGCCACGCCGAATTCACGCTGCGCAATCAACCCGCACACAAGCCGCTCTCGCTCGACGAGCTGTGGATGCCGTTCACGCCGAACCGCGAGTTCAAGTCCGATCCGCGCATGATCGTCCGCGCGGACGGCATGTACTACTACAACGATCGCGGCGACAAGATCATCGACGCGTCGTCGGGCCTCTTCTGCGTGGCCGCGGGCCACTGCCGCAAGGAGATCGCGGAGGCGGTGCACCAGCAGCTCGGCGAGCTCGATTTCGCGCCGTTCCTGCGCGGCCATCCGAAGAGCTTCGAGCTCGCCTCGCGCGTCGCCGAGCTGACGCCGGGCGACCTCAACCGGATCTTCTTCGTGAACTCGGGATCCGAGGCCGTCGACACCGCCATGAAGGCGGCGCTCGCTTATCACCATGCGCGGGGCGAGACGGGGCGCACGATGTTCGTCTCCCGCGAGCGCGCCTATCACGGCGTCAACTTCGGCGGCGTCGCGCTGTCCGGCATCGTGAACAACCGCCGCCGCTATGGCCCCGGCATCGCCGGCGTCGTCCACATGCGGCACACGCACCTTCCCGAGAACCGCTTCACGCCCGGCCAGGGCGAAAAGGGCGCCGAGCTCGCCGACGATCTGCTGCGCTTCGTCAATCTTTACGGCGCGGAGAACATCGCCGCCTGCTTCGTCGAGCCGATCGCGGGGTCGACCGGCTGCCTGGTGCCGCCCAAGGGTTACCTCGAGCGGCTCCGCGCGATCTGCGACCAGCACGGCATCCTGCTCGTGTTCGACGAGGTGATCTGCGGCTTCGGCCGCACCGGCCAGCCGTTCGCCGCGCAAAGCTTCGGCGTAACGCCCGACATCATGACGATGGCGAAGGCGCTCACCAACGCCGCGCAGCCGATGGGCGCCGTCGCGATCTCCGAGCGCGTGCACGACACCGTGATGACCGCGGCGCAGCAGGGCGCGATCGAGTTCTTCCACGGCTACACGTATTCCGCGCATCCCGCGGCCTGCGCGGCGGGCCTCGCGACGCTCGACATCTACCGCAAGGAGGGCTTGTTCGAGCGGGCGCGCGAGCTTGCGCCCTACTTCCAGGACGCCATCTTCTCGCTCAAGGACGCGAAGTACGTCACCGACATCCGCAGCTACGGCATGTTCGCGGCGTTCGACGTCGAATCGGACGGTGCGCCGGGCCGGCGCGGCAACATCCTGCAGAAGAAGCTGTTCGACAACGGGCTCAACCTCAAGAACACCGGCGACTCGGCGCTCGTCGCGCCGCCGCTGATCGCCGAGCGCCAGCACATCGACCAGATCGTGGACATCTTGCGCAAGACGGTCTCTTCGCTCTAGGCTTCAGCCCCCAATTCCTTTCGGAGGGAGTATGAAACGGCTCTGGTTCGTCGGCGTCGCACTCGCGTTCGCCGCGAGCGCCGCCATGGCGCAGCAGAAGGAAGTGACGATCGCCTATCAGGACATGCTCGACCCGTACCGCGCGTCGCAGGACGCGAAGGACCTCGAGAAGGCGACCGGCTACAAGATCAACTGGAAGCAGTTCGGTGGCGGCGGCGAGGTCATCAAGGCGATGGCGTCGGGCGCCGTGCAGATCGGTGAAGTCGGGTCGGCGGGCATCGCGGCGGCCGTGTCGCGCGGCGAGCCGTTCGAGCTGTTCTGGATCCTCGACGACATCGGCGATGCCGAGGCGCTCGTCGCCAAGAACGGCTCCGGCATCAACAGCGTCAAGGACCTGAAGGGCAAGAAGATCGCGATGCCGTTCAATTCAACGACGCACTTCCACACGATGGTCGCGCTCGAGCAGGCCGGCATCGATCCGAAGGACGTGCAGATCCTGAACATGCGCCCGCCGGAAGTGCGGGCGGCGTGGCAGCGCGGCGACATCCAGGCGACGTGGATCTGGGATCCGGTGCTCTCCGAGGTCAAGAAGGATGGCAAGGTGATCATGACGTCGGGCAAGCTGTCGGCTGAAACCGGCAAGGCGACGTTCGACGGCTACGTCGTCAACAAGAACTGGGCGAAGGATCACCACGACTTCATGGTGGCGTTCGTCAAGGTTCTCGCCGCCGCGGATGCGCGCTACCGCGACAACAAGGCGAAGTGGACCGCCGATTCGCCCGAGGTGAAGGCAGTCGCCAAGTGGTCCGGCGCGAAACCGGAGGATGTGCCGGCAGGCATGGCGCTCTACCGCTTCCCGACCCTCGCCGAGCAAAACAGCAAGTGGCTGGGGGGCGGCAAGAACAGCGTCGCCGCGAAGGCGCTCGAGGCGACGTCGAAGTTCGAGTTGTCGCAGAAGCAGATCGAGAAGACGCTGCCCGACTACTCGACCGTCGTCACCGATCAGTACGTCAAGGATGCGATGAAGTAGCGTTCGCCTCCAGCCCCGCGAGCGCGCGCTCGATTCGTTTGAGGCGCGCGCTCTGCGGGACATCGTTCGCCGCCAGGATTTCGCGCGCCTGCGTCAACCGCATGCGGGCGGCTTCGGGATTCGAGGCGGCCTGCGCTTCCCCGCATAGAAGCAGCATTTCGCCGAGCACGTCGCGCGGAAGCTCGACGCCCGCCGGCAACGGGCCGTCGACCCACGGCGCGAGTGCGGCGAGCGCGTCCGTCCCGTTCCGAGCGAGCTGCGCGATGCGCGCCCGAGTGAGCGCGACCTGAACGGCCATCTCCGCATTGCGGGCCGCCAGGCGGTAGCGGGCCGCGGCATCGTCGAGCACCTGCAGCGCAGTCGAAGGATCACCCCGCAGCGCGCGCACTTCCGCGCGCCGGAGCACGATTGCGAGCGCGCGCTGCGGCGGCACCCCGTCGCGCTCGGCAAACGCCTGGGCGCGCTGCAATGCGGCATCGGCATTTGCGACGTCACCGATTTGGAGGTACGCACGGGCAAGGTGCTCCTCGACGGCGGCGGGCGGCGTGAACGAGCGCAGCGGAAACGGCGCGGGGTTCGCATAAGCCTCTCGCATTTCCCGCACTGCCCGCTCTGCATCACCCTCGGTGAGCCGATCCGCGCCGCGATTGACACGCACCTGCTCGACGGTGAAGGCGAATGAATCGTGTGCGTCGCGGCGCGCCTTCTCCGCCTCGGCCGACAGCGCGTACGCCTCGGCATGCTTGCCCCGCTGGTGCAGCAGGCTGGCGAGCTCCACGCGGTAAAGACTATTGCCGCGTGTGCGTAGCCACGGATACTTGTCGTAAATGGCGATCGTGCGTCGGTAGCGCTCCTCTGCCTCGCCGAGACGTAACTGCATCTGCAGCGCGCCCGCGAGCGCAGCATTCAGAAAGCCGACCTCCGTGTAATCGGGCCCGAACAGGCGCTCGAAGTCGGCGATCGCGCTGCTCGTCATCGCCGCCGCCTTGTCGAGATTTCCCTGGACTCGATAGGCGCCGCCCAGCTCCTGGCGCGCGAATGCCAGCCGCTTGCCCGTCGCGCCCGCGCGTTCCATCACGCGCACGGACTCCTCGCCGGCGGCCACCGAGGCGTCCGGGTCGGAGAGCCGCAGCATGTGCGACTCCATGTACAGCGCTTCCCCGTAGTCTTCGCTCGAAGGCGCGATCGACGCCAGAATGGCCTTGGCCTCGCGCGTCATGTCGAGCGGCACGGTCGAGCGGCGATCGATAAGATTGGTGACCCAGGCCTTCTCGAGCAAGGCGAGCGCGTACTCGCGGGACCGCTTGCCGAATACCTGCTCGGCCTGCGCGACACTCTTCTCGTGCATCCGCAGGGCCGGCTCCGGAAGCCCCAGCTCCTCATACATCTCCCCGAAGAGCTTCAGCATCGTGGCCTTCGCCACCGGCGCCTGGTTGAGCCCGGCGTCGACGCTTCTTGCGCCGCGGTCGAGCAGCTCGACGGCAGTGAGTTCGCGCGTCGGCTTGTCGAAGTTCCGATCGACGCCGTTCGCGCTGAAAAGGTCGGTCATGTAGCTGCTGACGGCGTTCGCGACCGCTGCTTCGTCGCGCGCCTGCCCGGCAGCACGGTCGGCGCGCTCGAGCATGACGAGCGAGACGCCCGTTGCAACGACGAGCGCGATGGCGACCGTTGCTCCCGCCGTAACGGGCAACGCATGCCGTTGCACGAAGCGCCGCATCCGGTACCAGCGTGAATCCGGTCGTGCGAGAACAGGCAGCCGGTCGCGATGCCGGCGCAGGTCATCGGCGAAGGCATCGACCGTCGCGTATCTCGTTGTGGGATCCTTGCGAAGTGCCTTGCGCAGGATCGTGTCCAGGTCACCGGAAAGGCGGGCGCGAAGGCGCGCAACCGTCGTGCGCATGGAAGCCGCCGTCTCGGGCTGAATGCGCGCTTGTGATGGCGAAACGACATCGACGTGCGCAATAGCCTCCTCGAGCTCGCCGCGAGTGCCGCGCTTCAGCTTGTAGGGACGCTCGCCCGTCAGCAATTCGTAAAGGACCACGCCGAGCGAGTACACGTCCGTCGCCGTCGAGAGCGGCCGACCCGCGATTTGTTCCGGAGACGCGTAATCCAGCGTCAGCGCGGTCCCCGCCAATCGCGTGAGCTCGGTTTCCCGCGTTTCGCCGTCGTCCATCAGCTTGGCGATGCCGAAGTCGAGCAGCTTCACGCTTCCTGCCCGGGTCACCAGGATGTTCGATGGCTTGAGGTCCCGATGCAGGACGAGGTTCGCGTGCGCATGGCTGACCGCTTCCAGCACCTGTGCGAAAAGCCGCAGCCGCCCTTCGACGTCGAGGCGTTGCGCCTGGACGTAGCGGTCGATGCGATCGCCCTCGACGTACTCGAGCGCGAGGAATGGCTGGCCGTCGTCGGCAAAGCCGGCGTCGTAAAGACGCGCGATGTGCTCGTGCGCGAGCGGCGCCAGCAGCGCGCGCTCGCGCGCGAAGCGTTCCGACAACGCGGCGCGCGACAGCGCGAGCACCGGTAGCTTGAGTGCAACGCGCCTGTCGAGCATTCCGTCGGCGCGCTCGGCGAGCCACACTTCGCCCATGCCGCCCGTGCCGAGTCGCGCGAGCAGCCGATAGGCACCTACCCGATCGCCGACCTCGTGACCCGATGCGTCGGCGCTCGAGGCCGGGACCGGCGGCAGCGCGGCAACGAAGTCCTGCGTGCGGCCCTCGGCGCTGGCGCGCAGCGCGTCGCGCAGGACGGATCGGACCACCGGATCGACGTTCTCGAGTGCGTCGAGCCAGGCGGCGCGGCCTTCCTCCAGGATGTCGAGCGCCCGGTCCAGGAGTGCCGACGCCTCACGCCATTGCGCAGGATCGAGCTTCACGTACGTTTCTCAGTGGATCCGCGGCCTGCGGTCGATCCCGCCGGCGCTGCTGTCTCGTTCGCCGTCACTTCAATGCAATCGACAACAAGACCCGGGCCTTCTCCCAATCCCGACGCACCGTGCGATCGGTAACGCCGAGGAGTGCGCCAATTTCCGGCAGCGAGAGCCCGCCGAAATAGCGCATCTCGACGACGCGTCCCAACCGCTCGTCGACGTTCTCGAGCTGCTGCAACGCCTCGTGAACACGCAGCACGTCGTCTGCCGGATCGGCGATCGAATCCGCGGCCACCGTATCGAGCTCGACCGGCTTCCGGCCGCTTCCCCGGCGCTCCGCCTGCCGCGCGCGGGCGAAGTCGACGATGATCGAACGCATCGTGCGCGCGGCGTACGCGAGGAAGTGCGTGCGGTTCTCGACGTTGAGCTCGCCGGCCTTGACGAGCCGCAGATAGGCCTCGTGCAGAAGCGCCACCGTGTCGAGCAGCGTGATCGTCTCGTGTCGGCGCAGGCGCGCATGCGCGATGCGTTCGAGCTCCGGATAAAGCGACGCGAAGAGATCGTTCAACGCCCGGCCATCTCCGCCGTTGGCGCGCTCTATGAGGAGCGTGATCGTCCCGGCCGATGCCGTCTGGTCTTCCATGAGGACGTTGTTTGGCCAATCCCGGGCCAGCCATTCTACGGGGGGCCCGGCGCCTGTCCGCCTGCCGGTCGTCGGCG
>DATIEN010000179.1:0-12195 GCA_035455705.1 Casimicrobiaceae bacterium | reverse complement strand
AGGTACTTGTCGGCGTTGGCGGCGCGCGCGAGCAGCAGGCGATAGGCGCGGCGGTTCTCGACCGACGACTCGATGCCGACCGCCTCAAAGCGCTTGGTGATCGTGGGCGTGCTCTCGTCGGCGGCGAGAATCCCCTTGCCGGGCGCGACGATCGCAGCAATCGTTTCGCGCAGTTCGCTCGCGTGTTCCATTCTCGTCTCCTGTCTTGTGGCGTCTTCGGGCGCGCCGATCAGTTTACCGCGCCTTGCGCGAGCGCGACGGGCAAGCCCGAACTGCGAAGGCCGCAGAAGCCGCCACGCTAAACTCGCCTTCGTGGCCGCGCGCCTGCCTTCGTTCGTCTCCCGGTCGTTCGCATCGTCGCCGCTTCGCAACGACGTCTTTCGCGCCTTCTACATCGGCTCGATCGGCGCGGCGCTCGGGTACACGATGCAGGCGACGATTTCGGCGTGGCTCATGGCCACGCTCACGACTTCGGCGTTGATGGTCGCGCTCGTGCAAAGCGCCAGCACGCTGCCGACGCTGCTCTTCGGCGTGATCGCCGGGACGCTCGCCGACATCATCGACCGGCGGCGCGTGATCCTCGTCACGCAGGTCGTGCTGTTCGCCGCGACGCTGTTCCTGGGCGCCGCCGCGTTGACCGGCATCGTAGGTCCGGTGTCGCTGCTGTTTCTCACGTTCGCCGTCGGCGCAGGCTTCACGTTCTACCTGCCGGCGCAGCAGGCGAGCATCAACGAGATGGTGTCGCGCGAGCAGCTCGCGCGCGCCGTCGCGCTCGGGTCGGTCGCGTTCAACGTCGCGCGCGCCGTGGGTCCCGCGGCGGCGGGTGCGATCGCGGCTGCGCTCAACTCGGGCGCGACGCTCGCGCTCGGCGCCTTTTTCTTCGTGCCGATGTTTCTCGCAATGCTGCGCACGAAGCCCGCGGAGCTCGCGCTGCCGGGCGTTCCCGAGCGATTGTTGTCCGGCGTCATGAGCGGACTGCGCTTCGTTCGCCATTCGGCGCCGATGCGCGCGTTCGTCGTGCGCAATCTCACGTTCAGCGTTTGCGCGAGCGCATTCTGGGCACTGCTGCCCGTGATCGCGCGCGATCAGCTCGGCCTCGGTGCCGGCGGGTTCGGTCTGCTCTCGGCGAGCTTCGGCATCGGCGCGATCGTCGGCGCGGTCTCGATCCCGGGATTGCTCGCGAAGCAGCCGATGAACAGGATCGTGACGCGCGGTGGCGAACTGTGGGCGTGCGCAACGCTGCTCGTCGCGCTGACCAGCATGACGACGCTGGCGCTCGTCGGTGCGTTCTGCTCGGGAATGGCGTGGGTCTGCGTGTTCGCGACGCTGTCCGCCGGCACCCAAAGCAGCGCGCCGGCGTGGGTGCGGGCGCGGGCGGTTTCGATGAATCTCGTCGCCACCCAGGGCTGTCTCGCCATCGGCAGCGCCGTGTGGGGCGCGATCGCGAACGGGGTCGGCACGCACTGGGCGCTCGGCGTGTCGGCGGTGTCGGTGATCGGCCTGCAGTGGATTTACCGGCGCGTGCGCGTCGAGATGGGCCAGGAGGCCGACATCGTGCCCGGCGTTCGCCTGCCCGAGATCCCGATCGCGAGCCAGCCGCTGCCGGACGACGGTCCCGTGCTGATTCAGCTCGAGTATCGAATCGATGCCGCGAACCGCGACGCGTTCCTCAAGGCCATCCAGAAGGTCGGACCGACCCGGCGACGCAACGGTGCGACGAGCTGGCGCGTGTTTCGCGATCTCGGCGAGGAAGGACGCTTCGTCGAACGTTATGTCATCGCGTCGTGGGCCGAGTACGTTCGCCTACGGTCGCGCATGACGATGGCCGACAGCCGTTTGCAGCAGGCCGTCGCCGAGCTGCAGCGCCCGGACATTCCGATCCGCGTCTCGCGCTTCATCGACGTTACCACCGATCGCTCGCTGGCGCCCATCTGATCGGGCGCGGGATGCACGGATCTGCAGGAACTCGTGCGCGGCAACGGCCGAGGCTCGTGAAGCGCGACGGCGTCGTGGAGCGCGGAAACCCGCTGCCGGTGCCGCCCGACGCGCGAGCACCAGGGACTGTCGACGCGTTATGATGCCGCGATGCACGCTGCGATGCCCGCGATCTTCTTCGGACACGGCAACCCGATGAATGCGCTTGCACAAAACGCCTTCACGCAAGCGTGGTCGGCGATCGGCCGGCGCCTTCCGAGGCCGCGGGCTATCCTGTCGGTCTCCGCGCATTGGTACGTGCCCGGCACGCGCGTGACCGACAACGATGCGCCACCCACGATTCACGACTTCGGCGGCTTTCCGCGCCAGCTCTTCGCGGTGCAATACCCTGCCCCGGGCTCGCGCGAGCTGGCCGCGCGCGTGCGCGAGCTGCTCTCCCCGGTGCGCGTCGAACCGAGCGGCGAGTGGGGACTCGACCACGGGACATGGTCGGTCCTGGTCCACGCCTACCCGGACGCGGACGTGCCGGTCGTGCAATTGTCGATCGACGAGACGCGCGAGGCTTCCTGGCACTACGAGATCGCCAAGCAGCTCACGCCGTTGCGCGACGAAGGCGTGCTGATCATCGGCAGCGGCAACCTCGTGCACAACCTGCACACGTACGCGTGGGGTAATCCGGCGCTTGCCGCCTACGATTGGGCGCAGCGCTTCGAGGACCAGGCCCGGGCGCTCCTCGCCGCACGCGACTTCGCGCCGCTCGTCGATTACCCATCGCTCGGCAACGACGCGCGCCTGTCGGCGCCGACACCCGAGCATTACCTTCCACTCGTCTACGTCCTCGCACAGCACCGCGACGGGGACGCCATTGCATTTCCCGTGCAAGGCTTCGATGGCGGATCGATTTCGATGCTGGCCATCGAGATCGGCTGATCTTGGTCGTCGACGCTTGCCGGGTCTGCCCGAAATCGTTGCGCTGCTCGTCGTCGCCGTCGGCGGCTGGCTCGTCTGGGACACGATGCGCGCGCGCGAGACGGCCAACGACGCGATGCGCGAAGCGTGCGCGCGCAACGGCTACTTCTTCCTCGACGACACGGTGTCCCTCGTGCGCGTACGGCTGGCGCGCGACCGCGAGGGTCGGGTTCGCGTGGCGCGCGTGTACGCGTTCGAGTACAGCGATACCGGCCACAACCGGCGCCGAGGTTCGATCGCGCTGCTCGCGACCGAGGTGACGTCACTGTCGCTCGCGCCCCAGACGCGGGGCGACACCGCGTTGTCCTGACGCCGCCGATGGGCGGCCCCGCAATTTGCATCGACCCGCGAGGGACGCGTGTTGCACGCTGCGGCAACACGCAGGGCCGTTGGACGCGAACGCGATGGTCGAAGGCTTCCAGAAGATCGCAAAACGGATCACGACCGGCATCGTGCTCGCCGCGCTGATCGTCGGCGCGGCGCTGTTGATGCGCGTCGAGACGACGTTCCGGCTGTTCGGCTATCCGGGCTTCGCGATCCTGTGTTTTCTCGCGGCCGCCGGCGGCGCCTGCTGGCTGCTCGTCACGATTTTCGTGCAGGATCGCAAGAAGCGCAGGAAGACCACGATCGGCGTGCGCCGAAGGCAATGGCGCGACCGTGCGCTCAACTCAGATCGGCGGCACCGATCCCTTCGCGCCGACGCTGATGCGCGCCGCGGTCAAGGCGCCAGCGCTGTCCCGCTTCGCGTAGACGATCACGTGCGCGCCGCGGCTCAGGGCGCCGCGATCGGCCGACTCGGTACGCACGACCGGCGTCTTGTCGGATACGAACACGGTCTGCTCGCCGTCCTTGTAGTGCAGCGTCAGGGTGCGCCCGTTGTCGCTGTCACCGGCCTTGTCGACGGTCCCGTTGGTCCTCGTGCGCGGTGCGCGGCCCGCGACCCGAGCGACCGTCGCGTTCGTCATCGTACTGCCCGGCATCGTGGCCATCGGCGAGTGGCCTTCGCCGACGCCGCGCCGCGATTCCGGAAAGATGTGCACTTCGCTCGCGATCAGGACTCCGTTCGGCCCCGGCGTCGCTGTCGTGCCGATGTACGTGTTCGGCGTGATGTCGTCGAGCGTCGCGGGAGTGCGCAGGGTGACGCGCACGTCGTCCGGCAGCCGGACCGACGTCTTCTCACCCGAGGCGGTCGTGACGGTGAGGACAGCGCCTTCGATCGCCGTCACGTCGCCGCGAACGATCGGCGCAGGTTGCGCCCACGCGAGCGTCGCGCATAAAAGCGCGGGCGCGATCGAGGCGATCCGGGCAAGCGGGTCGTTCATGACGGGTCCTCCGGGGTCGACGGATCGGTAACATGGCGGCGTACCGAAATAATCCCCACGCCGAGCGGCAGGATCGACAGCGCGACCGAGACGCCCAGGAGGCCCGGCCATCCCGCATGGGCATAGAAACTACCGCCCGCGGCGATGCCGGCGGCACCGCCGAGATAGTAGAACAACGTGTAGAGCGCATTCGCCTTGCCGCGCGCGCCGGCAAGGCTGCGGTTCAGCGCACCGACCGCCGCCGCATGGATCGCGAAGAAGCCGAGGCACAGGCCGACCAGGCTCGCGATCAGCACCGGAATGGCGACGACAAGGGTCGCCACCAGCGCGGCTTCGAGCAGCAACGCGCCGCCAACCATCACCGCGCCGTTGCCGACGCGGTTGGCGAGCCTCCCTGCGAGCGGGCCCATCACGAGGCCGGCCACGTAGACGAGGTAGAGCGCGGTGATCGACGCCGTGGATAGCGACCATGGCGGCCGCGACAGGTAAAACGGAAAGTAGTTGAAGACCGTGGAAAAGGCGCCGAACGCGCCGAACGCCGCGACCTGCGCCAGCATTTGCGGGCGCCGCACCAGAAGTCGCGGCAGCGACACCGCGACGATGTCCGATCGCCGCCCACGCGAATCTCGGAGGCGCGGCGCGACGAGCAGCGTGACGACGAACAGCGCTCCGCCGACCGTCATGAACGCGTAGCGCCAATGCGCCGGCTGGAAAGCCCACCCTGCAAGCAGACGGCCGCCGAGACCGCCGGCGACGGTCGCCGACACGTAGGTCCCCATCGCGACGTTCAGCGCGCTCGGAGGGAGCGTACGCGCAAGCCAGGCGGCCACGCAGGTCGTGAGGGTCGGGATGAACGCTCCCTGCACCGCGCGCATGGCGACGAGCACGGCAAAGCTCGGCGTGATCGCGCAAACGAGGCCCGCGGCAGTGATTGCGCAGGCGCCCGCGATCATCAGCGGCCGCGCCGGATAGCGATCGATCAACATGCCGATGGGCAGCGTCGTCGCCGCCATGCCCACGATGACCGCCGAGACGGAGAGCGACGCCGTAGCGGGGCTCACTTCGAACTGGGCCTGCAGCACCGGCAGCACCGGCTGCGTCACGTAAATGGTCGCCACCGCGCAGGTGACGAGCGCGAAGATCAGTGCCGAGAACGCACGCCCGGGCGCCCCGCTCGCGGCAACGGAGTCTTGAACGTCTGCGGCGATCGAAGGTCTTTTCAGGAGACGGCCGAAGGAGGACGACGATGAAGGCAGCAGGATCTTACGTAATGGCGATGGTGCTGCTCGCGCTGACCGGCAACGTCCGCGCCGATTTGCGCAGCGATTACTACCAGCGCGCCGCGACGCGCGACCGCGACGCGTTCCAGGCGCTCGACATCAACCGTGACGGTGTCGTCGAGCGCGCCGAGACCGTCGGCGACAACGATTTCGGGCCGCGTTTTCGCGACATGGACCGCAACGGGGACGGCGTCGTCACCCGGGACGAGCTGGCGCTCTACATTCGCGACCACTACGGCGTCGACGAGCCGGGCGCGTCGCGGGCCTCGATGGCGACGGCGCACGTCGACCAACCGGCGATAGCTCAGGCCCCGTCGCCGCAGGCGAGCGCGAAGTAGCCCATCCAGCCGCGCGCACGGGCCATTCGCTAGTCGGGCGGCAGCGAATTGGCCGGACTGTCGCCGCCGAGCGGCGACACGCCGCCTTCGACGCTCGGCACACGGCGCAGTCCCGTTACCGTCAGGATCTCGTCCTCGTTCAGCGTCTCGCGCTCGAGCAGCGCCTGCGCGAGCGCGTTCAGCGACTTGCGATGCTCGCGCAGCAGCCGCAACGCCTCGTCGTGGCTCTCGGCGATGATCCGGCGCACCTCGGCGTCGATCACCTGCGCGGTTTCCTCGCTGAAGGGCTTCGATCCGACGTAACCTTCGGGCCCGCTGAGATAAGGATTGTCGCGCGGCGCGAGTTGCACCATGCCGACGCGCTCGCTCATTCCCCAGCGCGTGACCATCCGGCGCGCGAGCCCGGTCGCCTGCTCGATGTCGTTCTCCGCGCCGGTCGTCTTCGTCCCGTAGACCACTTCCTCGGCGGCACGGCCGCCCAGCATGCCGACGATCCGCGCGCGCAGGTACGACTCGGGGTAGTTGTAGCGGTCGCTGTCGGGTCGCTGGTACGTCACGCCGAGCGCCTGCCCCCGCGGCACGATCGTCACGCGATGTACCGGGTCGGCGCCGGGGACCACGAGACCCAGGATGGCGTGTCCGCCCTCGTGGTAGGCGATGCGCTCGCGGTCGGCGTGCGACAGCAGGATCGGCCGCGCGGGACCGAGGACGATCTTCTCGAGCGCGTCGAGAAAGTCCTGCTGGCGCACCTTCTGCTCGTTGCGCCGCGCCGCGAGCAGCGCCGCCTCGTTGACGAGGTTCTTGAGCTCGGCGCCGGAGAAGCCGGGCGTCGCCGAGGCGAGCCCCTCGAGCAATACGTCGTCGGCGAGCGGCACGCGTCGCACGTGCACCCGCAGGATCGCTTCGCGCCCCTTGCGGTCGGGCAGGTTCACGACGACCCGGCGGTCGAAGCGGCCGGGACGCAGCAGTGCACGGTCGAGCACGTCCGGCTGGTTGGTGGCGGCGAGGACGATGATCCCCTCGCGGCTCGAGAAACCGTCCATCTCGGTCAGGATCTGATTCAGCGTTTGCTCCTGCTCGCTCGCCCCGCCGATCGCCGTGGGACCGCGGGCCCGCCCGATCGCGTCCAGCTCGTCGATGAAGATGATCGCCGGCGCGTTCTCGCGCGCCTGCTTGAAGAGGTCACGTACCCGCGCGGCGCCGACGCCGACGATCATCTCGACGAACTCGGCCGCGCTCATCGAGAAGAACGGCACGCCTGCCTCGCCGGCGACGGCCTTCGCGAGCAGCGTCTTGCCGGTGCCTGGCGCACCGACGAGCAGCACGCCTTTCGGCGCCGTGCCGCCAAGACGCGTGTACTTCGGCGGGTCGCGCAGGAAGTCGACGATCTCGACGAGCTCGTTCTCCGCCTCGTCGATGCCCGCGACGTCTTCGAACGTGACCTTCGTCTCGCTGTCCTGGTCATAGCGGCGTGCGCGACTCTTGCCGATGCCGAGAATGCCGCCGCCGAGGCCGCCTCCCTGCTGCGCCGTGCGGCGGAAGAGCCAGACGTAGAAGGCGATCAGGAGCAGCGCGGGACCGAAGCCGAACAAGAGCGTCGACAGCGGGCTTTGCGCTTCGGCGATCGGCTCGGCGCTGATCTCGACATCGTGGTCGAGCAGGAGCTTCTCGAGGTCGTGGCCGGCGAACGCCGGAACCGTCGTCTCGAAGATCGCCGAGGTGCGCGATGGCGCACTGCGCGGAATGCCGCGGGCCTTCGGCGGCGGCACCGGTGGGGTGCCCTTCGCGTTCGGCGCTTCCGCCGGTGGATACGTGATCGGCGTCGCGAAGCGCCCCGTCATCGTCTCGCCGCGGCTGTAGATGGCCTTCACGTTGTTCTTCTCGACCTGCTCGCGGAACAGCGTGTACGGAACGGTGATCGGCGCCTCGGCGCCCGGCAGCAGGTAGCGCGCCAGCACGAAGTTCAGCAGGAGCGCGATCGCGAACCACAGCCACGCACGCCGCGGCGGGATCCGGTTCGGAAGCTTCGGCGGCGCGGGCGGCGGCGAGCGCCCGACACGCGGCGCGACGCGCGGTGCAACGCCGTTCGTGCGTCGTGCCGCCATCCAGTTCGTCGGAGTCATCGACTGTGCCTATCCGTCGTACGGGTCGACGGCGCTCGTTTGCGCTTTCGTCGTCCTCGTCGCGTCTCCGGACAGCGCCCGCCTTCAGCGAACGTCGGCGGTGATCTCCTGCAGCGCCGCGTCGAGCGTCGCGACGGTTCGCCCGACGTTGCGCAGCTTGTCGAGGCCGAAGAGGCCGATCCGGAACGTGCTGAAGCCCGATGGCTCGTCGCATTGCAACGGAACGCCTGCCGCGGTCTGCAACCCCGCCTCGGCGAAACGGCTGCCCGACTGGATGCCCGGGTCGTCGGTGTAGCTGACGACGACGGTCGGCGCCTCGAAGCCCTTGGCCGCGACGCTCGGCATTCCGCGCTCGACGAGCAGCCGGCGCACCCGCTCGCCCAGGTCGACCTGCGCGCCCTTCGCACGCTCGAAGCCGAAGTCCTCGAGCTCCGTCATCGCGTCGGACAGACGCGCGAGCGAATCGGTCGGCATCGTCGCGTGATACGCATGTCCGCCGCGCTTGTACGCATCCATGATCGACAGCCATTTCTTGAGGTCGCACGCGTAGCTCGTGCTCGTCGTGCCGTCGAGGGCACTCCGTGCGTCGTCGCCGAGCATCACGAGCGCGTAACCGGCCGGGCTGCTCCATCCCTTCTGCGGGGCGCTGATCAGCACGTCGACGCCCGTCGCCTTCATGTCGACCCACAGCGTTCCCGATGCGATGCAGTCGAGGACGAACATGCCACCGACCGCATGGACGGCATCGGCGATCGCGCGGAGGTACGAATCGGGAAGGATGATCCCGGATGCGGTCTCGACGTGCGGCGCGAACACGAGGTCGGGACGATCGGCGTCGATCGCCGCGACGATCTCGCCGATCGACGGCGGCGCGAACGGCGACTGCGCCGCATTGCCGACGCGGCGCGCCTTCAGCACCGTCGTTGCCGACGGTATGTCGCCCATCTCGAAGATCTGCGACCAGCGGTAGCTGAACCAGCCGTTGCGAACGACGAGGCAGCGCTTGCGCGTGGCGAACTGCCGCGCGACCGCCTCCATGCCGAAGGTTCCGCTGCCGGGCACGACGACGCTGGTCGACGCGCCGTACACCGATTCGAGCGTCCGCGCCACGTGCGTCATCACGCGCTGGAAGCGGCGCGACATGTGGTTCAGCGCGCGGTCGGTATAGACGACCGAATATTCGAGCAATCCGTCGGGATCGACGTTCGGTAAGAGTCCAGGCACGGTCGCCTCCAGCGTTACGGTTCTTCGATCGACAGCATACCCGCGCGGGCAGTTGCGCCGCGCGTCACGCCACCCTGGCCGGCTCCCCGGCGGCGGCGCGGCGGTTTCGTGCAAGCCATGCGTCGACGCGCGCGACGAGTTCGTCGACGGCGGGCAGCCGCATCCCCTTCTGGGCGCCGATCGTCTGCACGAGCCGGTCGACGCGCTCGATGTTGCGCGCTCCGGCAGCGAGCGCGCGGGCGGCAGAAGAAGGCTTCACGAGACCCTGCGCGGCGCTCGCGTACTTCTCGAACGGGACGAGATCGGCGTCGGCGGCGCCGAGCGCCTTGCACAGGCGCGCGACCCACTCGTACACCTCGCGCGACGCGCGCGGATCGGCGTGCACCGCATCGCGGATCGAGCGCATGCCGTCGGGCTGGACGCAGCGGTAATTGCCGGTGAGCAGCATGCTCCACTTGGCGAGCGGGACGAAGATCGACTCGTGCACCTTGAGTTTCACCGGCAGCTCGACCGGCCCGCGCGGCGTTTCGAGCCGGCTCGCCTCGATGTCGCGGGCGAGATCGTTCAGCATCGCCGTGTTCGCATCCGAAGCGAAGCGCGCCGCCTTGAAATTGGTCGGAAGACTCACCTGCAGCACGTTGACCTTCTCGTCGGGCGGCCGGAACGCCTGCGGATCGGGGCTGCACAGCGTCATCAACGCCGGATCGAACGCGTCCCATACGGTCGGGTCGGTGTAGCAGCCGCGCAGGCCCGCGACATCGACGCTCGAGATACGCGCGAGGTATGCAAGCGGCGGCATGTTCATGATCGACATGCACGGCACCTTGGCACGTGCCGTGCGCGCCAGCAGTTCGCGCACGCCCGGCGAAGCGTACTGCGGCTCCTGCATGGCCAGCGCGACGAGATCGTGACGTTGCGGGTCGGCAGCGTCCGCGCCGCTCGCCGACACGCGTCCGGGCAGGCGCCGCGAATCGATCTCGACCTGCTCGTTCGATCCTTTCGCGGGCAGGCGAACGCGGAACCCTTCGCTTTCGATGAGCGCCGCCTCGGCAGGCAGGCAGACGAGTCGCACGTCGTGGCCGGCGAGCAGAAGCCGCGCGCCGAGCAGCGACCCGTAGGACGCGCCCATGATCAGCACGTTGTACTTGCGTGACATTCGGTCTCCTCTTCGATCGCCTCGGCGTTCATGCGAGCCCGGTGACGGGAATCGCCGCGCCGTGGATCGCGCGCGCGGCGGACGAGGCGAGAAATGCGATTATGCTCGCGAGGTCGGAGGGGTCGACCCAGCGGCCGTGATCGGCCTTCGGCATCGCGCGCCGGTTCTCGGGCGTGTCGATGATCGTCGGCAGCACACAGTTCACGTTGATCCCGTGCTCGCGCAGCTCGGCGGACATCGCTTCGGTGAGCCGCATCACCGCGGACTTGGACGCCGCGTAGGGTCCCATGTCGGCGGAAGCGTGCAGCGCCGCGTAGGCCGCGACGTTGACGATGAAGCCGTGGCCTGCGGCGAGCATTCGCGGCACGACCGCGCGTGCCATGTTGAGCACCGTCTTCACGTTGAGATCGAACAAGGATTGCCACGCCTCGTCGCTCGTCTCGTGCACGGCCGCCATCCGAAAGCCACCGGCCAGGTTGCAGAGCACGTCGATGCGTCCGAAGCGCGCCATGGCGGCCTGCGCGACGGCGTCGGCGCCCGCCTGTGCGGTGAGATCGGCCGCGACGAAGAGCCGCTGCGGATCCTCGTCGCCGAAGCGCTCCGCGAGCACTTCCCGATGCCGGGCGACCAGCACGAGGCGCGCACCGCGCCGCAAGAACGCTTCGGCGACCGCGCGCCCGAGATTTCCGCTCGCGCCAGTGACCACGACCGTTTCGCCGCCTGATTCCACTCGACTCTCCTTGCCCACGAAGGGCTGTCGCCAAACGCTGCTCCGGGGACGGCGGCTGCCGCCCCTTCGCGAATTTTGCTATCGTCCGCCGTTACCGCGCATGTCGCGCCACTTTTCAAGGCCTCGGTCATGAGTTCGCAAGCCGCCGTCTGCCGGCGCCCCAACGCGTTGGGCGTGCATTCGCTCGATCGGTTCGTCTTCAGCGTGCCCGATCTCGAACCGGCCGAACGGTTCTATCGCAGCTTCGGGCTCGACACGCGCCGCGATGGCACCGGCCTCGACCTCGGCACCCGGGCGAGCCCGCACGTCTGGGGCAGCGTGTTCGCGAATGGCAAGCCGAAGAAGCTGCAATACCTGCGCTTTAGCGCATACGACGACGATTTCGATACGCTGGCCGCCCACTTTCGCGCGGCGGGCAGCAGCGAGCCGCACCCGCTGTCCGATGGCCGCGGCGTGTGGACGCGTGACCCCGACGGTACATCCATTCAGCTCGTCGCCGGCGACAAGGTGTCGCCGTCGTGCAAGGGCGTGTGCGGGACGCCGCCCGCCGCGCTCCCCGGCAAGGGCGCGGCACCGAGCCGCAAGGCGGCGGCGCGCGTGCGGCCCCGACGTCTTTCGCACGTGCTGCTCTTCACGCCGGACGTTGCGCGGCAACTCGCGTTCTACACGCAAACGCTTGGGCTAAGGCTCTCCGATCGCTCCGGCGACATCATCGCGTTCCTGCACGGGCCGCACGCGAGCGACCACCACATGATCGCCTTCGCAAAGTCGGAGGCCCCCGGCCTGCATCATTCGAGCTGGGACGTCGCGAGCTTCGACGAGGTCGGTCTCGGCGCCGAACGTATGCGCGCGGAAGGCTACGCGAAAGGCTGGGGCGTCGGCCGCCACGTGCTCGGCTCGAACTATTTTCATTACGTGCAGGACCCGTGGGGCAGCTTCGCCGAGTACTCGTTCGACATCGACTTCGTGCCCGCCGATGTCGACTGGCCCGCCGCCGACCATCCGCCCGAGGACTCGTTCTATGTCTGGGGGCCCGCGGTCCCCGACGATTTTGTCGTCAATCACGAAGCACCGGCCCCCGCCTGACGGAGAAACCATGACGATTGCAAAACGCATAG
>DATIEN010000178.1:0-28234 GCA_035455705.1 Casimicrobiaceae bacterium | reverse complement strand
TTCCGTTCGACACCACGCGCGTCATCCAGGCGTCGATCCACGAAGTGCTGAAGACGCTCGGCGAGGCGGCGGTGCTCGTGCTGCTCGTCGTGTTCGTATTCCTGCAGCACTGGCGAGCGACGATCATCCCGATGATCGCGGTGCCGGTGTCGCTGATCGGCACGTTCGCGGGGCTGTATGCGCTGCACTTCTCGATCAACACGCTGACGCTCTTCGCGATGGTGCTCGCCGTCGGCATCGTCGTCGACGATGCGATCGTCGTCCTCGAGAACGTCGAGCGGCTGATGCGCACCGAGAAGAAGAGCGCGAAAGAGGCGGCGATCGCGTCGATGTACGAAGTATCGGGCGCCGTGTTCGCGATCGTCCTCGTGCTCTGCGCGGTGTTCGTGCCCGTCGCGTTCCTCGGCGGCATCGCCGGCCAGCTCTACCGGCAGTTCGCCGTGACCGTGGCGATCTCCGTGCTGCTGTCGGGATTGACTGCGCTCACGCTCACGCCGGCGCTTTGCGCACTGCTGCTGAAGCCCGGCGACCACGAGTCGCGCGTCTTCCACTTCTTCAACGTGGGCTTTGCGAAGCTTTCCTCGACGTTCCTGTGGATGATCGGCTTCGCGCTCAGGCGACGCATCCTCGCGGGCCTCGCGTTCGTCGGCGTCATCGCGCTCGTCGTCGTGCTCTTCGTGCGCGTGCCCGGCAGCTTCGTGCCGCCCGAGGATCAGGGCTACCTGTTCGGCGCCATCATGCTGCCCGACGCGGCGACGCTGCAGCGGACCGACGCGACGGGTCGTCAGCTGCAGCGGGGCCTCGCGAGCGATCCGGCGATCGAGCACATCTTCGTCGCGCCGGGACGCGACCTGATCGGCGGGGCGAACAAGCCGAACGCGGGAACGACGTTCCTGCTCCTCAAGGACTGGGACCAGCGAACGAAGACCGCGCCCGAGATCGCAAGCGAGATGTCCCGGCTCGGCGGCAAGCTTCCCGACGGCATCGCGATCGGCTTCAACCCCCCGCCGATCCGCGGCCTCGGGACCGCGGGCGGATTCGAGGCGTACGTGCAGGCGCGCGTCGACTCGGACCCGAAGAAGCTCGCCGACGTCCTGCAGACGTTCACCGCCGCGCTGTCCCGCGACTCGCGGCTTACCGCGATCAACACGTTCTTCCGGCCCACGGTGCCGCAGGTGTTCGTCGAGGTCAATCTCGAGCAGGCGATGGCGCTCGGCGTTCCGGTGTCGGACGTGTTCGATGCGCTTTCGAGCACGATCGGCGCGCTGTATGTCAACGACTTCAACATGTCGGGCCGCACGTATCGCGTGCAACTGCAGGCCGATGCCCCGTACCGCGCGCAGCCGGAAGACCTGGGCCAGGTATACGTGCGGTCGAACACGAGCGGGGAGATGATCCCGCTCGAGGCGCTCGTGCACACGACGAGCGTCGTCGGGCCCGAGCAGGTCGAGCGCTACAATGGCTTTCTGTCGGCGAAGGTGCTCGGCAGCGGCAAGCCCGGCGTGAGCTCGGGTGACGCGATCAAGGCAGTCGAGCAGGTCGCGGCGGAGACGCTGCCCGCCGGCTACACGCTGCAGTGGACGGGACAGGCGTTCCAGGAGAAGCGCACCGGGCAGGCATCGGCATTCGCGTTCGCCTTCGCGATCGTGATGGTGTTCCTGATCCTCGCCGCGCTCTACGAGCGCTGGCGGCTGCCGGCCGCCGTCGTGTTTGCGGTCCCGTTCGCGGTCCTCGGCGCGCTGGCCCTCGTGTTCGTGCGCGGCATGGAGAACGACATTTATTTCCAGATCGGCCTCGTCGTTCTGATCGGGCTTTCCGCCAAGAACGCGATCCTGATCGTCGAGTTCGCGCAGCAGGGGCTGCTCGCCGGCATGCGTCCGATCGATGCGGCGCTGCAGGCCGCGCGGCTGCGCTTCCGGCCGATCGTGATGACGTCGATCGCGTTCGTGTTCGGCGTGCTTCCACTCACGTTCGCGACCGGCGCGGGTGCCGCGGCGCGCCGCTCGATGGGCACCGGAGTCGTCGGCGGAATGCTGGTCGCCACGTTCGTCGCGACGATCTTCGTGCCGCTGTTCTTCACGGTCTTCTCGCGGCAGCTCAAGGTCGGCGAGCGCAAGGAGACGCCGGCCGCACCGCTCCAAAGCGAGGCGGCGACGTGATGCGGCGTGCAGGGGCGGGGGTGGCGGCTGCGGTTGCCCTCGCCCTCGCAGGCTGCGCCGCCGTGGGTCCCGACTATCATCGGCCGAACCTCGACGTCCCGAACGCGTTCGCGGAAGCGGCGCCGGCCTCGTCCGCGCTGACGGCAGTGCCCGTCGACTGGTGGCGGCTCTACCAGGATCCGACGCTCGACGAGCTCGTCGCGCGCGGTCTCTCTCAGGGCACCGACGTGCGCCTCGCCGTCGCACGCGTCGAGGAAGCCGCGGCGCTGGTGCGGGAAGCGAACGCGACGTTGTTCCCCGAAGTCGACCTGTCGGGCAATGCGTCGCGTGCGGGCCTCTCCGCCCAGACACCGTCGGTGCGCGGCGGCGCGCTGCCGACGTTCAACAACTTCACACTGTCGGCGAACACTGCATTCGAGCTCGATTTCTGGGGCCGCCTGCGTCGGCTGCGCGAAGCGGCGCAGGCGCAATTCGAGGCGAGCGAATACGCGCGCGGTGTCGTCGGGCTCACGTTGTCGGGAGCGATCGCGCGCACGTATTTCACTCTGCGAGCGCTCGATGCGCAGATCGTGGTTTCGCAGGAAAGTTTGGCAGCGGCGAACGACTCCGTCGCGATCACGCGGCAGCGCGCCGCCGGCGGAATCGCGTCCGAGCTCGACGTCTACCAGGCGGAGGGCAACCGCGCGCAGCTCGCGTCGCAGCTCAAGGAACTGCAGCGGCTTCGCGCGGTCGCGCTGCATCAGCTCGCAGTCCTGACCAACGACCTGACGCTGACGCTCGCGCCTGCCGACCTGCGTACGATCCCGGCGCCGCCGCTGCCGCCGCCCGGGCTCCCGTCGACGCTGCTCGAGCGGCGGCCGGACCTGCGCCAGGCGGAGGCGACGCTCAAGGCGGCGAACGCACAGATCGGCGTCGCGCGCGCGCAGCAACTGCCGACGATCAGCCTCACCGCCTCGCTCGGCCTTTCGAGCGACAACCTCGCGCATCTCGTGTCGCCTGGCGCCACCATCTGGTCGGTGGGCGTCGGATTGCTCGGCCCGGTGATCGACTGGGGCCGCTACGCGGCGCGCACGGCGGAGTCGGAGGCGCGCGCACGCCAGGCGGCGATCGCCTACGAGCAGGCGATGCAATCGGCGTTTCGCGACGTGTCCGACGCGTTGTCGAACGTCGGCTATGCGGCGCAGACCGAACGCGACCTCGCCGAACGGGTGAGCTTCGCGAGCAACAGCCTCCGGCTGGCGACGCAACGCTACGAGGCAGGTTACTCGGCGTACCTGGAAGTGCTCGATGCGCAGCGGACGCTGAACGACGCACAGCTTTTGCTGATGCGCAATCGTCAATTGTTCCTCTCCTACACCGTCGATCTGATGAATGCGCTCGGCGGTGGCTGGCAAGCTTGAAACACCTTCCGTCGCAGTCGGAGTAGACTCGCCCGGACTGCCCCTCGGGGCTTCTCGCGTAGCGCAAACTGACGGCGATCGCTTCACCGCCGGACGAACGCCACGACGCCGCCCCCTCCGGCGACGCGCGCTCGTTCAGCTTGCGCCTGCGCCTGCTCGGCCTCGTCGTTCTGGTGCTCGTGCCCTGTCTCGGGCTCGTCCTCTACACGACGGCCGACGAGCGCAGGAACGCCGTCGCGAACGTCGAAACCGATGCGATGCGGCTGATCCGCATCGTCAGCAGCACGCAGGCGGCGCAGATCGAGGGCGCCCGGCAGCTTCTTACCGCATTCGCGCGCATGCCGCAGCTGCGCGACGGCGATCGCACGCAATGCAATCGCCTGCTCGCCGAGCTGCTGCCGGCGTATCCGCTGTATCTGAATTTCGCGCTCGCGGAGCCCGACGGCACGATGACGTGCAGCGCGCGCACGTTGCCGGAGACGAGCGTCAACGTCGCCGATCGTTCGTATTTCAGACGCGCTTTCGAGGTGCGCGGCTTCGTGGTCGGCGATTATCAGGTCGGCCGTGTCACGGGGTTGCCGGCCATCAACTACGCGTATCCGGTCCTGGACGACGCGGGGAACGTGCGCGCCGTGGCGTTTGCCGCGCAAAGCCTCGCATGGCTGACCCGTGTGCTCGCGGAGCTCGAGCTGCCCAAGGGCGCCGACATGATCGTCGTCGATCGCAACGGTACGGTGCTCGCGCGCATTCCCGACGTCGCACCGATCGGCACGCGTTTCGGCGAAACACGCGTGCTCGACGCGTTCGCCGGGCAGGCACGCGGCGGTGTCTTCCAGGCCACGGACGCGAACGGCGACGCACGGCTCTGGTCGCACGCGCCCCTGCTGTCGGATGGAAGCCTGCGGGTCGCGATCGGCGTTCCTGAAGCAGTCGCACTTGCCGACGTGAACCGGCGCCTTGCGCGCAATCTCGCGGCGCTCGCGCTCGTCACGCTCGTGGCACTTGGCGCCGCCTGGTTCGGATCGAAACTCTTCATCCTCCGGCCGGTGCGGGCGCTCGTCGCCGCCACCGCCAAGCTCGCGTCGGGCAAGCTCGACACGCGCGTGCCGCTGCAGGACGTCCGCGGCGAGCTCGGCTTCCTCGCCCGCGCGTTCAACGCCATGGCCGCGACCCTCGAGAAGCGCGACCGCGAACTGCGCGTCGCCGAGGAATGCCGTCGCACCGCGGAGATCGAGCTCGCCGTCGGGCGCGCGCACATGGAGATCGCGCGCCAGATCCAGCGCTCGATGCTGCCCGAGGATCCGCTGCGCGTCGGCAGCGTCGAACTCGCCGGCCGCTGCATTCCCGCGGCGGACGTCGGCGGCGATTACTTCGGCTACTTCCCGCGCGGACGAACCGGGATCGACACGTTCCTCGGCGACGTGTCGGGCCACGGCGTCGGTGCCGCGCTGCTGATGGCCGAGGCGCGCACCACGTTCATGGCCGAGCGGCTCGGCGTCGAGGGCGCGGGCGCTATCCTGCGCAAACTCAATCGATTGCTATTCGACGATCTCGACCATGCGGGCCACTTCATGAGCGCGTGCTGCGCCACGTTCGACTCGGCGACGCGCGAGCTACGCTATGCGAACGCGGGCCACCCGCCGGCCATCCTCGTTCGTGCAGGCGAGACACCATGGCGCCTGCTGAACGCCGACGGGAAGCTCCTGGGCATGCAAAGCGACGTCGACTTCGGCGAGTTGCGTCTCGCATTGCACGGCGGCGACATCGTCACGTTCTACACCGATGGCCTCACCGAGGCGCGCAATCGCGACGGCGAGTTCTTCGGCGTGCCGCGTCTCGCGGATTTGCTCGCTGCGCACCGCGAGCGCGAACCGGAAACGCTGGTCTCGCTCGTACTCGCCGACGTCCAGCGCTTCGCCGGCACCGAACGCTTCGAGGACGACGTGACCATCGTGGCGATGAAGGTTGCGTGAGGCGTGATGCGCGCGAACCGCGGCCGCCTGCGATGATCACCTGCGGCCTCGATCGCGGGAACGGCGAATGAACGCGGCCGCCGACGTCGACCGTCTCGCCGGCGTGCTGCCGCTCGCATCCATCATTCCGTTTCCGGACCTGCTCTTCGGCGGTGCATTGCTCGTCGCCGTCGTGCTGCTGCACGGCATCGGCATACGCCTCGTCAGCGGTCATTTCCGCAGGCGCAGCGACACGCTCGCGCGCCGGTCGCACGCGTCGCTTCGCCTCGACGTGCTGTTCGGCTACGTGATCTTCCTGCTCCTCGCGCTGCACCTCGCCGAGGTCGTCTTCTGGACGGCGGCGCTCGTCTACTCGAGGCTCGTCACCGACTGGAGGACGGCCGCCTTCTTCGCCGCCAACACCTACACGACGGTCGGTTACGGCGCATTCGTGCTTCCCGCCGCGTGGAACATGCTCTCGCCGATCATCGCGATCTCGGGCCTGTTCACGTTCGGCTGGACGGGAAGCGTGCTGGTCGGCTTCGTCGCGTCGCTCAACCGCCTGCGCGATTCCGCCGCGCCTAGGGTAGAGGGCGACCGGGGCGCGACGCGCCAGCATCGCGACCGGCGTGCATGAACGCTTTCGGTGAGCCCGGCATTGCGCCGACGTGGACGAGCAGCGCCAAGGACGTCGTCGGTTGCGCGCTCGGGTGCGCGCGCGTCTGGTTCACGACCGGCTACGGGATCCTCAACGAGGTCTACTATCCGCGCGCGGACATCCCGCAAATACGCGACCTGGGCTTCATCGTCGCGGACGGCGCCGGCTTCTGGGTCGAGGTCAAACGCGAACGGTCCTACGAGGTGCGACTCGAGGCGTCCGCCATTCCGGCCGTGGAGATTGTGCACCGGCATCCGCGCTTCACGCTCGAGCTTCGGATCGCGCCCGATCCCGACCGCGACGCCGTCCTGATCGACGTCGTGCTGTCGGGCGACGATACGCTCAAGCCGTATGCGCTGCTCGCGCCCCACCTCGGCGGCACGGGCCACGACAACGTCGCGGCGGTGGCCCGCCACGGGGGGCGCATCGTGCTCGAGGCCGAGCACGGACCGTTCGGCCTCGCGCTCGCGGCTACCGATCGCGCGCAGCAGGACGCGTGGCGCAGGGCGAGCGCGGGCTACGTCGGCGCGAGCGACGGTTGGCAGGATTTCGCGCGCAACGGCGCGTTGTCGTGGCAGTTCGACGCCGCGGGTCCCGGCAACGTTGCGCTGATCGGCGAGCTGCCGTCCGCGTGCACGCTCGCGCTCGCGTTCGGCAGCAGCTGCGAGGCCGCCGCGACGCTCGCCGTCTCGTCGCTGCTGCAGCCGTTCGACAACGTGTGGCGACGGCACGCGGCCCACTGGCGCGCGTGGTCGTCCAGATTGCAGGTTCCACCGATGCTGTCCGCTCCGCTGCGCGAAGCCGTGGCGAATTCGGCGATGGTGCTTCGCGTTCATCAGGACAAGACCTACCGCGGCGCGATGGTGGCGAGCTTGAGCGTTCCGTGGGGTAATTCGCGCGACGACATCGGCGGCTATCACCTCGTCTGGCCGCGCGATCTCGTGGAGAGCGCGGGGGCGTCCCTCGCGCTCGGCGCCGTCGACGAGGCGCGGAACATCCTGCGCTACCTGATCGCGTCGCAGCACGCCGAAGGCGACTGGTCACAGAACCAGTGGCTGGGCGGCACGCCGTTCTGGCGCGGCGAGCAGCTCGACGAAACGGCCTTCCCGGTCCTTCTCGCGGCAGCGCTCGCCGAGCGCGACGCGCTGGACGGCCTCGAGGTGCGCGACATGGTGCGCCGCGCCGTCGCCTTCATCGCCCGCAGCGGTCCCGCGAGCGCGCAGGATCGCTGGGAGGAGGATGCGGGAATCAACGCGTTCACGCTTGCCGTGTGCATCGCGGCGCTCGTCTGCGGCGCCGAATGGCTCGACGCGGATGCGCGCGACCTCGCGCTCGACATCGCCGACGATTGGAATGCGCGGATCGAGGACTGGACCTTCGTGCGTGATACCCCGCTTGCGACCGCCTGCGAAGTCGCCGGTTATTACGTGCGCGTCGCCCCGACGGCGGTCTGGCCCGACGAGCCCGCGCTCGCGCGCATCGTCCCGATCAGGAACCGCACCGACGATCCCGGACTTCGCGCGGACGAGCAGGTGGCGACCGACTTCCTGCAACTCGTCCGTTTCGGTTTGCGCGACGCGCGTGATCCGCGAGTCGTCGACACGATCCGCGTCGTCGACCGTATGCTCGCGGTCGATCTGCCAACCGGCAAGGCGTGGCATCGCTACACCGGCGACGGCTACGGCGAGCATGCGGATGGCAGCCCGTTCGACGGCACGGGAGTCGGCCGTGCGTGGCCGCTTCTCACCGGCGAGCGCGGCCACTACGCGCTGCTCGCCGGCGACGATCCGCTGCCGTACCTCGAGGCGATGGCGGCGATGACGGGTACCGCGGGCTTGATGCCCGAGCAGGTGTGGGACGCCGCCGCCATTGCGGAGCGCGGCTTGTTCCCGGGAAAGCCCAGCGGAGGAGCGATGCCGCTCGTATGGGCGCACGCCGAGTTCATCAAGCTCGCGATGAGCGTTGCACGCGGTGTTCCCTGCGATCGCCCCGGCGCGGTGTTCGCGCGCTATCGTGGCCACCGTAGCGACCCGAATGCGGTCGTGTGGACGCCGCGCTCGAACCCCGCGACGCTGCGAAGCGGGCAGCGGCTGCGGATCTGCGTCGACGAGCCCGCGCTCGTGCATTACGGCATCGACGGGTGGCAACGGGCTGCCGACGTGGCGACGCAGGACAGCGGCATCGGGCTTCACGTCGCGGACGTGCCCACCGCTGAACTGCGTGCGGGACAGTCGCTCGACTTCACGTTGCTCCGCACGGCGAGCAAGCGCTGGGAGGGCCGCGATTACCGGATCGAGGTTTCCGACGCCGGGCCGGATTAGGCGTGCGCGGTGGAAAGGTTGTCGTGGATCTTCTGCAACGCGTCGATCACCCGCGCCGCGTCACGGCCGTCGAGACCGCGCAACGCGTCGGTGCGGATGGAAGCGGCGACGTCCTCGATCGCGGCAAGGTGGGGAGCCGCCGCCGCCGTCAGGTAGACGCGGTGCGCCCGGCGGTCGAGCGGATCGGGCCGGCGCTCGACGAGGCCGGCCTGCGCGAGCTGATCGATGAGCCGCGCGAGCGTGATCGGCTGCACCTCGAGCGTCTCGGCGAGGTCGATCTGGCGCACGCCCTCCTGGCGCGCGACGTGCACGAGCGTGCGCGCCTGCGCCACGGTCAGCTCGCTGCGCCGCTGGCGTTCGCGATACGCGCGGCGCATCAGCCGCGCGATGTCGGCGACGAGAAAGCCGAGGTTATAGGGAGCGCGCTTCATCGTGCGCCATATTATAAGCGATGCTTATTACATGGCGCGACCGCTCGCCAGAGGGCGACGGCGAGCGTGACGTCGCACACGCCCGTGAGGCGCGCGCTTCGATGCGCGTTCCGATGCTTCCTGCGAACCTCAGCGCGCGACGACGCTGCCCTTCGTCTCGGGATGGAAGTCGTCGAAGAACGTGTAGGTGCCCGGCTTGAGTGCGTTGACCGTAAGCGACGACTTGGCGCCCCGGGCCAGCACCTTTTCCTGCTTGAGGTCGCGGCTTTCGAACTCGATCGGCCTCGTGCTCGCGTTCACGACCTCGATCCTGAACCGCTTGTTTGCCGGAACCTCGAGCGTCGGCGGATCGAATGCGCCGTCGCGTGCGGTGAGCGAGAAGGTCGGCATCGGATCGGCGGCTCGCGGTGACCCGGGCGCAGCGGCCGCAAGGGCAACGAACGCACACGCGCCGAGCAATGTGCGCAACGGACGAGGGAACGATTCCGGCGTTGTCGTCATAGGTCGGTACTCGCGTGGGTTTCCCCGACTTTAACGGTTCGTGGCGCGAATGTAAATACGAGTCATTTGCATTACGTCTGCGGTGCGGAGAATCAGGGCGGGCTCCGCGAAGGCGCGCCGCCTCGCGACGCGAAAACGTTATCCCGCCATGGCATGAACACATAGCCTTTCATTCCTTCCGGTTCGCACAGGGTGCCCGCATCATCGCAGCATGCGCCGTGCCGAGCTCCTCGAGACCGTTGCTGCGTTCGACGAACGCCGCGTCGCGCCAGGCCCCCTGTCGAATGAGCAGTTGCACGCGCTCGACCGATTCGTCGAGCCGCTTTCGCCGGACCAGTTGCTATGGATCGGCGGCTATCTCGCCGGGCTCGCGGCCGCGCACCGCAACGGCACCCCCCGCCTCGCACCGGCCGACGATCGGGACGAGCCGCCTCTCACGATCGCGTACGGATCGCAGTCGGGCAACGGCGCGCGCATCGCGGCGGAGATCCAGGCGCAGGCCGAGGCGCGCGGCTTCAAGGCGCGGCTCAAGTCGATGGACGCGTACCGGCCGAGCGAGCTCCGGTCGGAGAAGAAGCTGCTGATCGTCGTCAGCACGCACGGCGAAGGCGAGCCCCCGGACAGCGGCAGGGAGCTGCACGAGTTCCTGCACGGCAGGAAAGCCGGCAGCCTCGATGGCGTTCGTTATTCGGTGCTTGCGCTCGGCGATTCGAGCTACGAGCACTTTTGCAAGACCGGACGCGATTTCGACGCGCGTCTCGCGGCGCTCGGCGCGGAACGCGTGTATCCGCGCGTCGATTGCGACGTCGACTACGACGACGCCGCCGCGCGGTGGATCGAAGGCGCGCTCGATGCGCTGTTCGCCACGAAGGCGGACGCGGTTTCGCGCGCGCCGCGCGCAGTTCCGCGCGGCAACGTCACGGCGCTGTACTCGAAGAAGCACCCGTTCCTCGCCACGGCGCTCGCGAACGTCGACCTCACCGGACACGGATCCGAGAAGGAAGTGCGACATCTCGAGCTGTCGCTCGAGGGCTCGGGCCTTTCCTACGAGCCGGGCGACTCGGTCGGCGTGCTGCCGACGAAC
This sequence comes from Casimicrobiaceae bacterium, assembly GCA_035455705.1. GTDB lineage: Bacteria > Pseudomonadota > Gammaproteobacteria > Burkholderiales > Casimicrobiaceae > VBCG01. The sequence continues at coordinate 17,728 of DATIEN010000178.1, read as the reverse complement.
GACCCGGCGGTCGTCGCCGAAATCATCTCGGCGCTCGACTGCGACCCGACGGCGAGCATCGACCTCGGCGGCGAGACGGCGACGCTCGAATTCGCGCTGGCGCACGCCTACGAGATCACGACGCTCACTCGGCCGCTCGTCGAGCAATACGCCGAGCTCGTCGGTGCGGCACCGCTGCGGGCGCTCGTCGCAAGCGAGCGCTCCAGCGAGCTGTGGCAGTACCTCGAGGGCCGTCATCTGATCGACCTCCTCGCCGAATATCCGCTGCGCGGGCTCGCGCCGACCCGATTCGTCGCCATGCTGCGCAAGCTGCCGCCGCGGCTCTACTCGATCGCGTCGAGCCACAAGGCGAACCCCGGCGAGTTGCACGCGACGATCGCGACGGTGCGCTACGAGAGCAACGGTCGACTGCGCCAGGGCGTCGCTTCGACGTACCTTGCCGATCGGATCGCCGAAGGCGCCACCGTGCCGATCTACATCGAAGCCAACCGCAACTTCAAGCTGCCGGCGAACGCCTCGACGCCCATCGTCATGGTCGGTCCGGGCACCGGCGCCGCGCCGTTCCGGGCGTTCGTCCAGGAGCGCGAGGCCATCGGCGCGAACGGCAGGAGCTGGCTCTTCTTCGGCGCGCAGCGGTTCACGACCGACTTCCTCTACCAGCGCGAATGGCAGCGGTTCCTGAAGGACGGGACGCTGACGCGGATGGACGTCGCCTTCTCGCGCGATCGCGCGCACAAGGTGTACGTGCAGCATCGGATGAAGGAGCAGGCGCGCGACCTGTATGCCTGGCTCGCCGACGGCGCGCACTTCTACGTGTGCGGCGACGGGCAGCAGATGGCTCGCGACGTGCACGCGACGCTGATCGAGATCGTCGCCGAGCAAGGCGGGCTCTCTGCCGAGCGCGCAGCCGAGTACGTGCAGGAGCTCGTGCGCACGCGGCGCTATCAGCGCGACGTCTACTGACGCCGAGCGCGCTGGAAGTGATCGGGCATGAACGATAGCGCGCACGTCTCCGGGCTCTCGCCGGTCGAGCACGTCAAGGAAGACAGCCACTACCTGCGAGGCTCGATCGTCGAGAGCCTCGCGAATCCGATTACCGGTTCGCTCGCCGAAAGCGACACGCAGCTCATCAAGTTCCACGGCTCCTACCAGCAGGACGACCGCGACCTGCGCGACGAGCGCCGGCGCCGAAAGCTCGAGCCGCTCTATTCGTTCATGGTCCGCGTCCGCGCGCCCGGCGGCGTCGTCACGCCTGCGCAGTGGCTCGTGCTCGACGAGCTCGCGCGCACGCACGCGAACGGATCGCTGCGGCTGACGACGCGCCAGTCGTTCCAGTTCCACGGCATCCTGAAGCCGAGGCTCAAGGAGACGATCGCCGCGGTCAACCATGCGCTGCTGACGACGATCGCCGCCTGCGGCGACGTCAATCGCAACGTGATGTGCAACCCGAATCCGTACCAGTCGCCGGTACATGCCGATGTGTATGCATGGGCGTGCCGGATGAGCGAGCACCTGACGCCGCAGACGCGTGCCTATCACGAGATCTGGCTCGACGGCGAGCGCGTCGCGGGCGGCGAGCCCGATCGCGAACCGCTCTACGGGCGCACGTACCTGCCGCGCAAGTTCAAGATCGCGGTCGCCGTTCCACCGAGCAACGACGTCGACGTGTTCGCGCACGATCTCGGGTTCATCGCGATCGTCGAGGAAGGCCGACTCGCCGGCTTCAACGTGACCGTCGGCGGCGGCATGGGCATGACCCACAGCGAACCGGCGACCTACCCGCGGCTCGCCGACGTCGTGGGCTTCTGTGAACCGGAGCGAACGATCACGGTCGCCGAGCAGGTGGTCGCGATCCAGCGCGATTACGGCGATCGTACCGACCGGAAGCATGCGCGGCTCAAGTACACGATCGACGATCGGGGCCTCGACTGGTTCGTCGCCGAACTGGGCAAGCGGCTCGGTGCGCCGCTAAACGCGCCGCGGCCGTTCCGCTTCGAGCACAACGGCGACCGCTACGGTTGGACCGACGCTGCCGGCGGCAAGCACCACCTGACGCTTTTCGTCGAGAACGGACGTGTGAGCGACGCGCCCCGCACGTCGCTGATGACGGGCCTGCGCGAGATCGCACGGGTTCACGATGGCGACTTCCGTCTGACCGCGAACCAGAACCTGATCGTCGCGAACGTCGATCCTTCGCGACGTGCGGCAATCGAGCACCTGCTCGCGCGGCATCGCATCGCGATCGACGGACGAAGCGGCGTACGGAAGAACGCGATGGCCTGCGTCGCACTTCCCACGTGCGGCCTCGCCATGGCCGAGAGCGAACGTTATCTGCCGACGCTCATCGACAAGCTCGAGCCGCTCCTCGCCGAATGCGGCCTGCACGACGACGCGATCACCGTGCGCATGACCGGCTGTCCGAACGGCTGCGCCCGCCCCTACCTCGCGGAAATCGCGTTCGTCGGCAAGGCACCCGGCCGCTACAACGTCTACCTCGGCGGAGGATTCGCGGGCGACCGGCTGAACAGGCTCTACAAGAGCGCGCTCACCGAAAGCGAGATCATCGCCGAGCTCGGGCCGATCCTGCGCCGTTATGCGACCGAGCGCGAGCCGCGCGAGCGCTTCGGCGACTTCGCGATCCGCGCAGGCTACGTCCGCGAAGTGACGAGCGGCCGCACGTTCCACGACTGATCGAGCCCATCGGTCATTCCAGCCATCGGCGTGTCGGTCCTCGTCCGATTGACGGCGCGACGGCGCCGCTCCTACAATCCGAGCCCGTTCGATTCACGGACCTCGACCTGATGGACCCTTGCCCTAGTCGTCGCTGCCTGATCACGAAGTAACGGGCGAGATTCCGGCCAGGTCGTCCCTTCCCGCGTCTCGCTCCTGAAGCGGGACGCTGTACCGCCGGACGTGTCGCTCGAAGTCGCGCGCGAGCCGGCGCGAAGCGCCTCCCACCGCTGTCCAACGATCGTCGCCGTGATGCCTGAAGCGTCGCGGCCTCGCCGGCGCGATGCGCACGAACGCTCGCGCCTGGGAAACCCGGGATGGAAACCGAACGCAAACGGAAGAGCGCTTCACGCCGCGGCAGATCGGGCAGCGGCCGCGGGGCCTTCTACGTCTCGCGCGTGCGCAACGCGCCGGTCGTCGATGGTAACGGCGCCCGCGTGGGGCGCCTGCGCGACGTCGTCGCTGCGATCGAGACCGATGGCTACCCGCCGGTGCGCGGCATCGTCGTCCGTTCGGCGAGGAGTGACCAGTTCGTCCGCGTCGACGACGTGGCGCAACTCGATGGTGCGGGTGCGCGGATGCGCCGCGACGCCGCGATGACGCCGTTCGTGCGCCGCGAGGGCGAAATGCTCGGCTACGGCGACCTCCTCGACCGCCAGGTCGTCGACGCGCAGGGCGCGCGCGTGCTGCGCGTCAACGACGTGATGTTCGCGCCGGTCAAGCGCCGCATCTCGCTGCTCGGCATCGACGTCAGCGTTCGGGGGCTGTTGCGGCGTCTCGCGCCTGCCTGGATGGTGCCGTCGATCGACGGCGAGCTTCTCGACTGGTCGCTCGTCGAGCCCCTTGCCGCCGAGATGCCCGACGTGCGCCTGCGCCTGCCGCACCGAAACCTGACGCGGCTCGATCCGGCCGACCTCGGACGCATCATCGATCATCTTCCCTATCGCCACGGCGCGGAGCTCGTCGCGGCGCTCGACGACGAGACGGCCGCCGACGCGCTCGAGGAGGTCGGCAAGGATCGGCAGCCCGAGCTCCTCGACCAGCTCTCGCCGGACAAGGCGGTGAGCATTCTCGATCACATGGCGCCCGACGCGGCGGCCGATCTCTTGAACGACCTGCCGCCCAAACAGGCCGATGGCCTGATCGAGCGAATGGAGCCCGAGGCCGCGTCCGACGTACGGCTCCTTCTCACGTTCGCCGCGAAATCGGCGGGCGGCCTGATGACCACGGACTTCGTCATCGCGCTCGAGCACGAGACGACGCGCGATGCCGTCGAGCATCTGCGCACGCAGCTGTCGAAGCCGGACCTCGTCTACTACGTCTACGTCGTCGACGACCCGGACCGGCGCGGCCTGCGCGGCGTCGTCTCGCTGCGCGATCTTCTGCTCGCGAGGCCCGACGCGCGGCTCGCCGACTACATGAATCGCGACGTGCACAGCGTCGACGCCGAAGCGCCCGGCAGGGACGTCGCGCGGATCATGCGCGAATACAATCTGCTCGCGCTGCCGGTCGTCGACGCGCAGGACCGGATGCTCGGCCTCGTCACCGCCGACGACGTGCTCGACATGATGCTGCCGCAATCGGTGCGGCGGCATCTGCCGCGCCTCTTCAGCTGACCGAGGTTCGGCGGCATGCGCAAGTTGCCCGCGGTGCCTGTTCCCGAGCCGGTGCGCCGGCTTCTTCGACGCCGTCCCCGGCTGCGCTGGCCGCGCCGCGGCATCTGGGCGTTCCTGGCCGCGCTCGGGCCGGGACTCATCACGACCAACGCCGGCAACGACGCCGGCGGCATCGCGACCTACTCGATCACCGGCGCCGCCTACGGCTTCGAGCTGCTGTGGGTGCTGCCCCTCATCACCGTGAGCCTCGTCGTCGTCCAGGAAGCGTGCGCGCGAATGGGTATCGTGACGGGCAAGGGCTTGTCGGGATTGATTCGGGAGCGTTTCGGCGTGCGCTGGACGGCGCTCGCGATGGCGAGCTTCTTCGTCGCGTCGGTGGCGACGACCGCTTCCGAGTTCGCGGGCATCGCCGCGGGCGGCGAGCTCTTCGGCGTTTCGCGTTACGCGACGGTGCCGGTGGCGCTCGCCGTCGTCTTCTACCTGGTGGCGGGCGGCACCTACCGGATCGTCGAGCGCGTCTTCCTCACGATGACGATCGTGTTCTTCGGCTACGTCGTGACGGCCTTCATGACGACTCACACGTGGCTGCCGGTGCTCCGCGCGTCGGTCGTGCCGACGCTGCGCGCCGATCCCGGGTTCCTGTTCATGGCGATCACGCTGATCGGCACGACGATCACGTCGTACATGCAGTTCTTCCTGCAGTCCGCCTACGTCGAGCGCGGCACCGGCGTGCGCGAGCTCGGTCTCGCGCGTGCCGACGTGGTGATCTCGTCGGTGTTCGCGAACTTCATCGCGTTCTGCATCATCGTCACGACGGCGCAGACGCTGCACAGGACGGGCGTGCAGATCGACACGGCCGCCGAGGCCGCGAAGGCGCTCGTTCCGCTCGCCGGGCGCTACGCCGAGGTGCTGTTCGCGGTCGGCCTCGTCGGCGCATCGCTCTTCGGCGCGACGGTGCTGCCGCTGTCGACGGCCTACCTGACCACGGAGGCCTTCGGATTCGAGCGCGGGATCGCGCACACGTTCCGCGAGGCGCCCGTGTTCATGGGCATCTACACCGCGACGCTGCTCTTCGGCGCGCTGATCGCGCTCGTGCCGGAAATGCCGCTCGTCAAGCTGATGGTCGTCAGCCAGTTCATCGACGGCGTGCAGCTGCCGATCATCCTCGTGTTCATCGTGCTGCTCGTGCGTGACAACAAGCTGATGGGCGAGTACGCAAGCGGCCGCGCGCTGCAGGTCATCCAGTGGGCGACGGCGGCCGTGCTCGGCGCGATGAGCCTGCTGCTGCTGGTCCTCACCGTCTGAAGCAAGCGCCGCCGCTCGGGAGGGGTGAACGGCAGAGGTTGAAAACGCCGGTCGCGCGGAACCACCCGGTCCTCGTCGTTGCCCCGCGCGAGGACCGTCGGCTATGCTACGACGCAGTAGCTGGGGGACCGTATGCGCGCTTGGACCGTTGACGCGGACGACATCCGGGTCGAGGACGATTTCGACGATTCCCTTCTCCATCGCACGCCCGAAATCAGCGCTTTCCTGCGTCCGGACCGGGACGACAAGTTCATCGTCATCGGCACCAAGGGGTTCGGCAAGACGCTGCTTCTCAAGGCGAAGCGGATTCTCTACCAGCGCGAAGGGCGGGCGGCCTGCCTGCCGACGCGGGCACTGCTCGACAAGCCGATCGGCGACAAGATCTTCAGCCGCGAGCTGCTGGCGTTCTTCGTCGCCTCCCCGCTGCCGTGGTCGAAAATCTGGCTGTCGGCGATCGCCCTCGCCACGCTGAAGCACGCCGGCGCACTCGGCCATCTCAGGGTCGGTCCCGGCCTCGGCAGCCTGATTGCCGACGACCAGCTTCACGGCGCGATCGACCACTTCGTCCGCCTTCTCGATTTCACGCCGAGCGAGCTCCAGCGCTGCGGTGCGGACACCGACAGCCATCTGGTGCCGCGGCTCCGCGCGGTGGGCTCGCCGGTCGCGCTCTTCATCGACGGTGTCGACGAGTATTTCAACAAGCACGTCGAGGGCGACACCGATCATCCGAGCATCACCGGCGAGGTTTCGCCGAACGTCTGGCATTTCTCGCAGCTGGGTCTCGTGGAGGTCGCCTATCAGCTTCGCCGCGTGAACCATCACATCAAGGTGTTCGCCGCCGTGCGCAAGGAGGCGTACGCGCGCCTGGCAAGGACGACCGTCATGGCGCAGCAGTATCGCGGCAGCGCCGTCGACATCGCGTACTCGCCGCAGAGCCTGCGCGAGATCTTCCTGAACAACGTCCGCCTGGTGAAGAAGGACATGATGGCGAATCCGGATCGGTTGCGCGCCGATCCGCTCGAGGCCTTCCTCGGCCGAACGACGGTCACGGATGCTCACACGCGCGACGAGGAAGAGTGCTTCGAGTTCATCTGCCGGCACACGCTGCTTCGGCCCCGCGACCTGATGACGATCGGTGAACATCTCTCCGCGCTGCGGCCGGACGAGCGGCGAAGCGAGCTGCGCTTCAAGGAGGTCGTCCATCAAGCCGCGGCGGAGATCGCGCACGAGTATCTTGCCGAGATCGCGCCGTTCACCGGGCATCTGCAACTCGAGCGGCTCCTGCGCATCCTCCCCGGCAACGTGCTGACGCGCGACGAAGTCGAGAAGCTGTTCCTCGAGCACAGCATCGCCACCGGCGGCGACGAAAAGCACGTGTTCTGCGCGCTCTACCGCGTCGGGCTGCTCGGATACGTGTATCACGACCGCGTTCGCGGCGAGTGGGTCCAGCGATTCATGCGGCCCGGCGAGGCGACGCTCGAACCCAGCGGCAGCTTGCCCTCCGCGCGGCACTACCTGCTCCATCCGGTGCTGACGGACGTCATCGGACGCCTGAACGCGGCCTACCTGCAGCGGATCGACCGCGTCAATATCGTCGGTTACGGCAGGCCATGGCACGACGCGCAAGCCGCGGTGCGCGCCACGACGTCGCACACGTTCTGCGTGCTCAAGGGCGATGTGCATGGATTCGGCAGCCTGATGCACGCGGGCGCGGAGGCGCCCGCGCGCCGGGCGCTCGAGGGCGCCGTACGTCACTGGAGCCGCGGTGCGGTCGTCGCCGAAACCGAAGGCGGCGATTCGGTGCTGATCGTCCACGAGGATCCGGTGTTCCTCGCGCAAGCGGCGCGCCACATCATGGACGACGTGTACCAGGCGACGGGCCAGCCGCGCCTGCGCATCGCGCTCCATTACGGCGAAGTCCAGTTGCAGAAAGTCGCGAGCGACAAGGCTGCAGTGGCAGGCGGAAGTGCGATCCTCTGCGCGAGCAGGGTCGAGCCGCACGTGGAGCCCGGCCAGATCTGGGCCACCGAGGAATTCCGCCAGGTGCTCGTCGAACGGCCCTCGCTGTGGCGCACGACGGAACTGTCGGCGCCGGAAGGCGGTGACCGATTCAACGTCAAGAAGGAAGGAAGGGAAGAGCCGGACCTGTGGGTCAGGCTGTACCGCCTCGAATTCTAGCCGGCGATGCCGAAAGCCTGCGTGTCGAGCGGCGCCTGCGGACGGCACGAAGCGCTGCGAAAAATATCTGCCCCGCGACGAGCAGGATGCAGACGATCATGAAGGCGAGGCTGATCGGCCGCTCGAAGAACACGCCGAGGTTGCCCCGCGACAGCAGCAGCGCCCGGCGGAAATTCTCCTCGACAAGCGGGCCGAGCACGTAGCCCAGCAGGATCGGCGCGATCGGAAAGTCGAGCGCCATCAGGATCGCGCCCGCGATGCCGAAGACCAGCACCTCGTTCACCTCGAACAGGCTGTTGTTCGTGCTGTAGACGCCGACGGCGATGAAGAACATGGCGCACGGAAACATCAGCCGATACGGCACCTGCAGCACTTTCAGCCAGACTCCGATCAGCGGCACGTTCAGCACGACGAGCAGCACGTTGCCGATCCAGAAGCTCGCGATCAGTCCCCAGAAGAGATCGGCGTGCTCGCGGATCAGCTGGGGTCCCGGCGCGATGCCCTGGATCATCAGCGCGCCGAGCAGGAGCGCCATCACGGCGTCGCCCGGAATGCCGAGACTCATCGTCGGGATGAAGTCGACCTGCGTCTTCGAGTGCGACGCGGCTTCCGGGCTCGCGACGCCCTCGAGCGCGCCCTGGCCGAACCGCTCGGGCGTCCTGGAGATGCGGCGCTCGAATGCGTAGGCGATGAACGTCGTGATCGTCGGACCGGTGCCCGGCATCGCACCGAAGAGCGTCCCGATCAGCGTCCCGCGCAGCATCGGCATGAACGACTGCTTGAGCTCCGCCCTGGATGGCCGCATGTCGCGCAGGCGCACCTTGGTCTCGGTGCCGACGAGCTTGATCCGGTTGACGCTGCGCAGGAAGTCGGCGACGCCGAAGAGCCCCAGCGCGAGCGCGACGAGCTCGACGCGGTCGGTCAGCTCGGGAAAGCCGAACGAGAAGCGGATCGTGCCACTGTTGACGTCGGTGCCCACGACACCGATCAGCAGGCCCATGACGGTCATCGCGACGCCCTTGATCGGCGAGCCGCGCGCCATGGTGCCGCCGGCGATCAGGCCGAGCAGCATGATCGAGAAGATTTCCGTCGGGCCGAACGAGAGCGCCGCCTTCACGAGCAGCGGCGAGGCGAAGATCATCACCACGATGCCGAACGATGCGGCGAAGAACGACGCGATCATCGTGATGCCGAGCGCGGTGCCGCCCCTGCCCTGGCGCGTCATCGGGTAGCCGTCGAGGCACGTGACCGCGTGCGGCGGATGCGACGGCATGTTGAGCAGGATCGCCCCGATCGCGCCGCCGTACATGGAGCCGTAGAAGATGCCCGCGAGCATCAGGAAGGCGGGCACCGCGTGCATCGTGTAGGTGAGCGGCAACAGGATCGAGATCGCGGACAGCGCGCCCATGCCGGGCAGCACGCCGATCAGGTTGCCCACGAGCACGCCGAAGAACGACCACATCAGGTTGTGCGGCTCGAGCGCGACGCCGAAGCCGTACCAGAGGTCGACGAGCGCCTGGTGCATCGAGGGTCAGCCGCGCACCGAGCCTGGCGGGGGTGAGCGACGCATCGTCTTCACCCCCACTGGAAGAGCGGGAACTGCAGCTGCAGCGCGAAGCGGAACACGACGACCGCGACGACGACGCACGCGAGCGCCAGAAGCGCCGCGGCGCGCGGCCCGTTGTCGCGGTCGCCGAGCGAGGAGACGAACACGATCGCGAACGTCGCCGGTATCAGGCCGCCGTATTTTCCGAGAACGACGAACACGACGATGCCCGCGCAGATGCAGAACCAGGCGCGCCACTCGGCCGGCAGCGACTTCGCATCGGCGGCGTCACGCTCGAAGCGAGCGGCGATGGCGATCACGAGTCCGGCGAGCGCCAGGATCACGCCGAGCGCCACGGGAAAGAAGCCGGGTCCCATGCGGGACAGCGTGCCGATCCGGTACGACGAGCCCTGCAAGGCGGCCGCCATGCCGAGCGCGATCATCAGCACGCCGCCGAGATAGTCGCGCCCTCGCTTGCTCGTCAGAATCCGCATCGCCGACGACCGGATTGTATCCGAGCCGGCCGAGACTCGATCAGCGGAACCGGCGCGCGTCGAACGGCGCAAGCGCAATCTCGGTCGCGTTCCTCGAGATGAGCTGGGCGACGACGCGGCCGGTGCGCGCCGACGCCGACAACCCGACGTGCCCGTGTCCGAACGCGTAGACGATGTCGTCGGATGCGCTCGCGCGCCCGATGCACGGGAGACCGTCGGGCGTGCTCGGACGCCGCCCCAGCCAGACGCGGAGCCGCTCGGATGGAAGGTCGCGCGGCAGCGCCGGAAACATCGCGAGCGCGTGCTCGCGCAACACATCGGCGCGTTTCCAGTTCGGCGCCGCATCGTATGCGGCGATCTCGACCTGGCCGCCGATGCGAAGGCCTCCGCTCATCGACGTGGCGATGACCTTGCGATCCATCGCCATCACCGGCGTGTTCGGCCCCGCTTCCGGCGACGCGATCGACACGTGGTAGCCGCGCTCGGTTTCGAGCGGCACGCGGTCGCCGGCGGCGACGGCAAGCGACCCCGAGCGTGCACCGGCCGCAACGACCGCCGCGTCGCTCGCGATCTCGCCCATGTCGGTCTGCACCGCGCGAAGCCGTCCTGCCTCGATGCGCCATCCGGTCGCGCGCGTCTTCACGTGGCGTGCGCCGCGTGCGAGCGCGTGCGCGAAGATTGCACCCGTGTAGGCCCCGGGATCGCGACAATGGCCGGCCTCCTCGACGTGAATCGCAAACGCGTACCCGTGCAGGGCCGGCTCGCGCCGATAGAGCTCGTCGGCATCGAGCTCGCGATAGCGCACGCCGGCGTCGCGCCGCAACTGCCAGGCCCTGTCGTCGCGCGCGTAATCGGCGCGCGACCGATAGAGATGCAGCACGCCGGTCTGCACGATCAGCGCCGGCACGCCGGCGGCCTGCGCGATCTCGGCGTGAATGCGCGGCGAATCCGCGAGCAGCGTGCGGAGCGCCCGGGCGGTCACGGCGACGCGGTCCCACGTCGCGCCCGATGCGAGGTAGCGGGCGAGCCAGGGCAGCGCGCGCGGCAGATGGTCCCAGCGCACCGACACCGGCCCGAGCGGATCGAGGACGTACCGCGGCAGCTTCTTCCATACGCCGGGCTCGGCGGGCGGAATCACCGAATGCGTCGACAGCCACCCGGAGTTGCCGTAGCTCGACGCGTGCTCGCCGCCGGCCTGCTCCGGCTCGACGATCGTGACGTCGTGGCCATCCCGCACGGCGCAGAGCGCGCAGATCGAGCCCACGATGCCTGCGCCGATCACCGTCACGCGCATGGTCGTTGGCCTCGCCTCAGCGTCCGAGCGCGTGCTCGAGGATCCGCCGGCAGTGCTCGCGCGCGGCGACGATCAGGTTCCGGTTCGCCTCGGGCGTGCGAAACGCGGAATGAGCGGAGAGCGTCACGTTGGGCAACGCCGTCAGCGGATGGCCGACCGGCAGCGGCTCGACGTCGTAGACGTCGAGACCGGCGTGGCGCAATCGACCGCTCGCGAGCGCCTCGATCATCGCCGACTCGTCGACGAGCGCGCCGCGCGCGGTGTTGACGAGAATGGCGCCGGGCCGCATCGCGGCGATGCGCTCGCGCGACAGGAAGCCGCGCGTCTCGTCCGTCAGCAGCAAATGCAGCGAGACGACGTCGCTTTCGCCAAGCAGCCGCTCGACGGAAACGAACGTCACGTGCGGATGCGACTTCGGCGTGCGATTCCACGCGATCACGTTCATCCCGATGCCCGCCGCGATACGCGCCACCTCGGCCGCGATCGACCCGAAGCCGATTACCCCCAGCGTGCGGCCCGACAACTGGAGGCCTTCGGTTCGCACCCACGCGCCCGCGCGCATCTCGCGGTCCATCCGCGCGAGTCCGCGCACCGCGGCGAACATCAGCGCGATCGTGCACTCGGCGACGGCGGTGTCGCCGTAACCCTTGATCGTGTGCACGCTGACGCCGACGGCGCGGAGCTCCTCGGGCGTCATGTAGCTGCGCACGCCGACGCCGAGGAACACGACGTGCCGAAGCCCCCTGCACGCCCGCGCGATCGCCGTGGGCAGGCAGGTGTGGTCGATGATCGCGACGTCCGCGCCGCCGAGCAGCGCCGGTAGCGCGTCGGGCCGCACGTCGGGGTCGGCGTTGATCGCGACGTCCATGCCGTCGAGGCGCAACAACTCGCCGGCGACCGCAGCGAGCGCGGGGTTCGCGTCGACGAAGACGACGCGCAACGCGGTATCGCCCGCTCTCGCCTGCATGCGAGCGTCAGCTCCGCACGTCGCCGGACGTGGACCGACGCCCGAGATCGTCCTCGACGTACGCGCGCACGATGTCGTCGAAGCTCGCATCGCCGGCAAGGCCGAGCGCTGCTGCGCGCGTGACGTCCCACGCTGCGGGCCAGCTTCCGACGATGCGCTCGATGACCGGGTCGCGTTCCCACCGCAGACGGGCCACGGCTTCGTCGCCGCCCGCGCCGCGGAGCGCTTCGACCATCTCGGCGACCGATACCGACACACCCGGCAGGTTCACGCTCCGATTCATACCCAACGCGTCATCGGGCAAGTCGTGCAGCGCAAGCAATGCTTCGATGGCGCGCCTCGGCGAGAGGAGCCAAAGCCGCAGCGACGGCGGGACCGGGCACACGGCGGGTTCGCCATTCAGCGGCTCGCGGACGATGCCGCTCGCGAACGACGACGCGGCCCGGTTGGGACGCCCGGGCCGGACACTCACGGTCGGCAGTCGCGCAACACGGCCGTCGACGAAATCCTTGCGCGTGTAGTCACCCAGCAGCAACTCGGCAATCGCCTTCTGCGTGCCGTATGACGACCGGGGCGTGAGAGGCGTCGTGTCGTCCACCCGCGCGGGCAATGCGCCGCCGTACACGGCGACCGAGCTCGTGAAGACCACGCGCGGCCGTCGGCCGCTCGCACGGCACGCCTCGAGCACGAGACGCGACGCGTCGAGATTGACGCGCATGCCGAGGTCGAATTCGGCCTCCGCCTGTCCGCTCACGACGGCGGCCAGGTGAAAGACGCTCGCGACGTCGTCGTCGATCGCTGCGCGCACGACAGAAGGATCGGCGAGGTCGGCCGCGATCACCGATACGCGCGGATCATCGAAATCGGGAGCGCGCACGACGTCGAGCAAAACCAGGCGCTCGATCGGCCGCCTCGTGCCGCCGGACGAAAGCCGTGCGCCGCGCGCAAGAAGTTTGCGGGCGAGGCGCTGCCCGAGAAATCCGGCGCCTCCGGTGATGACGACTTTCATCGATGGATCCTCCCGCAAGAATAACGCGAGCACGCCGGCTCGCCCTTCGTCTCGCTCTGCGCTTCCTGCCATGCTATCGGAGCGCCGTTGCCGAGGCCCGCAGCCGGTATCATGATCGGTTCGTTCCGCATGGCGACGAGCGTTCGACGCCGCGCACGGATGCCCATGGAACGCGGGCGCGCCGCGATGGCGTCAGACTGGCCGCTCGCGATCGTACTTTCCGGAAGCGACCCACCCCTCGAGGAACCCAACGCCATGGCACGGATCATCGGAGGTCTCGCCGCGTCGCATACGCCGACGATCGGTTTCGCTTACGACCGCAACAAGCGCGACGATCCGGTGTGGGCGCCGATCTTCGAGAATTTCGCGCCCCTTGCGCAATGGATCGCCGAGAAGCGTCCCGACGTGCTGCTGCTTACCTACAACGACCACGTCACGTCGTTCTTCTTCGATCACTATTCGGCATTCACGCTCGGCGTGGGGCCCGAATGGCGCGTCGCCGACGAGGGGGGTGGCCCACGCGACCTGCCGCCGATCGAAGGCCATCCCGAACTTGCCGCGCACATCGGCCGCTCGCTCATGGCGAACGAGTTCGACATGTCGTTCTTCCAGCATCGGCCGCTCGACCACGGCTGCTTTTCGCCGCTCTCCGCGTTGTGCCCCCACGAGCCGGCGTGGCCGGTCAAGCTCGTTCCGCTGCAGATGGGCGTGCTGCAGTTTCCGATTCCGAGCGCGCGCCGCTTCTATCGGCTGGGCCAGGCGCTTCGCAAGGCGATCGAGAGCTATCCCGAGGACCTGCGCGTTGCGATCGTCGCCACGGGCGGGCTTTCGCATCAGGTGCACGGCGAGCGCGCCGGCTTCAACAATCCCGAATGGGACGCGCGTTTTCTCGACCTTTTCGAGCGCGACCCGGAACGGCTCGCCGAAATGACGATCACGCAGTACGCGGAACTCGGCGGCTTCGAGGGCGCCGAGGTGGTCATGTGGTTGACGATGCGCGGCGCGTTGCCCGCGAACGTCGCGTGCAGGTTCCGCAGTTACTACCTGCCGTCGATGGCCGGCATCGCAACGGCCATCTACGAAGGCGCGGACGACGGGCTCGACGCAGCGGCGCTCGCGCGCGAGCGGCAGCATGCGGCGACCGAACTCGCCGGCATCGACCAACTGCCCGGCACCTATCCGTTCACGCTCGCCCGCGGCGTCCGCGCCTACCGGATCAACGATTACCTGCATCGAATGGTCGAGCCCGCGCACCGCGAAGCATTCCTCCGCGACCCGGAGACCTCGTTCGCGGCGGCCGGCCTCACCGAAGAGGAGCGCGACCTGATCAGGCGCCGTGACTGGCGCGGGATGATCCACTACGGCGTGATCTTCTTCATGCTGGAAAAGCTCGGCGCGGTCGTCGGCGTATCGAATCTCCACATCTACGCGGCGATGCGCGGCGAGACGCTCGAAGCCTTCCAGCGCACGCGCAACGCCCCGGGCGCGCTGTACTCGGTCGCCGGCAAGGATGCGCAGGACCTCGCCTGGGACAAGGCGCCGACGCGATGATCATCGACGTCCACGGTCACTACACGACGGCGCCGAAGGCGCTCGAGGCCTGGCGCAAGCGCCAGGTCGAAGCGTTCGCTGCGGGAAAGACGCCGCCGGCCGCGTCCGAACTGCGGATCGGCGATGACGAGCTCTGCGAATCGATCGAGGCGAACCAGTTGCGTCTGATGCGCGAGCGCGGCATCGACGTCACGATCTTCAGCCCGCGCGCGAGCTTCATGGCCCACCACGTCGGCGATTTCGGCGTGTCGAGCGCCTGGGCGGCGGTCTGCAACGAGCTCTGCTTTCGGGTGAGCCGTCTGTTTCCGGACCGCTTCGTGCCCGCCGCGATGCTGCCGCAGAATCCCGGCGTCGATCCGGCCACCTGCATCGGCGAGCTCGTTCGCTGCATCGAGTCGTACGGCAACGTCGCGATCAACCTGAACCCGGATCCATCGGGTGGCCACTGGAATTCGCCGCCGCTCTCGGACCGCCACTGGTACCCGATCTACGAGAAGATGGTCGAGTACGACATCCCGGCGATGATCCACGTAAGCACGAGCTGCAACCCGGCGTTCCACACGACCGGCGCGCATTACCTGAACGCCGATACGACGGCGTTCATGCAGTGCCTGACGTCGGACCTCTTCCGGCAATTTCCGGCGCTTCGCTTCGTCATCCCGCACGGCGGCGGCGCGGTGCCGTACCACTGGGGGCGTTTCCGCGGGCTCGCGCAGGAGCTTTCGAAGCCGCCGCTGACCGAGCACCTGCTGCACAACGTCTTCTTCGACACGTGCGTCTATCACCAGGCGGGCGTCGATCTGCTCGCGCGCGTCATACCGGTCGACAACATCCTGTTCGCGAGCGAGATGATCGGCGCCGTGCGCGGCATCGACCCGCACACCGGCCACCACTACGACGACACGAAGCGCTACATCGAAGCCGCCCACCTGGATGCGGCGGACCGGCGCAAGATCTACGAAACGAACGCGAGGCGCGTCTATCCGCGCCTCGACCGCGCATTGCCGTCGAGCCCGCGGGTCGTCGATTGACCGTGGGCGTCGACCAGGCGGGCGCCGGCGTGCCGCGAGCGATGCTTCGAGGCATCGCGTCGATGGCGATGCGCCACGTTTTGGGCGAATGCTCCGCACGCTACCGGGAGGCGACAGGCGAGCGGGTCGACGTCGCATGCGTGGGCGGCGTCGAGGCGGCGCAGCGCGTGCGGCGCGGCGAGCCGTTCGACTTCGTCGTGCTGGCGCGCGACGCGATCGACGCGCTCGCGGCCGAGCGGTTCGTTCGAGCGGAAACGCGAACCGATCTTGCGCGGTCCGCAATCGCGATCGCCGTCGCGCAAGGCGCGCGCCGGCCGGACATCGCGAGCGGATCCGCCATTCGCGACGCGGTGCTCGGCGCGCGTGCCGTCGGCTATTCGACCGGTCCGAGCGGCGCGCACGTCCTTCGCCTGTTCGAGCAGTGGGCAATCGCCGGCGCGATGGCGCCGCGGCTGGTGCGGGCACCGCCGGGCGTTCCGGTCGCCGCGCTGATCGCGCGCGGCGACGTCGAGCTCGGCTTTCAGCAATTGAGCGAGCTCATCCACGAGCCGCGGATCGACGTCGTCGGGCAACTGCCCGCGGACATCCAGTCGACGACGATCTTCACCTCGGCGGTGGCAACGGCCACCGCGCATTTCGAAGCGGCGATGGCGCTCCTCGCGTTCCTCGCATCGCCCGCCTGCGACGCTGTCAAGCGCACGCACGGCATGGCGGCTGCGGGCGGATGACGGATCCGCGCCGCGGGGAAAAGCTCCACACGGCATACGAAAGATTGAAATGACGAGTGCAGCGATCGATCCGGACGACGTCGGCAGGCGGTTTTGCGATCTCGTGATGAAGGGCGGCATCACGTCCGGCGTCGTCTATCCCGGCGCCGTCGCACGCCTGTCGAAACAGTATCGCTTTCCCAACATCGGGGGGACGTCGGCCGGTGCGATCGCCGCCGCAGCGGCCGCCGCTGCCGAGTTTCGGCGCGCGACCGACGCTTCCGATCCCGAATACGGGTTTCGCGAGCTCGAAAAGCTGAGCGCCTTTCTCGGCGATCGTCCCGGCGGCCGGCATTCGCGGCTGTTCGACCTGTTCACGCCGGAGCCGGCGACACGGCGGCATTTCGCGATCCTCGGCGCGATGCTCAATCGCGACCGCGCCGCCGTCCGCGCGTTGCGCGGAGCGCTGGCGACGATGGCGTCGTTCCCCGTTGCCGCCGTGCTCGGGGCGTTTCCGGGCGCCATTTTGTTCGCCGCGGTCCAGGGGCCATCGGTGCTGCACGTCGTTGCAGGCGTTCTCGCCGCCGCGATCGCGCTGGCGGGCTCGATCACCGCCGCCGCTGCAACCGCCGCGGCTTCGCTCGCCCGCGCACTGCCGAAGCAGGAGTTCGGACTGGCGCGCGGGCACTCGGGCGCGCGCAGTGCGAAGGAGCCGGCGGCGCTGACCGACTGGCTTCACGCGTACCTGCAGCGCCTCGCGGGCAAGGATGCCGCGCACCCGCTGACGTTCGGCGACCTCGACGGCGTCACGCTGGACGCGAACAAGTCGATCGCCGGCATCAACCTGCAGATGATGACGACGGCGCTGTCGATGGGCCGCCCCTTCACGCTTCCGTTCGACAACGAGCAGTTCTATTTCAGGCGCACGGAGCTGGAGCGCTTCTTTCCGCGTGAGGTCATCGCTTGGATCAGCGCCAATCCCGGTCCGAGGAGCCGCGACAACGCGGTGCGCGACGAGGCGATGGCGCGCTTCGGCTTGCTGCCGTTTCCCGGCAGGACGACGTTGCCGGTCGTGGTGGCGGTGCGCATGAGCCTGTCGTTTCCGATCCTGCTCTCCGCGATACCGCTTTATCGCTACGCATGGGAAGCCCCCGCAACGGAAGGCGACTCCGAGTTGGAGAACCGTGCAGCCGTTGCGCCCGTGAAATCGGCGGCAACGGGCGACGAGCGAACCGAAGGCGCGGCCGTGCGTTTGGAGCGCTCGCGGGTGCGGCGCGTGCTCTTCAGCGACGGCGGCATC
>DATIEN010000177.1:0-3691 GCA_035455705.1 Casimicrobiaceae bacterium | reverse complement strand
GACACGGTATGGTGCGCGAGTTGCTGCGCGATGCTCCAGTACATGCCGCGGAAATTGGTGCGCGAGACGACGACCGGCGCGGAGCCGGAGGGCGCGAGCGATGCGCAAAGCTCGATGTCGTAGCCTTGTGGACCCTGCGCCGCAAGGTACGAAAGCGGCGGCGGATTCTGAGCCGGGCCCTCGACGCGGAACGGCTCGAGCGCGTCCATCGTGACGACCCACGGCGAGATCGACGTCGCGAACGACTTGCTGTTGAAGGGGCCGAGCGGGATGTATTCCCACTGCTGGATGTCGCGCGCGCTCCAGTCGTTCATCAACACCATCCCGAAGACGTGCGACAGCGCGGACGTGACCGGAATCGGCTCGCCGAGCGCGTTGCCGACGCCGATGACGAACGCCATCTCGAGCTCGAAGTCGAGGCGCCGCGACGCGCCGAACGAAGGTTGCGCGGCGTCGGGACGCTTGACCTGGCCGTTCGGACGCAGGATCGGCGTGCCGGAGACGACGATCGAGCTCGCCCGGCCGTTGTAGGCGATCGGCACGTAGAGCCAGTTCGGCAAGAGCGCATGCGCGGGATCGCGGAACATCGAGCCGACGTTCGTCGCATGCTCCTTCGACGAATAGAAATCGGTGTAGCCGCCGATCGCGAGCGGCAGCAGCATCTTCGCGGCGGATTGCGACGCGAACGCCCGCGCGCGAAGCGGCGCATCGTCGCGAAGCCGCGCGTTCTCGGTGCGCAGGAGCTCGCTGATCGCCTCGCGCGCCCGCCGCCACGCGTCGGGTCCGCGCTCGATGAACGCGTTGAGCGTCGGCCGGTTGAAGAGGCGCTCACCGGGCGCGACCTCGAGGAGGCCCGCCTGCTCGAGCACGGACAGGTCGAGCACCTGGTCGCCGATCGCGACGCCGACGCGCGGCGAATAGTTCGCCGGCGTCGTGAAGACGCCATAGGGAAGATTCTGGATCGGGAAATGCGAATCCTTCGCGACCGCGATGAAGGACTTGAGCTTCGGGTCGCCGGGATGCGTCGCGGCCATCCTTACGGTCCCGGAGAGAAGCGGCGGGCAAGCCCGCGCCAGCAGGCCGCGTAATCGCGCTGCAGTTCGCGCGCTGCGAGCGCGAGCGGCGTCGGATGGATCACGTAGCGGCTCTCGAACATGAACGCGAGCGTGTCGGCGAGCTTCTGCGGCGCGAGCCTTGCGCTCGACGCGCGCTCGAACGTGGCGGCGTCCGGACCGTGTCCGATCATCGCATTGTGCAGGCTTCCGCCGCCGGGCACGAAGCCTTCGGCCTTCGCGTCGTAGCTGCCGCGGATGAGGCCCATGTACTCGCTCATCGCGTTGCGATGAAACCACGGCGGCCGGAACGTGTCCTCGGCGACCAGCCAGCGCGGCGGAAAGATCACGAAGTCGACGTTCGCCGTGCCCGCCGTGTCGGACGGCGACGTCAGCACCGTGAAGATCGACGGATCCGGATGATCGAAGCTCACCGTGTTCACGGCGTTGAACCGCGACAGGTCGTACTTGCACGGCGCGTAGTTGCCGTGCCAGGCGACGACGTCGAGCGGCGAGTGGTCGATCGGCGCCCGCCACAGGCGTCCGCCGAACTTCGCGACGAGCTCGAACTCGCCTTCCTCGTCCCGATACGCGGCGACCGGCGCGAGGAAGTCGCGCGCGTTCGCGAGGCCGTTCGCGCCGATCGGCCCGAGCTCCGGCAGCCTGAACTGCGCGCCGTAGTTCTCGCAGACGTAACCGCGCGCCGGTGTCGTCTCGTCGCCGAGCGCCACATCGAAGCGGATCCCGCGCGGCACGAGCGCGATCTCGCCCGGTGCGACGTCGAGCACGCCGAGCTCGGTGGCGATGCGGAGCGCGCCCTGTTGCGGAACGATCAGCAATTCGCCGTCGGCATCGTAGAAGAAGCGCCCTCGCATCGAGCGATTGCAAGCGTAGACGTGTATCCCGATGCCCGTCTGCGCCGCGGCATTGCCGTTGCCCGCGATGGTCGCGAGCCCGTCGACGAAATCGGTCGGCGCGACCGGCAGCGGGAACGGATCCCAGCGCAACGGATCGGGCGACGTCCGGGTCGCGTCGAACGGCGCCGTCGCGATCCGCGGCTGCGCCAGCGGCTCGAAGGTCCCGTGCAAGAGCGCCGGGCGTATCCGGTAGAGCCACGAGCGCCGATTCGCGTGCCGCGGCGCGGTGAATGCCGTGCCCGACAGCTGCTCCGCATAGAGGCCGTAACGCGGCCGTTGCGGCGAATTGCGGCCGAGGGGCAGCGCGCCCTCCAGCGCCTCCGTTGCCAACTCGCTGCCGAAGCCGCTGTGGTACCGCAGTCGACCCGCGGGCGCTGGCTCGTTCATCCGCCCACGTTCGCGCGGTCGGGCGTTTCGTCCGCGACGCTGCAGGCGGGCGTCGGCGCGCGAGCAGCCTTCCCTTCGGCCACCGACACGATCCGCGACGCGTCCACGCCGTTCTTGATGGCGGTGACTTCGGCGAGGATCGAGATCGCGATCTCCGGCGGCGTGCGGCTGCCGATGTAGAGCCCGATGGGGCCATGCAGCCGCGCGATCTCGGCGTCCGACAGCTCGAACTCGCGCAAGCGTTCGCGCCGTTTCTCGTTGTTGGCGCGCGAGCCGATGGCGCCCACATAGAACGCCGGCGACTTGAGCGCCTCCATCAGCGCGAGATCGTCGAGCTTGGGGTCGTGCGTGAGCGCGACCACCGCGCAGCGCTCGTCGAGGCGCATCGCCTGCACGGTGTCGTCGGGCATCGTGCGCACGACGTGCACGCCGGGCACGTCCCAGGTCTCGGTGTATTCGTCGCGCGGGTCGCAGATCGTCACGTCGTAGCCGAGCCCGATGGCGATCTGCGCGAGGTACTTGGACAGCTGCGACGCGCCGATCACGAGCATCCGGTAACGCGGGCCGTGGATCGTCCGCAGCACCTTGCCGTCGAACGCGAGCCCGTCACTCGCCCGTGATGGATGCAGCGTGGCGAAACCGGACGCGAGATCGAGCCTCCGCGCGACCAGATGTCCTAGCTCGACTTCGCGCAGGAGCGCCCGAATGCCCGACTCCCGCGTCAGCGGCTCGAGCACGAGCTCGATCGTGCCGCCGCATGGCAGGCCGAAGCGACGAGCCTCGTCGGCGCTGACGCCGTACGTGACGACCTGGCATTGGGTCGCCCGCTGGCCCTCGCGCCGCGAACGATCGATGATGTCGTCCTCAATGCAGCCGCCGGAGACGGACCCGGCGACGAGTCCGTCCTCGCGTACGGCGAGCATGGCGCCCTCCGGCCGCGGCGAGCTGCCCCACGTCTTGACGACCGTGACGAGCAGCACGCGGCGGCCCTCGTCCACCCACTGCGCGCTCTTGCGCAGCACGTCCAGATCGACGCTGTCCATCGGTTTCGCTACCTCGCTTCCGTCAACGATACCCGCGCGCGTACAGGACGATCAGCACGACGATGATCGCGAGGATCGCCGCATAACGGATCCATTGCGCACCGCCGGGAGGCGCAATCGGCGCTGACTCCGTCGTGACCGTCGCCTCGGCGGGCGGCACTGCGACGGCGGCCGATGCGCCGCCCGCCACGCCGGGCTGCGGCGGCGCGAAACGGGCCGCGAAACGGGCGAAGAAATCGTCGCTCATTTTCGCGGCCACGCCGTCGATCAAGCGCCAGCCCACCTGCGCGAG
>DATIEN010000176.1:0-6110 GCA_035455705.1 Casimicrobiaceae bacterium | reverse complement strand
GCCCGAGGAGCGGCACGTTCGACGGCGTCGCCGGGCGCAATCCCGTCCAGTAGCGGACGCCGTCGCGATCGCCGGCGTCGGGAAAGAGGTCGAACGTGCGCGCCGTGAGCGCCTCGCAGCGCGTGCGATCGAGCGAGCGGTCCCAGCCGCTCAGTTCGGCCGTTCCGGCGACGCGCAATCGATGGCCGAGGCGCGTCAGGACGATCTTCCAGTCTGAGTCGGTCAGCGATGCCGATGGCGCCCCCGCGTGGCCGGCGATGTCGATCGTCGCCGAATAGCCTTTCGCCGGATACACGTTGCACGGCACGCCGATCGGCGAGAGCACGAGCGGGCTGTAGCTGCCTAGCGCCATGACGTACGCGTCCGCGTCGAGAACGTCGAAGCGGCACCGATCGCGCACGACGTGCACCGCGTCGATTTCTTCACCTGCAACCGAGAGGCCCGTGACCTCGGTCTCCCAGTGGAAGGCGACGCCGCGCTCCGCCGCCATGCGCGCGAGCTCGCTTGTGAACGTCTTCGCGTCGCCCGACTCGTCGCTCGCCGTGTAGATGCCGCCGGCGAGCCGATCGCGGCACTGCGCGAGCGCCGGCTCGATCGCGATGCACTCGTCGGGTGTCTTCACGTCGCGGTCGCAGCCGTAGCGCCGCATGAGTTCCGCCGCGCGAGCGCCCCGTGCGAATTCCACCGGGTCCGTGTAGAACTGCAGAATGCCGCGCTCGAGCTGGTCGTAGGAGATGCCGGTGTCGTTGCGCAGCGCCTTCAGGCACTCTCGCGAATAGAGCGCGAGGCTCAGGCACTGGATGGTGTTGCGCTCCGTGCGCGAGGGCAGGCATTCGAGCAGGAACGTGACCGCCCAGCGCCACTGGCGCCAGTCGAACCGAGGCCGGAACAGGAGCGGCGCATCGTCCCGCGCGAGCCACTTCAGGATCTTGAACGGCGCGCCGGGGTTCGCCCACGGCTCCGCGTGCGAGACGGAGATCTGCCCGCCGTTCGCGAACGACGTTTCAAGCGCCGGCCCGCTTTGGCGATCGACGAGCGTGACCTCGTGGCCGTCGACCGCGAGGTACCACGCGGACGCGACGCCCACGACACCTCCGCCGAGGACGGCGATGCGCATTCCACGGTCCCGAGGATCAGGCGGCGATCTCGGCCGCCTCGTCGTCGACGGGGACGCAGCTGCAGAACAGGTTGCGGTCGCCGTACACGTTGTCGACGCGCGCGACCGGGCACCAGTACTTGTCCGCCGCGAGCGAAGCGACCGGCCAGGCGGCCCGCTCGCGCGTGTACGCGTGCGGCCATGCGTCGGCCGACACCGTCTTCGCGGTGTGCGGCGCATGCTTCAGCGGATTGTCGTCGCGGTCGAGCTCGCCGCGCTCGATCGCGCGCACTTCGCCGCGGATCGCGATCATCGCGTCGACGAAGCGATCGAGCTCGGCCTTGGACTCGCTTTCCGTCGGCTCGACCATCAGCGTGCCGGCCACCGGGAAGCTCATCGTCGGCGCGTGGAATCCGTAGTCGATCAACCGCTTGGCGACGTCCTCCACCTCGACGCCGGCCAGCGCCTTCAGCGGACGCAGGTCGAGGATGCACTCGTGCGCGACGAGGCCGCCGGCCCCGCTGTAGAGCACCGGGTAGTGCGGCGCGAGGCGCTTCGCGACGTAGTTGGCCGCAAGGATCGCGCTCTCTGTGGCGTCGCGAAGGCCGCAGGCGCCCATCATCGTGACGTACATCCACGATATCGGCAGGATCGACGCCGAGCCGTACGGCGCGGCGCTGACCGCCGGCGCACCCCTGCGCCCCGGCAGATGCCGATGTCCCGGCAGGAATGGCACGAGATGCTGCCGGCACGCAACCGGACCCACGCCGGGGCCGCCGCCGCCGTGCGGGATGCAGAACGTCTTGTGCAGGTTGAGGTGCGAGACGTCGGCGCCGAAGCGTCCCGGCGCCGCAAGCCCGACGAGCGCGTTCAGGTTCGCGCCGTCGACGTACACCTGGCCGCCGTGGGCGTGCACGATTTCGCAGATGCCGACGATGCCCGGCTCGAACACGCCGTGCGTCGACGGGTACGTGACCATGATCGCGGCGAGCCGGTCGCGGTGCTGCGCGGCCTTCGCCTGGAGGTCGGCGAGGTCGACGTTGCCGTCGCGATCGCACGCGACGACGACGACGCGCATGCCGGCGAGCTGCGCCGAGGCGGGGTTCGTTCCGTGCGCCGACGCCGGGATCAGGCAGACGTCGCGATGCGCTTCGCCGCGGCTCGCGTGATACGCGTGGATCATCAGCAGACCCGCGTACTCGCCCTGCGAGCCCGCGTTCGGCTGCAGCGAAACGGCGTCGTAGCCGGTCACCGCGCACAACATCCGCTCGAGGTCGTCGACGAGCTGGCGGTAGCCGGCCGCCTGCGCAGCTGGCGCGAACGGATGCAGTGCCGAGAACTCGGGCCATCCCACCGGCACCAGCTCCGACGTGGCGTTCAACTTCATCGTGCACGAACCGAGCGGAATCATCGTCCGGTCGAGCGCAAGGTCCTTGTCGGCGAGACGGCGCAGGTAGCGCAGCATCCGCGTCTCCGAGCGATGCGTGCGAAAGACCGGATGCGTAAGGAACGCAGACGTCCGGGCGAGCGGCGCCGGGTAACCGTCGTCGATTGCCGCGTCGATCGCATCGACGTCGAGGTCGACGTCGCGGCCGGCGAACACGCGCCACAGCAGCGCCAGGTCCTCGCGCGTCGTCGTCTCGTCCACGGCGATGCCGAGCGAGGCGGCGTCGCGCAGGCGCAGGTTGCAGCCGGCCGCGACTGCCCGTTGCGCAATCGACGCAGTCGCCTCGCTCGTCGCGACGACGATCGTGTCGAAGAAGGACGTCGTCGGCACGTCGAAGCCCAGGCGCACGAGGCCTTCGCGCAGGATGGCGGCCAGCCGGTGCACACGCGCCGCGATGGTGGTGAGACCTTCGGCGCCGTGGTAGACCGCGTACATGCCGGCGATCACGGCCAGCAGCACCTGCGCCGTGCAGATATTCGACGTCGCCTTCTCGCGCCGGATGTGCTGCTCGCGCGTCTGCAGCGCGAGCCGGTAGGCGGGCGCGCCGGCCGCATCGACGGTGACGCCGACGAGCCGTCCCGGCAGCGCGCGCTTGAACGCGTCGCGCGTGGCCATGAACGCGGCGTGCGGACCGCCGAAGCCCATCGGCACGCCGAAGCGCTGCGACGATCCGACGGCCACGTCGGCGCCGAATTCACCGGGCGGCGTCAGCAGCGTCAGTGCGAGCAGGTCGGCCGCGACGACGACGAGTCCGTTCTTCGCATGCACGGCCTCGACGAGCGAGCGGTAATCACGGACGTCGCCATCCGCCCCCGGATATTGCAGCAGCACGCCGAACGCGCCGGCCGATGCCGCAGCCTCGGCAGGACCGACGATCACGTCGATGTGTAGGGGTGCGGCGCGCGTGCGCACGACGTCGATCGTCTGCGCGAAGACGTCCTCCGCGATGAAGAAGGTGCGGCTCGTCGCGGCGCCCGCGCGCTGGCACAGCATCATCGCTTCGGCGGCGGCCGTCGCCTCGTCGAGCATCGACGCGTTCGCGATGTCCATGCCGGTCAGATCGGCGACCATCGTCTGGAAGTTGACGAGCGCCTCGAGTCGTCCCTGCGAGATCTCCGGCTGGTACGGCGTGTAGGCCGTGTACCACGCGGGATTCTCGAAGACGTTGCGCTGGATCACGCCCGGCGTGTGCGTTCCGTAGTAGCCTTGGCCGATGAACGACTTCAGCACCCGGTTCTTTTCGGCGATGCGGCGAAGCCGCGCGAGCGCTTCCGCCTCGCCGAGCGGCGCCGGCAACGGCAACGGATCGGCGCTGCGGATCGCGGCCGGCACGACGGCGTCGATCAGCGCCGCGCGCGATGCGAAGCCGATCGCGGTCAGCATCGCATCCTGCGCCGAGGCCCAAGTTCCGACGTGCCGCTCGACGAACGCGTCGTGCGCTTCGAGCGCTTGCAGTCCGGGCTTCGTGCGCATGTCCATCGGCGCGGTCAAGCCTGGCTCGCGACGAATCGCTTGTAGGCGTCGGCGTCCATGAACGACGCGAGCGCGCCCGGATCGGAAGGTCGCATCCTGAAGAGCCACGCGGCGTACGCGTCGGCGTTGATCGCTTCCGGCGAACCCGCGAGTGCAGCGTTGCTCTCGACGATCTCGCCGGCGATCGGCGCGTAGACGTCGCTCGCGGCCTTCACCGACTCGACGACGGCGCAGGCCTCGCCCGCGGCCACCACCCGACCCTGTGCGGGCAGGTCGACGTAGACGAGATCGCCGAGCGCCGACTGCGCGTGATCGGTGATGCCGATCGTCACGGTGCCGTCGGATTCGGCGCGCAGCCACTCGTGCGTTTCCGCGTATTTGAGTCCTTCCGGTACATTCATCGAACGCTCCGTCGACAGGTTGTCGGAATGCTTCAGGTCACGAGGACGCGGCCGTTGCGCACGAACGGCGGCTTGACGACGCGCGCCTCGAGCATCCGGCCGCGCACGTCGACGCGCACGCGCTCGCCGTCCTCGACGGCCGCGGGAATGCGCGCAAAGGCGATGGACTTGCGCATCGTCGGCGAGAACGTGCCGCTCGTGACCTCGCCGTCGCCATGGCGGGTGTGCACGACCTGATGCGCGCGCAGCACGCCCGGATCGGCGAGCACGAGGCCGACGAGCCTGCGTTCGGCGGGCCTGCCGGCCAGCGCTTCACGGCCCATGAAGTCGCGCTGGCCGTTCGTGTCCACGGTCCAGCCGAGACCCGATTCGAGCGGCGATACCGTCTCGTCCATGTCCTGGCCGTACAGGTTCATCCCGGCCTCGAGGCGCAACGTGTCGCGCGCGCCGAGTCCGCACGGCCTTACACCCGCGTCGCAGAGCGCCTGCCACAGCGCGTGCACGTGCGCAGCGGGAAGCACGATCTCGAAACCGTCCTCGCCGGTGTAACCGGTGCGCGCGACGAACGCCTCGCCCCACGGCGTCGCGAAGGACGCGCCGCTGAACGGTTTCAATTCCGTCGTGGCCGCCTCGCTGCCGGGGACCGATCGCCACACCTTGACGCGCGCGTTCGGGCCCTGCACCGCGATCATCGCGAGATCCTCGCGCGGCGTGATCGACAGTCCCGGCGCACGCGCGGAGGCGAGCCCGCGCAGCCATTCGATGTCCTTGTCGGCGGTCGCGGCGTTGACGACGATGCGAAAAAGATCGTCGCGCAAGTAATAGACGATCAGGTCGTCGACGACGCCGCCGTCGTCGCGAAGCAGGCACGAATAGAGCGCCCTGCCCGGGGTTTTCAGCTTGTCGACGTCGTTCGCGAGCACATAGCGGAGGAAGGCGCGCGGCGAGCCGCCTTCTTCGCCGCGGAGATCGACGACGCGCATGTGCGAAACGTCGAACATGCCGGCGTCGCTGCGCACCGCGTGGTGCTCGTCCATCTGCGAGCCGTAGTGCAGCGGCATGTCGAAGCCGCCGAAGTCGACCATCCGCGCGCCTTGCGCGCGATGCACTGCATTGAGGGCGGTGGTCCTGGGCACGCCGTCTCCGGTCGAACGAAACAAAGGGCGTCGCGGAAAGAACCGCGCCGCCCCGTCTGTCCTTTTTACCTGAGAGATTGCGACCGACGCATCAAGCGCGCCGTGCCGGTGCCCCTTCGGTGGGCTGCGGACGAAAAGTCCGCAACCACTCTCCAGATCGTGCCTGCCCTCGCACGCAGCCCTTTTGCCTGAGCGGTTTCGGGATTACGCCTTCGGCGGCGCCGCGCGCAAACGCGGCGCTCTCTCCTGCGTGCGCCGGCAAGCGTATCACATGCCGAAGGCTACTTGAGCGAGAGAATGTACTTGACGTCGGCCTGGATGTCGGCGTCGCTCACCTGGGGCGAATTCGGTGGCATCGGAATCTGTCCCCAGACGCCCGAGCCGCCTTTTTTCACCTTCTCGACGAGCTTCGCGGCCGCACCCGAATCATTGCGGTACTTGTTCGCGACCTCCTTGTACGCGGGACCGACGATCTTCTTGTCGACCGAATGGCACGCGGTGCAGCCGCTCTTCTGGGCGAGGGCGAGCTGGTCTTCCGCCGAGGCGGGGAGGGCGAA
>DATIEN010000175.1:0-4777 GCA_035455705.1 Casimicrobiaceae bacterium | reverse complement strand
TTCGTCGCGCGCGTCAACAGCGACCTGATCGGCAAGTACGTGAACATCGCTAGCCGCGCCGCGCCGTTCATCACGCGGCACTTCGACGGCGTGCTCGCCACGCCCGCGGAGTCGGCCGCGGACCGCGCCGATCGGCTGACGACCGCGCAGATGGACGCCGAGGCGGCGCGGGCGCATTACGACGCGCGCGAATACGGGCGCGTGCTGCGCGACGCGATGCGGATCGCCGACCGCATCAACGGGTCGTTCGACGCGGCGCAGCCCTGGCTGCTCGCGAAGGACCCGGCCAGGCGCGACGCGCTGCAGACGATTTGCTCGCAGGCGATGCAAGGCTTCCAGGCGCTCACCGTCATGCTGGCGCCGGTGCTGCCTCGGCTCGCGTCGCGGGTTGCGCGCGAGCTCTTCGGCCTCCAGCGTGACTTCGCATGGGGCGACGCATGGGGGGAGCCGTCGCGGATCAACGCGTACAAGCATCTGATGACGCGGATCGATCCGAAGAAGATCGATCGGCTGCTCGGGCTCGAAACGCCTGCGGTCGGGGCAGCGCCATCTTCCACCGTCGCGAAAGCCGAATCGGCGAGCATGGATTCTCGGATCACCATCGACGACTTCGCCAGGATCGATCTGCGCATCGCCCGCATCGTCGCGGCCGAGGCCGTCGAAGGCGCCGACAAGCTCGTCAAGCTCACGCTCGACGTCGGCGAAGATCGCCCGCGAACCGTGTTCGCCGGCATCAAGTCGGCGTACGCGCCGCAAGCGCTGGTCGGGCGCCTGACCCCGATGGTTGCAAACCTCGCGCCGCGCAAGATGCGCTTCGGCGTGTCCGAAGGCATGGTGCTCGCGGCCTCCGGCGAAGGGCCCGGCATCTTCCTCATGACGCCCGATTCGGGAGCCACCCCGGGCATGCGGGTGAAGTAGGACCGATGGTCATGACGCTGCACACCGACAGCGGACAGTAAGGCGCGATGACGCCGCTGCCCGCGCTCGTCGTCGCCATCACGCTGTGGCTCGCGATCGGCGCTGCATGCATCGTCCGTCCGCGCGATCTGCGCGTCGTCCGCGTGCTGTTTCCGGCGGGGGCGGTCGTCGGCGCCGCGCTTGCCGGCGTGGCCTCGAGCGCGCTGCCCGGCCCGCCCCAGTCGCTCGTCCTGCCGCTCGGCCTTCCCGACCTGCCGTTTCACCTGCGCCTCGACGCGCTCTCGGCGTTCTTCCTGATACTGCTCGGCGCCGCGTCGGCGTGCATTTCGCTTTTTTCGTCGGGCTACTTTCGCCGTGAGGAAGGGGCTGCGCCCGGCCTCGTCGGTTTGCAATACCACGTGTTCGTCGCGGCGATGGCCGTCGTGCTGATCGCCGACGACGCGTACCTGTTCATGGTCGCATGGGAAACGATGGCGCTCGCGTCGTTCTTTCTCGTGACGACGGACCACCGGAAGGCGGAGATCCGACGCGCCGGCTACCTCTACCTGCTGATCGCGCACGTCGGCGCCATCGCGATCCTGCTTTGCTTCGGCGTGCTGCAGGGCGGGCGCGGCGACTACACGTTCGACGGCATGCGCAGCGTGCTGCTCGGTGGCGCCTGGCCGAGCATCGCGTTCTTCCTCGCGCTCGCCGGATTCGGCGCCAAGGCGGGCCTGCTGCCGCTGCACGTGTGGCTGCCCGAGGCGCATCCGGCCGCGCCGTCCCCGGTGTCCGCGATGATGAGCGGCGTGATGCTGAAGACCGCCATCTATGGTCTCGTGCGCGTCACGTTCGATCTTCTGCACGTCCAGGCGTGGTGGTGGGGCGTCGCGGCGATCGCGCTCGGCCTCCTCTCCGCGCTGTTCGGCGTCGTTTTCGCTGCCGTGCAGACGGACATGAAGCGGCTGCTCGCCTATTCGTCGATCGAGAACGTCGGCGTCATCGTCGCGGCCATCGGTCTCGCGATTCTCTTCCAGGCGAACGGCAAGCCGCTCCTCGCCGGGATCGCCCTCACCGCGGCGCTCTACCACGCGCTGAATCACGCGTTCTTCAAGAGCCTGCTGTTCCTCGCCACCGGTTCCGTGCTGCACGCGACGCGCGAGCGCAGCCTCGGCAAGCTCGGCGGACTGATTCACCGGATGCCGTGGGTCGCCTGGCTCGCGCTCGTCGGCACGCTCGCAATCGCCGGGCTGCCGCCGCTCAACGGCTTCGTCTCCGAGTGGCTGCTGCTGCAGGCGTTCCTGTTCACGCCGAGCCTGCCGCAGACGTTCGTCAACATGCTGGTGCCGCTCGCTGCCGCGGCGCTGGTGCTCGCCGTGGCGCTCGCCGCGTACGTGATGGTCAAGTTCTACGGCGTCATCTTCCTCGGTCGCCCGCGAGAGCCGGAGCTTGCGCACGCGCACGATGCCGGCATCCCCGAGCGGATCGCACTCGTACTGCTCGCGGCCGGCTGCGTGGTTCTCGGCATCTTCCCGGTCACCGTGATCGGCGCGATCGATCACGTCGACGCGCTGCTCCTTTCGACGCGCATCGGCGCCACCGGCGAATCGAGCTGGTGGCTGCTCGCGCCGGTCGCGACGGGGCGCTCGAGCTACAGCCCCCTCGTGGTGCTCGTCGTGATCGTCGCCGTCGTCCTGGTGACGATGCTCGTCGTGCATCGCATCTGGCACGGCCGCGTGCGGCGCGCGCCGGCGTGGGATTGCGGCTTTCCGCTGCTCACCGCGCGGATGCAGGACACCGCCGAAGGCTTCGGCCAGCCGATTCGCCAGGTGTTCGAGCCGTTCTTCCGCATCGAGCGCCACCTGCCGGCCCCTGCGGACGCCGCTCCGACCTATTTCATGCGCGCGAGCGACCGCCTGTGGGGCTGGCTCTACCAGCCGATCGGCCGCGCCGTCGAGCGCGTCGCCCGCGTCGTGGGCTTGCTGCAGCAGGGGCGCATCGGCGTTTACCTGCTCTACAGCTTTGCGACGCTGATCGCGCTTTTGTTCTTCGTGCGCTGACGTCGCTGCGATGACATCCGCGATCAGCCCCGGCGCCCTCGCCTCGCAGCTGCTGCAGGTCGCATTCGCGCTGGCGCTGGCTCCGCTTTTGATCGGCTGGGTGAACCAGTGTCGCGCCTGGCTCGCGAACCGGCGTGCGCCGTCGATCCTGCTGCCCTACCGGACGATCCACAAGCTGTTCGTCAAGGACGCGGTCGTCGCGGAGAACGCGTCGCCGATGTTCCGGATCACGCCGTACATCGTATTCGGCGCGATGTGCTGCGCCGCGGCCATCGTGCCGTCCCTCGCGACGGCGCTGCCATTCGCGACCGCGGCCGACGCGATCGCGCTCGTCGGGCTCTTCGCACTGGCGCGAATCTTCATCGCGCTGGCGGCAATGGACATCGGGACGGCATTCGGGTCGCTCGGCGCGCGGCGCGAGATGTTCGTCGGCTTCCTCGCCGAGCCGGCGCTCCTGATGGTGCTGTTCACCGCGTCGCTGATCTCGGGATCGACGTCGCTGCCAACGATCGTCGATACGCTGTCGCGAAGCGCGCTCGGCATCTACCCGAGCCTCGCGTTCGCCGGCGTCGCCTTCACGATGGTGTCGCTTGCCGAGAACGCACGCATACCGGTCGACAACCCGGCGACGCACCTCGAGCTCACGATGATCCACGAGGCGATGCTGCTCGAGTACTCGGCGCGTCACCTCGCGCTGCTCGAATGGGCGTCGGCGCTCAAGCTCTTCAACTACTCGTGCATCGGCATCGCGTTGTTCGTGCCCTTCGGCATCGCCGGCGGAGCGGACGTCGTCGGGATCGTCGCCGCCGTCCCGATCCTCGTCGCCAAGCTCGGCGTCGGCGGAGCCGCTCTCGCGCTGATCGAGACGGTGTCGGCGAAGCTGCGGATCTTCCGGGCGCCCGAGTTCCTCGGCACCGCATTCCTGCTCGCCGTGCTCGGGATGCTCGTCAAGCTGCTGCTCGGCGGCTAGAGACGATGTCCATCGGCTCCCAGCTCATCAACCTGTGCGCGGCTGTGCTGCTGCTGCTCGCGTTCGCGATGCTCGCACAGCGACGCGTCGTCACGCTGATCGACCTGTTCGCGGCGCAGGGCTTCGTGCTCGCGCTGTCGACCGGCGTCGTCGCGTACACCACCAGGCAGCCGCACCTCTACGAGTCGGTCGCGCTGACGCTGCTGCTCAAGGTCTTTCTGCTGCCATGGCTGCTGCACCGGATGGTGCGCAAGCTCGACGTCCGCTGGGAATTCGAGGGACTCGTGAACATCCCGACGACGATGCTGATCGGCATCGTGCTGGTCGTGTTCGCGTTCAACCTCGCTCTGCCGATCTCGCAGCTCGCAAGCACGGTGACGCGCTCGACCCTCGGCATCGCGATCGCCATCGTCATGCTGTCGTTCCTGATGATGATCGTGCGTCGCAAGGCGATCCCGCAGGTCATCGGCTTCCTCGCGATGGAGAACGGCCTGTTCTTCGCGGCGACGAGCGCGACTTACGGCATGCCGATGGTCGTCGAGCTCGGCATCGCGCTCGACGTGCTCGTCGGCATGCTGATCCTCGGCGTCTTCTTCTTCCAGATCCGCGAGCGATTCGACAGCCTCGATCTGTCGCATCTCGAGCAGCTGCGCGACGATCTCGGCACGCGCCCGCCGCCCGCACGCGAGCGAACGCCCCGGTCCAGCGCGCCGCCGTCCGGCGCGCCCGAACGATGATCGAGATCCTCGCGGTCCTCGCGCTTCCGGTCGTTGGCGCCGGCGTACTGGCGTTCGTCGGCGAGCGGCCCTACGCATCGCGCGTCAACGTCCTCGCGAGCCTTTGCACGTTG
>DATIEN010000174.1:0-3484 GCA_035455705.1 Casimicrobiaceae bacterium | reverse complement strand
GAGCGACCGCCGCTCGATCCGCTTCACGAGGTCGAGGAGCGCGCGCTGATACGGCACGTCGATCCGCGCCTCGCGTGCCGAATCGACGACGAGCCCGTTGATCGCGTCGATCTCGGTGCGGCGACCCTTCAGCACGTCCTGCGCGGTCGACGGCCGTCCTTCGTCCGTCATGCGCGCGGTCCATCCCTCCATCCGCTGCTCGGCGAACGCGAGCGCCTCTTCGTCGCCGCGCGCCGCGCCCTCGAGGAGGTCGACGGGAATGTCGCGGATCGACGTGACGTTGTAGCCGAGCGCGCGGCCGACGCGCACCGCTTCGCCGCCCAGCCGGATCGCCATGCGGCGGGGCTCGCGCCGGCCATAGATGCCGAGATGCGTGAGCCCCGTGATCGCCGCGAGCCCGTTGTGCATCGAGTTCGCCGTCAGCTTGGCCCAGCGTTCTCCCCACAAGTCGCTCGTCACCTCGCTGCTGTCGACGGTGCGCAGCATCGCCGCGACGGCCCGCGCGCGCGGCGTGATTCGCCCGTGCACCTCGCCGACGCGGAAGATCGTATAGGCCGAGCCGCCCGGCTGGTAATGGCGCACGACGCGCCCCGGCGCGACGAGCGACACGCCGATCGTGCTCGCGATGCAGCCGAGCGTGCGTCCAAAGCCCAGGTGACGGGCAATCCGCTCCTCGTTGATGCCGTTTTGCAGCGAAACCGCGAAGCCGGACGACGACAGGTAGTCGCGGATCAGCAGCGTCGCCCACTCGGTGTCGTACGATTTGACCGCGATGAACGCGACGTCGACGGGCTTGTCGAGGAGGCTTTGCACTTCGTGCACGTGCAGCGCCTGCACCCGTGCCGTCGCCTCGCCCTGCGTCCCGCTCAGGCCGACGCCGTCGCCCTTGATCGTGTCGACGTGCGCGCCCCACGGATCGATCAGCGTGACGTCGATGCCGGCGAGCGCCATCCGCCCCCCGACGTAGCAACCGATGGCGCCGGCGCCGACGAACGCGACGTGCCCGTACTCCGCGGAATCGTTCATGTGCGCGCCCTCGAATGCGCGGGCGACCGCTCGCGCCAGATCGCGATGATTTCGTCGACCGACGTCACGATCCCGAAGCGGTGTTCGACGTTGGCGAGCGCCGCTTCGCCGAGCTCGACGCTCCACGAAGCAGTCGCGTCGCGCGGGACGACGACGTAGTAGCCCAGGTCGAACGCGGCGCGGAACGTCGATTCGACGCAGACGTTCGTCGACACGCCGGTAACGATGCAGGTGGCGATGCCGTGCGAGCGCAGGATCAGGTCGAGGTTGGTGCCGGCGAAGCCGGAATAGCGGTGCTTGCGAACGATGACCTCGCCCTCTTCCGGCGCGAGCTCGTCGATGAACTCGGCGCCTGCGCTGCCTTCCATCGCGATCGACTCGTTGGCGAAGGGCGAGCGCCGCCGCTGCGCGAGCCACGGACCGCCGTCGCTCAGATGATCGGGCAGCGTCAGGAATCCGACATGCACGACGAGCGCGCCCGCCTCGCGCGCGGCGCGGCGCATTCGCGCGAGATCGGGGATGATCGCCTTCGTCCGCGACAGGTCGCGGCCGGTTCCCGCCGTCGCCATCGTCTCGATGCAGAAATCCTTCTGCATGTCGACGATGAGAAGCGCCGTGCGCGAAGGTGTGATGCGCTCCTGCAGCCCCGGGAGGATGGCGGGTTCCATCGTCACTTCTGCCGCCCGCGCGCGTCGGCCGCGACGAACCAGTCGGCGATGGCGTTGCCGGTCATGAACACCGCGTCGGTGCGCGACTGAAGCTCGTCGATCATCCGCTCGAGGTACACCATGCGGTGCGGCACCGCGATCAGGTGCGGATGCAGCGCCAGCGTGAGGATGCGCGGCTGGTGGGCGAGCTCGCGGGCGAAGCATTCGAGGGAATCGAGCATCCGCCGGTACATCGCTTCGGATGGATGCTGCTGCACGGCGTAGAGCGTGCTGTCGTTGAGCTCGAGCGTGTACGGCATGCAGATCAGCGGGCCATGGCGCGTCTGCATCCAGTCGGGAAGGTCGTCGATCACCCAGTCGCAGACGTATTCGATGCCGGCCGCCTTGAGATGATCGGGCGTGTCGAGCGTCTCCTTGAGGCCCGGGCCCAGCCACCCGCGCGGGCGCACGCCGTAGAAGCGCGAGAGCCGGTCCAGCGACTTCTCGATCACTTCGCGCTCGCCGGCACCCTCGGCCTGCAGCGAGCGCTGTCGGTAGCCGTGGCCGACGATCTCCCAGCGCGCTTCCCCGACGCGCTCTGCAAGGCGCGGGTAGTCGTCGCAGACACCCGCGTTGACGAACGCGCTGACCGGTACGCGCCGCTCGGCGAACAACGCGAACAGCCGCGGCATGCCGACGCGCAGCCCGTACTCGACCCACGAGAAATTCGGAATGTCGGGTACGGCGTCGGCGCCGTGCGGCGCGCTCAGGAGCTTGCGCGGCATCGGCTGATCGAACGGCCACGTCTCGACGTTGACGACGACGTGGACGATCAGCGGCTTGCCGTCGGGCGGCGCGAGCGCAGGCCGCTCGTCGGCAAGGAGGAAAGGTACGCGGGGATTCGGCATGTTGGGTCGGGTTCGATGCTACCGGCAGCAGTCGCCTTACTTGAGCTTTACGAGGTCGGGCCGGACGGCGCGCAGCGGGTCGGGATCGATGAACGCGCGCGCATCGGGCTTCGACTGGATGCTTTTCTTCTGCGACAGGAAGTCGCCGAGGCCGTTGACGTCGTTCACGAGCTGGTCGTCGAGCTCGAGCGTGTAGCGGTTCGATCCCATGATGTCCGTCATGTCCGCCTTGTCGAATCCGAACTCCTTGCCGAGGATCTGCGTCGTCTCGTCGCGATTGGTGCGGATGAAGTCGCCGGCACGCGCGAGCGCCTTCAGCACCGACTTCACGACGTCGGGCTTGTCCTTGATCAACGATTCGGTCGCGAACAGCATGCTGTGGTCGGCATAGATGCGGTTACCGCCTTCCTTGCCCGGGATGTCCGATTTCGTCCCCGACACCAGCATCTTGCCGTCGAAGAGCTTCCGCGCCCGCGTCGTGTGGGGCTCCCAGAGCGCGAAGCCCTCGACGTCGCCGCGCGAAAAGCTCGAGAGCATCTCGGCGGGCGCCATGTTGACGAGGGTCACCTTGGACGGATCGAACTGGTAGGCTTTGGCGAATGAATTGAAGATCGCCTCAGAGCCCGTTCCGGGCATGATCGCGAATTTCTTGCCGTACAGGTCGTCGAGCGACTTGACCGACCGCTTGACCACGATCTGCACGGCGCCCGAGATGTCGGACATCTGCGCGACGATCCGTATCGGATACGGTCGGGCGCGCAACGTGAGGAGCGGCGTCGATCCCGACGATCCGATGCTGATGCTGCCGCCGACGACGGCCGCCATCAGGTCGCCCCCGGACGGGAAGTAGGCGACGGTGGCATCGAGGCCTTCGTCCTTGAAGAAGCCCTTGTCCCGCGCGAT
>DATIEN010000173.1:0-16055 GCA_035455705.1 Casimicrobiaceae bacterium | reverse complement strand
CTGAATGCATCGGCGACGCCGCCGTTCCAGCTCGACGACGAGAACCTGTCGGAGACGGTGCGGCTCACGCATCGCGTGCTCGACCTGCGCCGGCCGCAGATGCAGCAGAACCTGATGGTTCGCTATCGCGCGGCCGCCGCTGCGCGGCGCTACTTGGACGCGCACGGCTTCGTCGACATCGAGACGCCGGTGCTCTACAAGTCGACGCCGGAAGGGGCGCGCGAATTCCTCGTGCCGTCGCGAATGCATCACGGGCAGTTCTACGCGCTGCCGCAATCGCCACAGCTCTTCAAGCAGATGCTGATGATCGCGGGATTCGACCGCTACTACCAGATCGTCAAGTGCTTCCGCGACGAGGACATGCGCGCCGATCGCCAGCCCGAGTTCACGCAGATCGACATCGAGACGTCGTTTCTCGACGAGTCCGAGATTCGCGGGATCATGGAAGGCCTGGTGCGCACGATCTTCCGCGAAGCGATCGGCGTCGAGTTGCCGGATCCGTTCCCGATCCTGACGTACGGCGAGGCCATGCGCGACTACGGCTCCGACAAGCCCGACCTGCGCGTGCCGCTCAAGCTGACCGAGTTCACGGACGTGATGCGCAGCGTCGACTTCAAGGTGTTCCGTGCTGCCGCGGACATGCGCAACGGCCGCGTCGCCGCGCTGCGCGTCCCCGGCGGCGGCGCGATGTCGCGCAAGGAAATCGACGACTACGCGGCGCTCGCCAGCGTGCACGGCGCCAGGGGACTCGCGTACATCAAGGTCAACGACGCGGCGAAGCCGTCGGAGCAAGGCCTGCAGTCGCCGATCGTCAAGTTCCTTTCCGGCGACGTGCTCCGCACGATCCTCGAGCGCACGGACGCCGCGTCGGGCGACGTCGTCTTCTTCTGCGCCGACCGCGCGAAGGTGGTCAACGACACGCTCGGTGCGCTTCGCGGACGGATCGGCCACGATCGGGGCCTTTTCGAGCCCGGATGGAAGCCGCTTTGGGTCGTCGACTTCCCGATGTTCGAGCAGGACGACGAAAGCGGCGCATGGGTCGCGCGCCACCATCCGTTCACCGCTCCAAAGGACGCGCACGCCGAAAGCTTCGCGACGGACCCCGAGCACGCGCTCGCGAAGGCGTACGACGTCGTGTTGAACGGCTGGGAGATCGGCGGCGGCTCGGTGCGCATCCATCGCCAGGACGTGCAGGCGCGCGTGTTCGCGGCGCTCGGCATCAGCGCCGAAGACCAGCGCCGCAAGTTCGGCTTCCTGCTCGACGCGCTGCAGTACGGCGCTCCTCCGCACGGCGGCATCGCGTTCGGTCTCGACCGGATGTCGGCGCTCATGTGCGGCGCCGATTCGATCCGCGACGTCATCGCGTTCCCGAAGACGCAGCGCGGACAGGATCTTCTGGTCGATGCGCCCGCGCCTGCGACCGAGCAGCAGCTGCGCGAGCTGCACATTCGCGTGCGGCCGTCCGACGCGGTCACGCCGGCCGGCTGACGCCTCGCGCTCCGTACCGGTATACGTATTACTGGGGCGATCCTTTCGATGCCCGCGCCTGTCGTCAAACGTTCGCTCGCGCACGCGATGCTCGTGGCGCTCGTTTTCGCGCTCGCGGCCGGATCGGCGGCGACCTCGGCGCGCGAGCCTCCGAACCGCCTGGACGAGATCGACGTCTCGACGCTGCCGCCCGAAGCGCGCGCGGTGCTGGCCCGCATCCGCGCCGGCGGCCCGTTTCACTACGAGCGCGACGGCATCGCGTTCGGCAATCGCGAGCACGCGCTGCCGCCGCGACGACGCGGCTATTACCACGAATACACGGTGACGACGCCCGGCGAGCGCACGCGCGGCGCGCGCCGGATCGTCTGCGGCGGCCCGCGCCAGGCGCCGGAAGTATGCTATTACACGAGCGACCACTACGCGACGTTCCGAAGGATTCGCGAATGAAGCTGCCGGACCTCGCCGACTTCGACCAGGCGTGCGTGCTCGAATACCACGGCCACGCCGACGCGATCGAGGCGGCCGCGCGGCACGCGAAGATCCGCTACCTGGAGGTCGACCTCTCGGGCGCGGAGGATCGGGCGACGCTTTTCTCGGCGCTCGCGAGCGGGCTCGCGCTTCCCGAGTACTTCGGCCGCAACTTCGACGCGCTCGCCGACGTGCTCGAGGATCGCGACTGGATCGGCAAGTCGGGTTGCGCGATACGTCTCGCGCACGCGCCGCATTACCGCAAGACGCATCCGACGGAGTGGCGCACGCTCGAGGACGTCTTGTCCGAGGCGTGCGCGTTCTGGCGCGACCGCCACGTGCCGTTCTGGGTCCTCGTCGGTTGACGGTTCATGTCGCCGCCGGCCGACCCTTCCTACAAGCAGCCGGTCTCCGTGCTCGTGATCGTCCACACGGCCCAATTGCACGTGCTGCTCCTCGAACGCGCCGACTTTCCGGGATTCTGGCAATCGGTGACCGGCAGCCGCGACGAGGACGAGGCGCTCGCCGACACCGCGCGCCGCGAACTGCTGGAGGAAACCGGCATCGAAGCGGATACGTTCGGCGGACCCGTCGATTGGCACCTCGAGCAGCAATACGAGATCTTTCCGCAGTGGCGCCACCGCTACCCTCCGGGCACGACGATGAACGTCGAACACGTGTTCTCGCTCGACGTCGAAGCGCCGGTGCCGGTGCGTTTGTCGGCGCGCGAGCATCTGCGACACGTCTGGCTGCCGTGGCAGGCAGCGGCCACGCGCTGCTTCTCGTGGTCCAATCGCGACGCGATCCTCGCGCTGCCGGAGCGCGTCCGCCTGTTTCGGGAAGGACCTCACGCATGAACGCTCGCTGGATTCGCACCGTCGCTGCAAGCGTCGCCGTGGTGCTGGTTGCGGTCGCAGCGCCTGCGCTGGCACAGCAGAATGCGCCGTCGCCGCCCCCTTACGTGCCGCCGACCAACTACGGCGCGCCCTCGACGCTCGGCACGCAGACGACGCTGGTCCAGGTGCCGGCGCCGCAACCGATCGTGACGGTGAGCGCATCGGCATCGAACGAAGTACCGAACGACCGCATGCTCGCGTTGCTGCGCGCCGAGGCGGACAACGCCGACGCGGCGCAGGCCGCGAACATCGTCAACCAGCGCATGGCGCGCGCGCTCGCGCAGGCCAAGGCGACGAGCAGCGTCGAGGCGCGGACGATCGGATACAGCTCGTACCAGATCTCGGAGCCGAACCGTCCGCTGCGCTGGCGCGTCTCGCAGACGCTCGCGCTCGAGAGCGGCGATTTCGTCCCGCTTTCGGCGCTCGTCTCCAGGCTGCAGGGCGGCGAAGGGCTGCTGCTGTCGGGCCTGTCGTTCAGCGTGAGCCCGGAGGCGCGGCGCGCCGCCGAGGACGCGCTCACCACGCAGGCGATTCGCCACTGGCAGCAGCGCGCGCAAAACGCCGCCCGCGCGTTCGGGGCAGGCGACTACCGCACCGGTCACGTGACCATTCAGACCAACGACTTCGGTCGGCCGCAGCCGATGTTCAAGGCGGGCGGCGTTGCCGCGTCGAGCGTCGCGCCGGTCGGCGTCGAAGGCGGCACGAGCGAAGTGACGGTGACGGTAAGCGGCGAGGCGATCCTCGACACGCTGCGCGTGCGCTGACGAGTCAGCGGATCGCGAAATCGACGCGCGTCGGCGCGCCAGCGTCCTTGATGCCGTCGTTGTCGAGCTTCGGCTTGACGATGAAGATGCGCTCGGCCGCCACGTGGCCGTCGTGGGCGAACCACTCCTTGATCGCCTGCGCGCGGCGGTTCGCGAGCGTCGCGAGCGCCTCGTCGTCGACGCGATAGCTCGCGAGCAGCATCGCCTCCATCTCCGGCGCAGGAATAGCCTTTGCCATCCCGAAGACGTTGCGCGGCTTGTCGGCGAGCTTCGTGTCGCGGTAGACGCTCTCGAGCAGCTTCGGATATTCGGAAGGGTCGATCGCGAGACTCTCGAGCGGCGGCGCCGATTCTCCCGCGGCGGCAATGGCCTTTTGCTTCTGAATCCGCAGCGCCGCGTCCAGCGCCGCGCGCTTGAGGCCTTCACGGTCGACGTCGGGAATCGCGCGGCCCGACGCATCCAGCTTGAGCGCGGGCCGGTCGTTCAGCGCCTTCGCGAGCGTGCCGAGCTTCGCAACCGCCGCTGGCGACAAGTCCGCATGCCCCGGCGCGAACTCGACGAATGCGAGCTGTTCGCCGCCACCGCCGATCGACGCGAGCAGCGCGAACGGCGCCGTCACCGCCTTCGTGATCAGGTTCACGAAAATCTGCACGACCACGCGCCACACGGAGAATTTCGGATCGTCGAGCGTGCCCTGGATCGGCAGGTCCAGGTCGATCACGCCGTTGCGGTCCTTGAGAAGGGAAACGGCGAGCAGCACCGGCAGCTTCGTCGCGGTCGGGCTGTCGACGTGCTGACCGAACGTGAGCTGGTCGAGACGCAGCCGATTGGTCGCGGCGAGCTTGCGATCGTCGATCCTGTAGTGAACCTCGAGCGACAGCTTCCCCTTTTCGATCCCGTAGCCCGCGTACTTCACGGAATAAGGCGTGAGCGGCGGCAGGTCGACGTCGCTGGCCTTGCCGGTGAGATCGAGCTGCAACTGCGCCGCAAACGGGTTCACGCTGCCGCGCAGCGCGACGGGCGCCGTTCCTTCGACGCTGCCGGTGATGTCGACGTCGCCCGACTGCGTCGCCGACATGGCGCCGACGCTCCCGGCGACATTGGTGAGATGCGCGTTGTAATTCGGCTGCACGAAATAGTCCGAGTACTGCACTTCGCCGTTCGACACTTCGATGCGGCCGATCGAAACGGGCAATGCGCCGGCGGCAGCCGGGGCGGGCAATGCCTTCGTCGTCACGCCACCCGACGTCGTGGGAGCCGGCTGCACGCTATCCTCGGAAGCCGCGCCGGGAGCGGCAAGCTCCTTGAGGTTGAGCTTCGCGTCGGAGTCGAGGATCGCCCGGGCGAAGAAGCGATCCATCGCGACGCCGGCAATCACCACGCGAACGGGATCGCTCGCGGCATCCACGCCGGTCAATTTCAGCGAGGCGACGCGCAAGAGGTCCTGCGACGTGGGGCGGTCGAGCGAGGCGAAGTCGGCGATGCTCGCGTCGCCCTTGTAGCTCAGTCGCGGCGCGCCTTGCGTCGTCGCGGCGTAGACGAGCCGGCCGTTTGCAGCGACGTTGCCGCGCGTCACGATGACATTCGTCCGCGACTCGAAATAGGACTTGA
The DNA here is from genome assembly GCA_035455705.1 of Casimicrobiaceae bacterium. Lineage (GTDB taxonomy): Bacteria > Pseudomonadota > Gammaproteobacteria > Burkholderiales > Casimicrobiaceae > VBCG01. Next base: position 10,828 of record DATIEN010000173.1, on the reverse strand, counting down.
TCGGCACGACGTCGATGCCGCTCGCGGTGATGCGAACGTCGGCGCGAAGCGGCGCCTTGTCGAGCGTGCCTTGGACGCGGGCGCGTCCGGAGCGGCCGATGCGCGCCGCCACGTCGAACGGCACGGTCCCCTTCGGGGCGTTGCCGACGTTGTCGGCGGTGAGCCGGACGTCGGACAGGAGCAGCTTCACGGCGGGTTTCGGCACCCGGTCCTCGACGTCGACGACGAGGTGCTCGATGGCCGCCTTGCGTGCGACGATGCTCCATCCGCTGCCGGCTGCGGTCGACGCCTGCGCCGACACCGCGCCGCCTTCGCTTTGCGCACGCACGATGCGCTCGAGCGCGAGCGTCCCGTCGCCTTGCCGCAGCACGCGAAGCGCTCCACCGCCCCACCGTACATCGTCGATCGCGACGCTGCGGTTTTCTGCGTCGAGCGCGAAACCCGAAACGGCGAGAGCGTCGATGCGCAGGAACGGATCGCGATCATCGTGCAGCGCAGCCTCCACACGGGCGAGCGACGCGGAGCCGTTCGAGACGGTCAGCGCGAACGGCGCGATGGACGAGGCGAAGTCGGCCTTCACATCGAGCGTCGCGCGTCGGATATCGGCGTTGAGCGCCGATGCGTAGTACGGCTCGAGACGCGAAACGTCGAGCTTCGTCACGTCCGCATGCCCGCGGAGCGCGCGGTGCGCGACATCGACGTCGGCCTGCACCGCGGCATGCGCTCCGTCGTCCGCGTCGAACGTGAGCTCGATCCTGCCCGGCGTTCCGCTCGATGCGATCGCGCGGGCCGCGATGGCGATGCCCGAAAGCGTCGTCGCATACGCCGGCGTAACCGAGCGGTCCGCGACGCGCAGCGTGCCGCCCGAAACGCCTAACTGCGCCAGCGCAAACTGCCACGGCTTCCCGGGGGGCGAGGCGGTCGCCGGCGCCGGCGCCATCGCGGCGAGCTCGAACGCGCCGCTCTCGCTGCGCCTCACGTCCATGTCCGGGCCATCGATGCTGATCGCATCGATCGCCACCGTGCGCGCGAGCCAGTCGAGCTTCCCCACCGCGACGTCGATCGAGCGAGCGCCGGCGAGCCGCGAGCCATCCTTTTGCACGAGCGCGAGCTTGTCGAGGCGGGCCGTGCCGGTCAGGACCACGCTCTGTGCGATCGTCTTCTCGGTGACGAACCTGAGCTTGAGCCGCGTCGTGAGCGCGCCGTCGGCAACCAGGACGCCCCCGGGCAGCGCGACGTACTCGGCATAGCGCGCGAGCGGAAGCGCGTCGAAATCGAGGTCGAGCGTCGCCTCGCGCCGGTCGAGGAAGGGCGACGACCCGTTCGCCTTCAACGCGAAGCGCGTGCCGTCCAGCGCCCCTTGAAGGTGGGGCGTGACACGGATCGTCGCGTCGTGCGGCAGGTTCGAGACGAAGGGAATGCCGATTCCGAGCGCCGAGGCGACGAGGCGGCGGCCGTGCACGCGGTCGTCCAGCGTCACCGATCCGTCGTCGATCTCGATGTTGTTAAGCGAGAACGACATCGGGGCACCGGTTCCGGTCCCGGTCCCGGCCGCGGGCTTCGCGTGCGCGAGATCGTCGACGCTCGACGTGCCGTCTTCGTTGCGCGTGAGCGCGATCTGCGGGCGCTCCAGGCGGATGGCGTCGAGCACCGGCGCGCGATAGCGAACCGAAGCGGGCGCGATGTCGAGGTCGAGCGTCGCGAAGCGCACGAACGGCTGCCGCGGATCCCGATCGGACAGGTTGAAGTCCGAAAGCCGCGCGTGCAGCGTGAACGGGTTGAACTCGATTCGGCCGAGCGTTGCGTGCCGGCCGGTGCGCTCCGACAACCCGGTCTCGAGTCGCGGCTTCAGCAGCGTGGGAAGGACAAGGAACCCGAGCAGCGCGTACAGCGCGACCAGCACGGCGATCGCCGTGGCGCCGTTGCGAGTCCATCGCCAGAACGACGAAGCGCCGGACGATCGGTCGGCTTGCGCAACCTGTCCACGAGCAGGCGAAACCTGCCGGCGCGAGGAGGAAGAGGTCGCGGAATCCATGCGCCTGCTGCTAAAGGCTCATCGACGCCGATTATAGGAGCCCGAGGGAACGCGGTATTGACATTTCGGGACTCGCGACGCGGGCGAGCGGGAACCCGCGCGGCGTTGAACTGCCGAACCGACACCCTGGGCGGATAGAATTATGTCGGAGCGGCCGGCGCCGCGCCGCGCGCTCCGAACAATTCGAAGGATCGCATGGAACTCGATCCCGTCCTCCTTTCGCGGGCGCAGTTCGCGTTCGTGATTGCGTTTCACATCCTGCTGCCGGCGTTCACGGTGGGCCTCGCGTCGTTCATCGTGTTGCTCGAGGGTCTGTTCCTCGCGACACGAGACGCCGTCTACCTCAGGCTGTCGGTGTTCTGGACGCGGATCTTCGCCGTGTCCTTCGGCATGGGAGTCGTATCGGGCATCGTGATGCCGTTCCAGTTCGGCACCAACTGGAGCCGCTACACCGATGCCACGGGCAACGTGCTCGGCCCGCTCTTCGCGTACGAGGGGCTCGTCGCTTTCTTCCTCGAGGCGGGCTTCCTCGGGATCATGCTGTTCGGCCGCAAGCGCGTGCCGCCGTGGGCACACTTCATGTCGACGGTGCTGGTGGCGCTCGGCACGCTGTTCTCGTCGTTCTGGATCCTCGCTGCGAACAGCTGGATGCAGACGCCCACCGGCTACCAGGTGGTCGACGGGCGTTTCGTCCCGGCCAACTGGTTCGACGTGATCTTCAATCCGTCGTTCCCGTTCCGCCTCGCGCATACCGTCACCGGCTTCTACCTCACGACGGCGTTCGCGGTCCTAGCCGTCACGGCCTGGCACCTGAAGCGCGGACGCCACGTCGAGGAAGCGCGGCGCGCGCTGCGGATGACCGTGTTCTTCATCGCCATCTTCGTGCCGGTGCAGATCGTCCTCGGCGATCTGCACGGCGGCAATACGCTGCACCACCAGCCGCTCAAGCTCGCCGCGATGGAGGGATTGTGGGAATCGCGTTCGCACGTGCCGATGGTGCTGTTCGCGATCCCTGACCAGGCGGACGCCACCAACCACGCCGAGCTCGCGATTCCCGACGTCGGCAGCCTGTACCTGACGCGCGACTTCGATACGGTCGTGAAGGGACTCAAGGAAGCGCCGCCCGAGGACCGGCCGCCCGTGGCGCCGGTGTTCTTCGCGTTCCGGGCCATGGTGGGCCTCGGCATCCTGATGCTCGTCGTCGCGGGCTGGGGGTTGTGGCTGCATTTTCGCGGCCACCTTTTCGAATCGCGAAGGTACATGAACGCTTGCATCGCGATGCTGCCCGCCGGCTTTCTCGCCGTGCTGGCCGGCTGGACCGTCACCGAGGTCGGCCGTCAGCCGTGGGTCGTCTACGGGCTGATGCGCACGCGCGACGCGGTCTCGCCGTCGCTCACCGGAACCGACGTGCTGGCATCGATCGCGCTCTATGTGATCGTCTACCTGATCGTGTTCGGCGCCGGAATCTTCTACATGACACGCCTCGCGCGCGCGGGGCCGCCCGAGCACGTCGACGTGCGCGAGCCGACGCTCGGGGAGCGTCCGGCGCGGCCGCTTTCCGGCGCGCACGCGGAGGCCTGAGCCGCCATGCACCTCGATCTGGTACCGGTGTGGACCGTGATCCTCGCTGTCGCCGTGTTCATGTACGTGCTGCTCGACGGCTTCGATCTCGGCGTCGGCATCCTCGCGCCGCTCGGGCGCGACGACGACGCACGGACGCTGATGATGAACACGGTTGCGCCGATCTGGGACGGCAACGAGACCTGGCTGATCCTCGGCGGCATGGGGCTGCTCGCGGCGTTTCCGCTGGCGTTCGCGATCGTCATTCCCGCGCTGTACTTCCCGATCCTGCTGATGCTGCTGGGCCTTATCTTTCGCGGCGTGGCGTTCGAATTCCGCTTGAAGAAGACGAGCCATCGCCACTGGTGGGATGCCTCGTTCTTCGGCGGCTCGGCCGTCGCGACGTTCTTCCAGGGCATCGTGCTCGGCACCTACGTCGAAGGCTTGGACGTGAGCGGCCGTGCGTTCGTGGGAACGAGCTTCGACTGGATGCGACCGTTCCCGCTGGCAACCGGCGTCGGCCTGCTCTTCGGCTACACGCTGCTCGGCGCGACCTGGCTCGTGATGAAGACGGAGGGCGACCTGCAGCAGCGCTCGCGACGCCATGCCCTGATCGCGCTCTACGGCGTGCTCGCGTTCATCGCGATGGTGAGCATCTGGACGCCCGCGCTGCACCCGCATATTCGCGATCGCTGGTACAGCGTTCCCAACATCTATTACCTCGCGCTCGTGCCGATCGCGACGGCACTGATTGCCTTCGCGACGTGGCGCGCGCTTCGCCGCGGCGGCGACTATTTCCCGTTCATCGGCGCGATGGGCCTTTTCGCGATGTGCTACCTCGGCCTCGGCATCAGCCTCTTTCCGTACGTCGTTCCGTACGCCGTCACGCTTTGGGACGCGGCTGCCACGCCATCGTCACAGGCCTTCCTGCTGATCGGGACGCTGTTCCTGCTGCCGATCATCTTCACCTACCTCGGCTGGTCGTACTACGTGTTTCGCGGCAAGGTGACGACCGAAATCGGGTATCACTGAACTTCCGTCACGCTCGACGAGGGGGAGCTGTCCGATGGCGGACGCCTACAGAACCAGCCTGATCGTCGGCGCGGGATCGGGGTTGAGCGCATCACTCGCGCGCCGCCTTTCGCAGGCGGGGATCGCCGTGGCGCTGGCGGCACGAGACACCGCGAAGCTCGCGCCGCTATGCGCGCAAACCGGAGCGAGCGCGCACGCGTGCGACGCGACCGATGCGGCGCAGGTCGCGAGGCTCTTCGACGAGGTCGAGCAGCGTTTCGGCCCGCCCGACGTCGTCGCGTACAACGCGAGCGCCCGCGTCCGCGGACCGGTTGCATCGCTCGACCCGGAAGCCGTCCACCGGGCGTTGATGGTGAGCGCCTACGGCGCGTTCCTGGTCGCGCGGCGTGCGCTGCCTGCCATGCTCGCGAAGAAATCCGGCGCAATTCTTCTGACCGGCGCATCGGCGAGCGTCAAGGGCTACGCCGAGTCGGCCCCGTTCGCGATGGGCAAGTTCGCGCTGCGCGGACTCGCGCAGAGCATGGCGCGCGAGGTGGCGCCGAAAGGGATCCACGTCGCGCATTTCGTCATCGACGGTGCGATCAGGCCACGCGGACGCGCCGACGGCGACGACGCGATGCTCGACCCGGATGCGATCGCCGACACCTGGATGCACGTGATGATGCAGCCGCGCAGCGCGTGGACGTGGGAGGTGGAGCTCAGGCCCTGGGTCGAACGGTTCTGACGGGCGCAGCGAGCGTTACGCCGCCGGCGTCGACTCCGCCGCCTGCGCCGGCTTCGCGTCGTCCTCGGCGGCCGCCTTCATCGAAAGGCGCACGCGGCCCTTCTCGTCCGCCTCGAGCACCTTGACGCGCACGACCTGTCCTTCCTTCAGATAGTCGGACACCTGGTTCACGCGCTCCTTCGCGATCTGCGAGATGTGCAGCAGGCCATCCTTGCCGGGCAAAAGCTGGACGATGGCGCCGAAGTCGAGCAGCCGCAGCACGGGGCCTTCGTAGATCTTGCCGACCTCGACCTCCGCGGTGATCGCCTCGATGCGCTTGCGCGCGACGTTGCACGCCTCGGCGTTGACCGACGCGATCGTCACGCTGCCGTCGTCCTGAATGTCGATCGTCGTGCCGGTTTCCTCCGTCAAGGCACGGATCACGGCGCCGCCCTTGCCGATCACGTCGCGGATCTTTTCGGGATTGATCTTGAACGTCATCATCCGCGGCGCATGCTCGGAGACCTCGGCGCGCGCGTGCGGTACCGCGTCGTGCATCAGCTTCAGGATGTGCAGCCGCCCATCGCGTGCCTGCGCAAGCGCGACCGCCATGATCTCCTTCGTGATCCCCTGGATCTTGATGTCCATCTGCAGCGCCGTGATGCCACGCTCGGTCCCGGCGACCTTGAAGTCCATGTCGCCCAGGTGATCCTCGTCGCCGAGGATGTCGGTCAGCACGGCGAAGCGATTGCCTTCCTTGATGAGTCCCATCGCGATTCCGGCAACGTGCGCCTTCGTCGGCACGCCGGCGTCCATCAGCGCGAGGCTCGCGCCGCACACCGACGCCATCGACGAGCTGCCGTTGGATTCGGTGATTTCGGAGACGACGCGCAGCGAATACGCGAAATCCTCCGCCGTCGGAAGCACCGCGACGATGGCCCGCTTCGCGAGGCGCCCGTGGCCGATCTCGCGTCGCTTCGGCGACCCGACGCGGCCCGTCTCGCCGGTCGCATAAGGCGGCATGTTGTAGTGGAACATGAAGCGCTCGCGATACTCGCCCATCAGCGCGTCGACGATCTGCTCGTCCCGCGCGGTGCCGAGCGTCGCCACGACGATCGCCTGCGTTTCGCCGCGCGTGAACAGCGCCGATCCGTGCGTGCGCGGCAGCACGCCGGTGCGGATCGAGATCGGACGCACGGTGCGCGTGTCGCGACCGTCGATGCGCGGCTCACCGGAAAGAATCTGCTCGCGCACGATCCGCGCCTCGAGATCGAACAGCACGTCGCCCACGTGGCGGCGCGCGTCGGCCGACGCGTCGGCCTCGACGCATTCGCCTTCGACCTTACCCGCGATCTCCCGGATGCGCTGAGAGCGCGCCTGCTTCGAGCGGATCTTGTAGGCGTCCCGCAACTCGGCTTCTCCGGACGCCGCGACGCGCGCAATCAGCGCCTCGTCCTTCGCCGGAGGCTGCCAATCCCACATCTCCTTGCCGCCTTCCTCGACCAACTGATGAATGAGCTCGATCGCCGCCTGCTGCTGCTGGTGGCCGAAAACGACGGCTCCGAGCATCACTTCCTCGGGCAGCTCCTGCGCTTCCGACTCGACCATCAGCACCGCGGCTTCGGTGCCGGCGACGACGAGGTTCAATTGCGACGAGGCAAGCTCCGTCTTCGTCGGATTGATCACGTACTGGCCGTTCAGGTAACCGACGCGCGCCGCGCCGATCGGGCCGTTGAACGGAATGCCCGACAGCGACACGGCGGCCGAGGCGCCGATCATCGCCGGTATGTCGGGATCGACTTCGGGATCGACGGAAAGGACCGTCGCCACGATCTGCACGTCGTTGTAGAGCCCTTCCGGGAAGAGCGGCCGCAGCGGACGGTCGATCAGTCGCGACGTCAGCGTTTCCTTTTCGGACGGCCGGCCTTCACGCTTGAAGAAACCGCCGGGAATCTTGCCGGCGGCATACGTCTTTTCCTGGTAGTCGACGGTCAGCGGAAAGAAATCCTGCCCGGGCTTCGGCTGCTTCGCTGCGACGCAGGTGACGAGCACGACGGTATCGCCGAGGCTAGAAAGGACGGCGCCGCCAGCCTGTCGGGCGATCTCGCCGGTTTCAAGCGTCAGCGTGTGATGACCGTAGGCGATCGACTTCTTGATGGGGTTCGACACGATGTGTCCTCGCGATTGCAATTCGAAAATGGCAATGGCCGCGTGCGACGACGCGGCCATTGCGGTCAAAGGCTAACCCGAAAGCGGCTGCGCCTCGGGATGCTGGCGACGCAGGCGAATGACGGATGATTCCGTCGCGTCGCGGGAGCGAAGCGGGTATGCGGCGTGCGACAACGCGACGGCGCTATTTGCGCAAGCCCAGCTTCTCGATCAGCGACCGATAGCTGTCGGTATTGCGCGACTTGAGGTAATCGAGGAGCTTGCGTCGCCGCGACACCATCCGCAGCAAGCCGCGCCGCGAATGGTGATCCTTGACGTTCACCTTGAAGTGTTCGTTGAGCCCGTTGATGCGGGCGGTGAGAAGCGCGACCTGGACTTCGGGCGAGCCCGTGTCTCCTTTCTCGCGCTGGTTCTCGGCGATCACCTTCGCCTTTTCTGCAACCGTGACGGCCATCTCGATCCTTTGCGGCTTTTGTCGTAATTTGCTCGTTGGACAAGAGGCGGATTATAACCTGGAAAGCGCTTAGCATTCAAGGCGCTCGGTGCTTCCTGCCGCGTGCGCGCCTGGGATCTCGGGTGCGTCGCCGTCGCCGCGCTGCGTGACGAGGCGCAGCGCGACGAGCCGCTGCGATTCGACATCCGCGACACCGACGAAACGCTCGCCGGGCGCGTAGATCCGGTAGCGGCCCCCGGCGGCCGCGATGCCTGGCCGCTGGCCGCAGGCGAGCAGAGCGGCGATCTGGGGCGCGACGTCGAGTCGCGGAAGCGCTGCAAGCGGCGCGTCGATGGGAAGAAGGCGAGCGTCTCGCGTCGTTTCGTCCTCGTGCTCCAACGCATCGAGTGTCGACGCCGTTGCGAGGTCGAAAGGACCTGTCCGCGTCCTGCGCAATGCGGCGAGGTGCGCGCCGCAGCCGAGCGCGTCACCCACGTCTGCAGCCAGCGTCCGAACGTAGGTCCCCTTGCTGCATGAAACGGCGAGCGTTGCTTCGGGAGGCGTCCAATCGAGCAGTTCGAGCGCGTGGATCGTGATTTCGCGCGGCGTGCGCGGCACGTCGATGCCGCGGCGGGCGTAGTCGTAGTGCGGCCGGCCCTCGAACTTGAGCGCCGAGTGCGCGGGCGGCGTTTGCACGATCGAGCCCGTGAATCGGCGAAGCATCGCTTCCAGATCGGCGCGCGCAAAGAGGACCGGTTTGGTCACGGTGACTTCGACTTCGGCATCCTGGGTCGCCGTCGTGGCGCCGAATCGCACCGTGGCGACGTACCGCTTCGGCGCGTCGAGCAGGAACTGCGCGAAGCGCGTCGCATCGCCGAAGCAGATCGGCAGCAGCCCCGACGCGAGCGGGTCGAGCGTTCCCGTATGCCCCGCTTTGTCCGCGTTGAAGAGCCGCTTCACGCGCTGCAATGCGGCGTTCGACGTGAATCCGCGCGGCTTGTCGAGCAGCAGCACGCCGTCGACGCGCCGGCGGGGTGGGCGCCGAGGTGCGGACATCGCGGTCAGTCCTGCGGATGCTGCTTGTCGGCCGCGATCGCCTCGTCGATCAATTGCGACATGCGGATGCCCGATTCGATCGAGTCGTCGTAAGCGAATGCGAGCTGCGGCACCGAGTACAGGTTGAGCCGCCGCGACAATTCGCTGCGCAGGAAGCCGGCGGTGCGCGACAGCGCCTTGGCCGCCTCGCCGCCCGTTTCCTTGCCGGCGAGGTGCGTGAAGCGCACCGTCGCATGCGACAGGTCGGCGGAAACGTCGACCCCGGTGATCGTCACCGGACGCACGCGCGGATCCTTGACCTCGTTCTTCAGCAGATCAGCGAGCTCGCGCTGGATCTGATCGCCGACACGATGCGGGCGCTGCGAGCTGCGCTTCACAGCGTCCTCGACACCTCCACGATCTCGTACACCTCGAGCTGGTCCTTCTGCTCGATGTCGTTGAAGTTGCGAATCGACAGCCCGCACTCGAACCCGGCCTTCACCTCGCGCACGTCGTCCTTGAAGCGCTTGAGCGACTCGAGTTCGCCGTCGTGGACGACGACACTGTCGCGGACGATGCGCACCTTCGCGCCGCGGCGCACGACGCCTTCGAGGACGTAGCAGCCCGCCACGGTGCCAACCTTCGAGATCCGGTAGACCTCGCGCACCTCGACCAGCCCCAGCCGATTCTCCTTCTGCTCCGGCGCGAGCATGCCCGACAGCGCGGCCTTCACGTCGTCGACCGCTTCGTAGATGATGTTGTAGTAGCGGATCTGGACGCCGCTCGACTCGGCGAGCTTGCGCGCCTGCGAATCGGCACGCACGTTGAAGCCGATCACGACGGCCTTCGAGGCGAGCGCCAGGTTGATGTCGGACTCCGTGATGCCGCCGACCGCGGCGTGCACGATGTTGACCTTCACCTCGTCGGTGGAAAGCTTCGTCAGCGCCTGCTGCAGCGCCTCGTAGCTCCCCTGCACGTCCGCCTTGACGATCAGCGGCAGCGTCTTGACGCTCGAGTCGCCCATCTGCTCGAACATGTTCTCGAGCTTCGCCGCGTGCTGCTTCGCGAGCTTCACGTCGCGGAACTTGCCCTGGCGGAACAGCGCGATCTCGCGCGCCTTGCGCTCGTCACCGAGCGCGAGCACTTCCTCGCCCGCGAGCGGAACGTCGGACAGCCCCTGGATCTCGACGGGGATCGACGGACCGGCTTCGTTGACCGGCTTCGCGTTTTCGTCGGTCATCGCGCGCACGCGGCCGAAGACCGCGCCGGCGAGAACGACGTCGCCGCGCTTGAGCGTTCCCGAGTGCACGAGCACCGTCGCGACGGGACCGCGGCCCTTGTCGAGACGCGATTCGATGACGATGCCCTTCGCCGGCGCGTCCTTCGGCGCCTTGAGCTCGAGCACTTCCGCCTGCAGCAGTATCGCGTCGAGCAACTCGTCGATGCCCTGACCGGTCTTCGCCGATACCGGCATGAACTGGACGTCGCCGCCGTATTCCTCCGGCAGCACGCTTTCGGCAACGAGCTCCTGCTTGACGCGGTCGGGATTCGCGTCGGCCTTGTCGATCTTGTTGATCGCCACGACGAGCGGCACGTTCCCGGCCTTCGCGTGCGCAATCGCCTCCTTCGTCTGCGGCATGACGCCGTCGTCGGCCGCGACGACGAGCACCACGATATCGGTGACTTTCGCGCCGCGCGCGCGCATCGCGGTGAATGCCTCGTGGCCCGGCGTGTCGAGGAACGTAATCGTTCCCTTGGCCGTTTCGACGTGATAGGCACCGATGTGCTGGGTGATGCCGCCCGCCTCGCCGCTTGCGACGCGCGCGCGGCGGATCGTGTCGAGCAGCGACGTCTTGCCGTG
>DATIEN010000172.1:0-11373 GCA_035455705.1 Casimicrobiaceae bacterium | reverse complement strand
GGACGGCGTGCCGCGGGCGTCGTGGGTGCCGGACAATGAATCGGGGAATGCGATGACGAAGGCTTCAGGGGGTGTCGTCTTCGACCACGTCACCAAGCGCTACAACGACGTCGTCGCGGTCGACGACATCTCGTTCGACGTGCGTCCAGGGCAGCTCGTCACGCTCCTCGGTCCCTCCGGCTGCGGCAAGACGACGACGCTGCGGATGGTCGCCGGCCTCGAGGCGGTGACGCGCGGACGCATCCTGATCGGCGGCGACGACGTCACGCATCGCGCGGCGAACGAGCGCGACGTCAGCATGGTGTTCCAGTCGTATGCATTGTTCCCGCACATGAGCGTGCTCGACAACGTCTGCTACGGCCCGCTCGCGACCGGTGCGAGCAAGGGGAAGGCGCGCGAGCTCGCGCACGCGAAGCTATCGATGCTCGGCCTTGCCGGGCTCGAGCACCGGCTGCCCTCGGAGCTTTCGGGCGGCCAGCAGCAGCGCGTCGCCGTCGCGCGCTCGCTCGTGCTCGAACCCGCCGTCCTGCTGTTCGACGAGCCGCTGTCGAATCTCGACGCCAAGCTGCGTCGACGCGTGCGGCAGGAGATCCGCGAGCTCCAGCAAACGCTCGCGCTCACGGTGATTTACGTGACGCACGACCAGGAGGAGGCCCTCGCCGTATCCGATCAGGTGATCGTGATGGAGCGGGGCCGCATCGCGCAGCAGGGCACCCCGGCCGAGCTCTACGAGGCGCCCCGAAGCCGCTTCCTCGCGGACTTCATCGGCGATGCGAACCTGGTCGCAGGCGAGCTCGTTCGCGACGCCGGGGGCGCGCGCTTTGTCGCGAACGGCGTGAGCGCGCCGGTGCGCGCCGACGGAACGGCGGCCGGTCCCGCCACGCTCGCCGTGCGTCCGCACCGGCTGCGAATCACGCAGGGAAGCGACGCGGTCCTGCGTGCCGAGTGCCGGCGCGCGGCGTACCTCGGCAGCCGCATCGAGTACGTGTTCGCGACGCCGTGGGGCGAACTGCTCGTGTTCGACGACGACATCCATGCGCCGCTCGCGCGCGGGGACCGTGTGGCCGTCGCGTTCGCGCCCGAAGATGCGATCGTGTTGCCCGGCTGAGCGGAACGAACTTTGCCCAGGAAGAAGTCGTCTCCGTTACTGGCCTCATTACACGGGAGCGACCTGATGAAACGGATGAAGGCGAGCGACTTTCCCCGGGAAGTGCTCGACGTGTTCGACCATTACGTGCACGGCGAGATCGGCCGGCGCGAGTTCATCGAGCGTGCCACGAAGTTCGCCATCGGCGGCATGAGCGCCGCCGCGATGCTCGACGCGCTGCGGCCCGACTACGCGTGGGCGCAGCAGGTGCGCAAGGACGACGCACGGATCCGCGCCGAATACGTGACGTACGCTTCGCCGCAGGGTTCGGGGACGATGCGCGGCTATCTGGTGCGGCCCGCTAACATGAACGGCAAGTTGCCCGGGATCGTCGTCGTTCACGAGAACCGCGGACTCAATCCTTACATCGAGGACGTCGCGCGCCGGCTCGCCGTCGCGGACTACGTCGCGTTCGCGCCCGACGCGCTGACGCCACTGGGCGGCTATCCCGGCGACGACGAGAAGGCGGCCGCGCTCTTCGCGAAGCTCGACCCCGCCAAGCGCACCGAGGACTTGATGGCCGCCGTGCCATTCCTCGCGACACGGCCCGAATGCAACGGCCGCGTCGGCGCTGTCGGCTTCTGCTTCGGCGGAGGAATCGTCAACCAGATGGCGGTACGCTTCCCCGATCTCGCCGCAGCCGTTCCGTTCTACGGCGCGCAGCCGAGCGCCGCCGAAACCGCCAAGATCAAGGCGCCGCTTTTGATCCATTACGCCGGCCTCGACGAGCGCATCGACGCCGGCTGGCCGGCGTGGAAGGAAGCGCTCGATCGCGATCGCGTCCGCTATCGGGAATACACGTACCCGAACGTCAATCACGGCTTCCACAACGACACGACGCCCCGCTACGACGAGCAGGCGGCGAAGCTCGCGTGGTCGCGGACGCTCGCGTTCTTCGACGAGCACCTGAAGCATTGAGTGGTCGTGGTTCCCCCGCGCTCGCGGCGGTAGCGGTTTCGCTGGCCCCGGAGGGCGCGGGACGCATGCCTTGCGGCTGCCCTGCGGGGCGCGTGTTCCGTGCGCCGGAAAGCGCCTCGCGAAGCGCCTCGACGATCGCGGCACGGTCGGCCGCCGGAACCTCGCCGTTCACCACGCGCTTCTGGCTCACCTCGAGCTCGAGACCCGCGTAAGCGTCGTCGGGGTAGCGCTTGCGGAGATACGTCGTGAAGCCGTCGCTCGTGCCGCGATAGGGGTAGTTGCGCCGGACGATCCAGTCCGGGCGCAACGCGGCGAGCGCGCGTTGCCATCGAACCGCGAGCGCGCGCTCCTGCGGCCGGGCAGGGTCGTACAGGATGGCGGCGTCGCCCCGGCGCACGACGCCGTCGAACAGCGGCGTGAAGCTGTGCGACGAGACGTGCACGACGCGCGCGCCCGCCGCGACCGCGCGCGCGATGAACGTCTCGACCTTGCGGCGATAGGGCGTGTAGTGCAGCCGGCACACCTCGTCGCGCAGCGCCCGCGGAGCTTCGCGCATCACCGGCGATAAGCGGAACTGGCGGCCGGGTGAGCGGTTGAGCTCGACCAGCAGGCGGCTCACCGTGGCCACGACGAGGGTCGCGCGGAGCGCGCGCGCAAGGTCGTGCGCGATGCCGAGTGCGCCGGGATCGTAGCCGCGGTGCGTGGCGAGCAGCGCCTCTCGGCCCGCGAAGCGCTTCGCGTAGGCGTGCGGTATCGCGTTGCCGCCATGCTCGCAGGTGACGATGAACGCGACGCGCCGCGCGTGCCGCGTCGAAGCGTCCCCGACCGGCATTGTCAGTCGAACATGCGCCCGTCTTCCAGGCAGCCGCAAAGCCTTCGATAGACGGTCGCGATGCCTTCGCGATTCGAAGCGTCGCCGACTGCGCGCAGAATGCGCCGCGCGAGCGGCCCATCCCGCAGGATCGCGTCGATCGTCGGCTGCCACCACGCTCGCTCCGAGTCGACGTCGCGCAGCAGCGAAGCCCAGATCTCGCCCGTCGTGCAGCGCGAGGACGGGACGCCGAGCGCATGCAGGTACTGGACGTCGTCGACGATGGCGCGTTCGCCGTCGCGGATCGAGGTGACGAGCGCGTCGTGCAGCACGTCGACGCCGATCGCCTGCTGCTCGTCGAGAGGCGCGTAGCGCTCGTCGTAGAGCGACCGGACGACGGCGATCGTCGCGGCGGCGATCGCGAGATCCGCGTGCGGGCATTCCTGCACGTCGATGACGCGGATCTCGATCGCGCAGCGGTCGAAGCGTGCGATCGCGCCGCGCGAATTGAGCCATTCGTAACGCAGGATGCCTTCTCGATCGTGCGGCGCGATCTCGTCGTACATGGGCTGCAGGATCTTCGCCTCGTACTCGGCGCGGCTCTCGGTCGTCTCCGGAATCACGCGGCCGGCCACGCTCGGCGTGATCGCGCATATCCGGCGATACGCGTCGAGGCGGAAGTCGAGCAGCCCCGACGGCGCGCCGTCCGCGATGGGCGAGCTCGCCGCGATGGCGGGAAGAAGCGGCAGAACGAGGCGCACGGCCGCGTGCAGCCGAGCGAACTCGCTGTCGTCCGCGAACGGCAGGTTCACGTGCATGCTCTGCAGGTTCGTCCAGCCGTGCCCGTGGCAGCCGTAGATGCGGTCATACGCGCGGTAGATGTCGTCGTCCCACAGCGCTGCCTCCCGCCGCGGATCCATCCACGGATGCATCGCCGTCGGCATCAGGCACGCGTTCTCCTGCGCGAGCAGCGCGTTGGCGGCGACGATCTCGTCGTGGAAGCACGCCGGCACCCACGCGAGGTCGGGCGTGGGCGCCGCGTTCTTGATCTCGACGACATGGCGCACGAGCTCGTTCGACCAGCCGACACGCGGCGAGAATCCGCCAGCGTCCAGCGCGCGAAGCAGCCGATCGGCGAGCGGCCGCACCGCGAGGCTTTCGCGGTCGACGATCATGTACTCGAGCTCGATGCCGTAGGCGGCGAAGGCCGGGATCGGCGCCGCGGCTTCGCTCAGGACGCCGTCGCGCGCCGGCGCTCCTGGATCCTCCGCAGGAAGACGCCCATCACCTCCCGGTACAGCGCGTCCTTCAGCACCCCATCCTCGTTGCGGGCGTCGAGGTTCGGGTTGTCGTTGACTTCCATCACGTAGCATTGCCGGCCGTCCTGTTTGAGGTCGACGCCGTAGAGCCCGTCGCCGATGAGGTTGGCCGCGCGCACGGCCGTGCGCACGACGATCTCGGGAGCCTCGCCCACCGAAAGCGCCTGCGTCGAGCCTTCGAGCGTGCGGCCCGGTTCGCGCTTCACGACCTGCCAGTGCCCCGGGGCCATGTAGTACTTGCAAACGTAGAGCGGGCGCCGATCGTACACCCCGACACGCCAGTCGAACGTCGTGGGCAGCCATTCCTGCGCGATCACCAGGTCCGACTTCTCGAACAGCCGCGCGCATGCCTCGCGCACCGCCTCGGGCGTCTCGACCTTCGCGACGCCGAGCGAGAATGCGCTGTCGGGCTGCTTCAGGATGCACGGGAGCCCGAGCAGCGGCACGATCTGCTCGACGTTGTCGCGGTGGACCATCAGCGTCTTCGGCACCGGCACCTTGTGCCGCGAAAGCAGCTCGTTCAGATACACCTTGTTCGTGCACTTGAGGATCGAATCCGGATCGTCGACGACGACGAGGCCCTCGGCGGCGGCGCGGCGCGCGAACTGGTAGGTGTAGTGGTTGACGTTGGTCGTGTCGCGGATGAAGAGCCCGTCGAATTGCGAGAGGCGGTCGATGTCGTCGCGTCCGATCACCCCGGCCCGCATGCCAAGCGTGCGCGCCGCGGCGCAGAGCTTCTCGATCGCCTCCGGATTGGAGGGCGGCTGCGGCTCGTCGGCGTCGTAGAGGATGGCGACGCTCGCCTCGCCGCTCGCCGCGGGCTTGCCGCGCGGGCGGCTCGCGCGCGTGATGTAGTCGCGCGCCGCTTCGGCGATCTTCGCGCGCGCCTCGCCGGCGACGTCGTTCACGCCGAGCAGCGACAGCTCCCGCAGCGCCCACGTCTGCGCGACGCGCTGGAAATGCGCGCGAACGAGCGGGAGCTTCAGCGTCGCGAAGAGCTGCTGCGCGAGCGCGTCGAGCTCGTGACGGGGGTCGCGCCCGAAGAAGACGTCGAGCGCGAACGTCGGCTCGGCGTGCTGCGCGAGCGCACGCTGCATCTGGTCGACGAAGCTTGGCGGCATCAGCCGTTGCGGCGACTCGCTGGACTGGAGATCGCCGAGCGTTTTCACTTCCGGCAGCGGGCGATGGCCGCGCGCCTCGGCAAGCAGCGAGACGTAGTAGCCGCGGCCCTGGTAGCGATCCGTCCGGCAAAGGTTCAGCACGCGCGCCGACTGGTTCTCGCTGTACGCGGGATCGGTGAGGTAATCGCGCGCGGTGACGACGCGCGTGCCGGCGACCTCGAATGGCCAGTCGCGCGGATGATGGACGACGACGAGGGTCGTCATGACGGTGGCGCCCGATCGTCGCTGTCCGCAGACCCGATGCTGCCGGGGGGATAGACGACGAGCAGGTTCGCGTCGTGCGAGACGATGCCGAGCAGGATCGCCGCGACGACACGATCGACGCTGATCCAGTATTCGTGCGAGGGCCCCCATGGATTAGGCTGATAGGGGTCCACGACCATCACGCGCCGGCGCCGCTCGTCCCAGCCGGCGATCACCACGAAGTGGCCGACCGGGTGGCCCCGCACGTCGTCGGGCGTCCCGTCCGCACACTCGCGCTCGGAGCGATAGAGGTACGTCGACGAGAGTCCCGTCAGGATCGGCAGCCGGCACTGCAGGATGCGGCGGATCAGGTGCTGCGACAGGTTCGCGAGGCGCAGGCGGCCGCCGCGCGCCAGGAACTCGAGGTAGCCGTCGATCGCGTGCTGGCCGCGCCGCTCGTCCTTCTCGTCTCGCTGCATGACGAGACGCGCCGCGATGTCGACGCGGGGCAGCGTGAACCACGTCGGATCGAATAGGGTGAGGTTGTACGTGTAGAGCCGGGCGCGATAGCCGTTGCGCAGCGCGTCACAGGCGAGGTAGACGGCGTAGGTGCCGCCGTGCTCGAGCCGCCACGTGCGGTCGATCACCGTCTGCAGCGGCTCGTCGTCGCCGAAATACGCATAGATGGCGTGCAGGCAGGTCGGCCCGCACGTCGTCTCGTCGGGTTGCGGCAGCGTCGTCACGGGCAGCCGGACCGACCCCCGCCGCGCCGCGGTTTCCGCGACCGCGGCCGCCCGCGCACCCGCGCGGACGTCCCGGTCCCGCACGTTCAGCGCGCGTGGGCCTTCGGCGATGTCGCGAAGTCGCAACTGGAGCGGGGCGTCCGAACGGCTCCATCGGGAGGCCGCGCGGACGTTCGTGCACGTAGCATGCGGCCACTATTCCTGCATTCGCCGGTCCCGGGATCCGGGCATTCGCTGAAAATGCTGTGGGCGTCGTCCGACGCCTCGTCCCGCTCTGCGCGTGTTCAATCGAACACGTCGAGGGTCGGAAATCGCGCGTCGCCTTCGATGCAGTCGAGAAGGTAGAGCGCGACGCCGGGATCGCCGGTCCATAGCGAGTGACGCAGGTCGCCGACGTGCCGCTCCATGGCTTCCATCTGCACGATCGCATGCATCGCGAAGGCCCGCGCGCGCGCCAGCCAGCGGCGATCGCCGGTGCGTACGAAGAGCTTGAGGAAGGCATAGCCGTTGCCCGCCGTCCCATGGCAGAGCCCGGGCCCCTTCGAAAGCGGACCCGCCTCCCATGTAGCCTCGGCACCACCGACGAGCAGATCGTCGAGCGTCGTCCCCGGCATGCCGGCCAGGCAGACGACGAAGCCCGGCGCACCGTGACAGAACTGCATGAGCAGCGTCGGCGCGCGTCCCAGCGGAACCTCGAGGAAAACGCGCCAGTTGGCGCGTTCGCCGTCGCGCGTCGCCGTTCTGCGGACCGTGTTCTCGATGCAGTCGCGCCACGCCGACCATTCGGCGGGGAGGAGCAGGTGGCGGCCGCGGATCAGCGGGGAGGCGGTGGCGACGAAGCCGTGGACGGCATCGAGGTACGTCGAGCGCTGCCCGTACATGTCCTGGGTGAAGTAGTGGCAGGCGTGCTCGTCCGACCATTCGAGCTGCGACCAGAGCCTGCGCGCCGTCGTGCGAAAGAGGGCGGCGAAGCGCTCCTCGCCCGTGCGCTCGTGCAGGAACAGCGCAGCCAGCATCGTTCCCGGCGATCCCCACATCAGCTCGCGGGTCGGATTGTCGAGATTCGACGCGATCAGCGCCGCGAGCCGGTCGGCCGTCGCCCGCGCGCCGGTGAGCTTGTGCTCGAGGAGCAGGATGCCGGTCTCGCCCATCACGTACGACGCATCGAACGCGCCTCCAAACGAACGGAGCCATTCTCGATTCCGCAAAACCAGCGCACCGACCTCGTTGCGATAGTCGCGGGCAAGCGTCGCGGCGCCGCGCGCCGCGAGTTGCGTGAGCGCCCAGATCACGCCGGACGCGCCGTGGTAGAGCGGCCACGCCGGAGGAGCATCGTCGCGGCCGTCGCGGTCGCGCGGATGCATCGGCCAGCCCGCGTCCGGGGTGAACCGCGCCTCGGTGCGCCGCACGACGTACGCGATCGCATCGCGCGCCTTTCGTTCGTCCCACGCGATGTCGAGAAGCGGTTCGTGCCGGGCGGGATCGTGGAGCAAGGGTCGAGTGGAACTCGCCGGGGAGTGGCTCGCTACAATAGCGCGCCGCAGCTCCCTCGTGGTTCCAATCAACGATGTCC
Organism: Casimicrobiaceae bacterium; assembly: GCA_035455705.1. Classification (GTDB taxonomy): domain Bacteria; phylum Pseudomonadota; class Gammaproteobacteria; order Burkholderiales; family Casimicrobiaceae; genus VBCG01. The sequence goes on along the minus strand of DATIEN010000172.1, from coordinate 3,498 downwards.
GCGGCCGTTCGCCTCGCCGATCTTCGTCGCTACGCGATCGCGCGAAGCCTGTTTGCGCCGGTGAATCTGCAGGCCGCGATCGACCGCCTCGGGTTCGTCCAGGCGGATCCGATCCGCGCGCCGGCGCGCGCGCAGGACCTGGCGCTGCGTCATCGCGTCGTCGACTATCGTGCCGGCGACCTGGACCGCGCGTATCCGGCGCTCGCCGTCGAGGAGGATTTCTTCGTCAACTACGGGTTCGTCTCGCGCGACGTCTACGCGCTGATGCATCCGCGCAGGACATCGCATGCCTGGAGCGATGCGCGACGGCGGCGCGCCCGCGCGGTGCTCGCGTTCGTGTCAGAGCGCGGCTTCGCGCATCCGCGCGACGTCGAGGCGCGCTTTGCCCACGGCGCGGTGGTGAACGCGTGGGGCGGCTCGTCCAACGCGACCACGCACCTGCTCGACGCGATGCACTACCGCGGCGCGCTGCGCGTCGTGCGCCGCGAGGCCGGCATCCGCGTCTACGGCGTACGCGGAACCATGCGCCCGTACGCGTTGCCGCCGGGCCGCCGCCTTGACGCACTGGTCGACGTTCTCGTGGCTCAGTACGCTCCGCTGCCGGCGCGAAGCCTGTCGACGCTCGTGCGAAGGCTGCGCTACGCGGCCCCGCAACTCGCGCGCGGCATCGACGCGGCGCTCGCCCGCGCGAATCGACGTTTGTCGCATGCGAGCGTCGACGGTACCGAATGGTACTGGCCCACCGACGAGGCGCCGCTCGATGTCGGCGACGGCATCGACGGCGAGGCGCGGCTTCTCGCGCCGTTCGACCCGATCGTCTGGGACCGCGCGCGTTTCGAGCGCTTTTTCGGCTGGGCCTATCGCTTCGAGGCGTACACGCCGCCCACCCGGCGCAAGCTCGGCTACTATGCGCTGCCGCTGCTGTTCGGCGACGCCGTGATCGGCTGGGGGAACGTCACGATGAACAACGGCAGGCTCGCGCGCGACATCGGCTACGTCCGGGGGAAGCCGCGCGGCCGCGCATACTCACGCGCGCTGGAGCGCGAACTCACGCGAATGCAGACGTTCCTCGCGCCGCCGCCGGACGGATGAACGCGTTCGCGCTTTTCGCCCAGACGTGGCGCCGCCATGGTTTGTGCGCAAGCCTCGTGATGACGATGCCGGAGGATGCTGCACGTCGGCGCGCAGAGCGTCGACAACTTCTTCTTCGTCGGCGACGCGTGGGCGCAACTCTTGTCGCGCCACATCGGGCCCGGCAGCCACGTGATGGACGTGGGCTGCGGTTGCGGCCGCACCGCGCGCTTTCTCGTCAACAACCCGTACGTCGCGCTACACCGCCGTGACGCGCGCACCCGGCGCGCGCAGATTTCGCCGCACGTAGCGAAACGCCGGATACACGAGTGCAAGCGCGGTCAGCACCATGATCGTGCCGCTGATCGGGCGGGTGAAGAAGATCGTCCAGTCGTTCTGGTAGGCGATCATGCTCGTCATGAACGACGTCTCGGCGATCGAGCCCAGGATGCAGCCGAGCACCATCGGCGCGATGGGAAAGCGCAGCCGCTCGAACAGGAAGCCCACGATGCCGAAGATCACGATCATCCACAGGTCCGTCATGCTGTTGCGCGCGCTGTACGCGCCGACGAAGCAGAAGAGCGCGACGAACGCCGACGTCACCGCCTCCGGCAGCTGCAGCACGCGGATCAGCGGCTTGATCGCGAAATAGCCGAGCAGGCACATGCCGAAGACCGCCGCGAACATCGACGCGAAGATCGTGTACACCATCGCGGCCTCGGTCTGGAAGATCTGCGGTCCGGGCTGCACGCCGTGCAGCAGGAACGCGCCGAGAATCACCGCGGTGGCGCCGCTTCCGGGGATGCCGAGCGCGAGCAACGGCACCATGTGGCCGCCGACGGTCGCGGTCGACGCGACCTGCGGCGCGACGATGCCTTCCGGGATGCCGCTGCCGAGCTCGGCGCGCCGCTTGCCGTACTGACCCTCGATGCCGTAGGCGACGAACGAGCCGACGGTGGCGCCGGCGCCCGGCACGATGCCGCACAGGATGCCGATCAGCGAGCTGCGCGCGATCGTCGGCCGCAACGACCAGATCTCGCGCCAGCGCGGCAGCCGTGTCTGGACCTTGCTCCCACGCTCGATCGACGGTGACACGAACCCCTGCTCCATTCGCGTCAGCACTTCGCCGAGGCCGTAGGCGCCTACCATCACGGTCAGGTATTCGATGCCGTCCTTCAGAATCGGCACGTGGAACGTGAAGCGGTCGACGCCATAGGTGTCGTCGACGCCGACCGTCGCGAGCAGGAGCCCGACGCAAAGGCTGATCAATGCGTTTGCCATCGACGCGCCGCCGAGCGCGACGACGCCCGACAGGCCGAGCAGCACGACGGCGAAGTACTCCGGCGAATCGAAGCGCAACGCGAAGTGCGCGAACGGCACGGCGAGCACGACCGCCGACACGCAGGTGATGAGACCGCCCCAGAACGCCGCGAGCAGCGTCCAGCCGAGCGCCTGCGCCGGCTTTCCCTGCCGCGCCATCGGATAGCCGTCCCACAAAAGCGGCACGTCGAGCGGCTCGCCGGGAATGCGGAACAGGATCGACGTGAACGCTCCGCCGTACGTGCCCGACAGGTACATGGCGGTGAGCAGGATGATCGACGGCGTGACGCTCATGCCGTACGTGAACGGCAGCGCGAGCACGACGCCCATCACGAGCGTGAGGCCCGGCAGCACCGCCACGAGCATGCCGACGACGAGTCCGACGGCCAGCGACGCGCCGTTCGCCGGCGTCAGCAGGTGCAGGAAGCCGAGCGCGAGTTGCTGCAGCGCCTCGTGCATGCGTCCGCCCCCGCTTCGTTCAGTGAACGCCGAGCATCGCGAGGATCCACACCGACAGCGCCTTGAACGGCCCTCTGCCGAGCGGCAGCGATACGTAGACGATCTTCATGAACACGTAGACGAAGGCGAGGCTGCCGACGACGCTGGTCGCCGCGATGACGCGGCCGCGGCGATAGCGGCCGACGAGCATGAAGAGCGCGAGGTAGAGGACCGTCGAGACGAAGAAGCCGAGCCAGTCGAGCGCGAGCACGTACGCGACCGTGAGCGCGATGCCGCCCGCGAGGCACCCGCGGAAGCGCTGCGCGGAGGCTTCGGGTTCGGCATTGCCTTCGACGGCCGGCCGGCGCACCGCGTCGACCGCGACGAAGAACGTGCGCCGCCCGATCTCGATGCCGCAGACGGCCATCAGCAGAAAGAGCACGGCGCGCGGCCAGACGTCGGGACCGAGCTGCCCGGGACGTCCGGCGGAGGCGAACGCGCCCGCGTCGCGATACAGGTAGACGGCGGCGATGAACAGCAGCGCGTACGGCGCGATCGACCTCAACTTTCCAAGCATCGTCGTGCCGGTTACTGCTTCTGCGCCATCGCGCCCTTCATGTCGGCGACCTGCGCCTCGAGATACGGCACCGCCTTGTCGGCGGGCAGGAA
>DATIEN010000171.1:0-12648 GCA_035455705.1 Casimicrobiaceae bacterium | reverse complement strand
GCACGTTTCGCGTCGTCTTCCTGTGCATCGCCGGCATCGCCGGGCTCGGCGCTTGGGTCGCGACGACCGTGCCGAGGCCCAGGCTATGAGAACGCCGCGCGCGCCAGCGAATTCCACGTGCGCATGTCGCGACCAGTCGTGCGCGACGAAGCGTCGAAGCGGCAGCGCTCGCCCGGGTGCGAGCAATGGACGCCTGTCCTTCGCATCGAGGCTAGAATTGTCCGATGGATTCTCCTCTTTTCGCCGAGCTGCAGGCCGCGTTCGATCGCGAGCGGAGGTTGGCGCGCACACATGAGGCGACCGATCCAGCGGCCGCACGCGTACAGACCGTGCGGATGTACGGACGCATCGCCGAGTTGCAGACGGAAACGGCCGCGAACCATCGCGTCACGTTCGCCTGCGCGCGTGGCTGCAGCTACTGCTGCCATCTGCGCGTCGAGATCCGTCCGCACGACGCCTTCGTGCTCGCGCATCACGTCGCGACGAAGCTGTCGGCCGCGCAGCGCGCGCGCGTCGCCGCGCGACTCGACGAGAACCGCCGGCGCATCGCTGCGCTGACGCCGGCCGAGCACGTGCGCGCGGGAATTGCCTGCGCATTGCTCGAAGACGGTGCCTGCCTCGCGTACGACGCAAGGCCCGCGACGTGCCGCAAGTATTACTCGCTGTCGGCGACGGTCTGCCGCAAGGCGTTCGAGGATACGTCGGCGCCGCTCGAAGGCGACATCGAGCACGAGGCGGTGCGCCTGGCCGGCAACGCCATTGCACTCGGTTACGCAAAGGGTCTGGAAGACGCGGGCTACGACGCGTCGCTCCACGAGCTGCACGACGCGCTCCATCGCGCGCTGACCGACCCCAGAGCCGAGAAGCGCTATCGACGGGGCAAGCGCGCGTTCGTCGGCTAAGAGGCTTCGCGGGTGACGGCTACAGGTTCGCGATGAACGCAACCATTCGCTTGCGCTCTGCGGCGTCCGGCAACGGTCCGCGCATCGCACCCGAGTTGTCCGTCATGTGCGCGGGACTCGCCGTGCCGGGGATCACCGCGGTCACGCGCGGATCGGCGAGCAGGTACTTGAGGAAGAATTGCGCCCAGCTGCCTGCGAAGGCGCGCGCCCAGTCGGGAATCTCCTTGCCGCGCACGGCGCGAAACAGCCGGCCTCGACCGAACGGCAACGCGGTCAGCACGCCGGCACCGACGTCGGCGGCGAGCGGCAGAATTTTCGCCTCCACCGTGCGCTCGTCGAGCGAGTAGTCCACCTGCACGAAGTCGGGCTTCTCGCGAGCGAGAACGCCCTCGACCGCGTCGAAGTGGCTGTGGTAAGTCGACGTGATCCCGACGTAACGGCAGATGCCCTGCGCTTGCCAGCCGCGGAATTTCGCGAGCGATTGCCGGGTGTCGTGCACGTTGTGAAGCTGCAGCAGGTCGAGCTTCGGCGTGCGTAGGCGCGCCAGCGACTGCTTGAGCTCGCCCTCGTCGGGTTCCTCGAGCTTGGTCGCGATGAAGATCCGCTCGCGCAGGTGCCCGTCCGCGACCACCTTGCCGAGCACGACCTCTGCGTCGCCGTACGTCGATGCCGTGTCGATGAGCCGGCCGCCGCCGCCGAGCAGTGCGTCGACGACCTGAGCGGCCGCCTGCCGCGTCGCCTCGCTGTCGCGGTCGAAGACGGCGGCCGTGCCGAGCCCCACCGCGGGGAGGCGTTCGCCGCTCTTCGGGATCGCGCGCATCAGGACCGCTGCGTTGTCGGCTTGCGCCAGCGCGTGCGGGGCCAGCATCGACGCAACGACGATGCTCGTGAATTGCCGGCGCGTGACCGCGATCATCGCTCAATCCCCGTGCGCGACGGCGACCTCGCGCGCGGCGCGGCGTTCGTGCGTGCGGCCCAGGGCGATCGACAGGACGAGCCAGCCGGCGACGACAGGCAGCGACCACAGCGCGATGCCGGCGAGCTTCAGGCCGATCGCCTGCAGGGTGTCGAATACCCAGCCGTAAAGGGCATCGGAGCCCCGATAGATCACGACGTCGATCAGGTTCTTCGCCTTGTACTTCTCTTCGCGGGCAACCACCGTGAAGAACACCTGGCGCGCCGGATTGGCGATCGCGAAGTTCATCCAGCGCTGGGTGACCTGGAACACGAGCACGACGGCGAGCGTGGGCACGAGCGCGAGCACGGAAAAGCCGACGACGTAGACGGCGGGCAGCGCCGCCGCCGCGATGCCGACGCCGAAGCGGTCGAGCACGCGGCCGGTCGCGAACACCTGGGTCGCGAGCGTCAGCAAGCCGACGGCGAGGTCGATGCTCGCGAAGATGCGCGTCTGCACGCCCGCGCCGTGGACCGATGCGGAGACGATGTTCGCCTGCTCGAGATAGAGGATCGTCGCGCCGAACGACAACAGGCTCACCCACGCGCCCACACCGAGCAGGTACGGCGAGCGCAGGAGCTCGGGAACCGCCGCGAAGGCGCCGCCGCCGACGCGCCGCTCGCGGGCGCGCGATGCCGGGTGCGCGGCCGCGGCCCGTTCGAGCCGGTGCGAGCAAAACACGGCGAGCTCGAGGAACACGATCGCGGGGATCAGCAGGTTCGCCGGACCGAGCGGCACCGAAAGGCCGATCGTGATCACCGGTCCGAGCAGCGCGCCCAACGTACCGCCCGCGCCGATGAAGCCGAACAGGCGCTTCCCCTGCTCGCTCGTGAAGAGATCGGCCATGAACGACCAGAACACGGCGACGGCGAACAGGTTGAATACGCTCACCCAGACGAAGAACACGCGCGCGACGAGCGTCGTCTCGACGCGCAGCGTGAGCAGCAGCCAGAACAGCGCGAGGTTCAGCGCGAAGAAATGGTAGACGATCGGGATGAACCGCGTCCGCGGCAGCCGGGCCACCAGCGCGCCGTAGATCGGCTGCGCGACGAGCAGCGCCACGAACGTCGCCGTGAAGAGCCAGGGCAGCGCCTTCACGCCGCCTGCAATGCCCATCTGGTCGCGGAGCGGCCGCAGCACGTAGTAGCCGGCGAGCAGCGTGAAGAAATAGCCGAACGACCACAGTGCCGCCGCCCGTTCCGCGGGCGTCGCCGGCAGCCAGCGATCGACGCCGGGCAAATTCACGGCGATAGCGAAAGTGTCCGCTTGAGCTCGGCCGCCGTCACGTTCTGCCCGTAGCCGGGTCCGCCCTGCTGGAACTTCGACGCGTCGGCGAGCTTGCCGACGACGACCGGCTCGAAGCCCACGTCGCGGACGAGCTGCGACGCAAGCTGCAAGGCGTTGGGATCATCGCCGGCAATGGGGATCGCGAGCCTCGGCTGAGCGCGGCCCGCTTCGCGGGCGAAGATCGTGTACGACAGCGTATTGAACGCCCGCACCACGTGCGTGCCCGCCAGGTATTTCTGCGACGTGATGCCGATGCCGTTGCGGTCCACCTCGTTCCGCAGCTCGGCGCCGTCGCGCGACGCGACGGCGTTGCACGCGTCGAGCACGACCTTGCCCTTGAACGCGTCGCGGTACTCCTCGCCGATCTTCGGCACTGCGCTGTACGGCACCGCGATCAGCAGCGCATCGCCGAACGCGATCGCTTCCGCAACGGTGCCGGCCTTGGCAAGCGGTCCCAGTTTCGCCGCGAGGTCCTTGAGCTCCTCGGGATGGCGCGACGAAAACAGAACCGCATGGCCGGCCTTGACCCACAAGCCGCCGATCGTGCTGCCGATGCGGCCCGAACCGATGATGCCGATGGGAATCTTCGTGTTGCCCTGCGCGAACGCCTTGTGCGGAAGAAGCGGCGCGCTCGCGAGCGCGAGTGCGGCTGCGACGAGAAGCCGCCGCCGGTCGCCATCGAACGACGAGGATGCATCCATCCGTGACACCTCCGGGATTTCGAAAGGGGAAAGGGGTTGGCGGTCCTTGCGAAACGGGGCTAACACCACGGCTTCGACTCGTATTTCAACGGCCGGGTTTCGCGGGCATCGTACAGCAACCGTGTCGATCCGGCGCGCGCCCGATCGACCATGCAAGGGGTGCCGGGACGAGCTCCCGCACGCGCCGTAACATCCGATTACACCCGAAGGAGATGCCCATGCAAAAGATCACGCCGTTCCTCTGGTATGCGAACGAGGCCGAGGAGGCCGCGCGGTACTACACGTCGATCTTCCCCGACTCCCGCATCACGCGGACGTGGTCCCTGCCCAGCGAATCGCCGAGCGGGCCGGCGGAATCGGTGAAGGTCGTCGAGTTCGAGCTCTTCGGGCAGTCGTTCGTCGCCATGAGCGCGGGCCGGCAGGATGCCTTCAACCACGCGGTATCCTTCGTCGTCGATTGCGACGGCCAGGCCGAAGTCGATCGTTACTGGAACGCGCTGCTGCAGGGGGGACAGGCGGAGGCGTGCGGCTGGCTCAAGGATCGCTATGGGGTTTCCTGGCAGATCGTCCCGCGCGCGCTCCTGACGATGATGGCCGATCCCGACCGCGCCAAGGCGAAGCGCGCCTCCGATGCGATGCTCGGCATGGTGAAGCTCGACCTCCCGACGCTGCGGGCCGCGTTCGACGGCCGCGGATGACGGCGTTCGACGACATCGTCTGGCTCGCGCTCGCCGGCGCGCATGCGCGTTTTGCCGCGGGAACCGGCGGCGCACGACGCTACGCCCCCGGCTTCTCGCCCATCGTGGGCTTCGTCGATCGCGCCAGTCCCGATCTCGCAGCGCTTGCGGCCTTCTGCGACGTGGGCGAGCATTTCTACTGCGATGGCTGGTCGGGTGCTGCGCCACGCGGTTGGCGCATCGACGCCGAGGAGGCCATGCTGAAGATGATCTGGGATGCGCCGATGCCCGCCGACGAGGCGCCCGAGGCCGTTCCGCTCGGGGTGCGACATGTCGAACAGGCCCTCGACCTCGTCGCGCGCACGCGTCCCGGACCTTTCGGACCGCGCACGCTCGAACTCGGCGACTATTTCGGTTTCATCGAGGACGGACGGCTCGTCGCAATGGCCGGCGAGCGGTTGTCGGCTCCGCCGCTGCGCGAGATCTCGGGCGTTTGCACCGATCCCCGGCTGCAGGGGCGCGGGCTCGCGCGGCGCCTGATGACGAAGCTGATCCGCCGCGCGATGCGACGCGGCGAGACACCGTGCCTGCACGTGATGCGCGCCAACGACGCGGCCGCGCGGCTTTATCGGCGCATGGGCTTTCGGCTGCACCGCGAATCCGTCGTGCGTATCATCGCAAGGGAGGCGCCGTGACGACGTTGAAAACCGACACTGCATTCGCGGGCTCGATCCCGCAGCTCTACGAGCGCTATCTCGTGCCGCTGATCTTCGAGCCGTACGCCGTCGATCTCGCCGCGCGCGTCGCGTCGCGGTCGCCGTCGAAGGTGCTCGAGATCGCCGCCGGTACCGGCGTCGTGACGCGCCGCCTCGCCGCAACGCTGCCGCCCACCACTTCGATCGTCGCCACCGACCTGAATCTCGCCATGCTCGAAGAGGCCGCCGCCGTCGGCACGCCGCGCCCGGTCGAGTGGAAGCAGGCCGACGCGATGCAGCTTCCGTTCGGCGACGCGTCGTTCGATACGGTCGTCTGCCAGTTCGGCGCCATGTTCTTCCCGGACAAGGCGAAGGCATTCGCGGAGACGAGGCGCGTGCTGCGCGAAGGGGGCATGCTCGTCTTCAACGTGTGGGATCGGATCGAGGACAACGAATTTGCCGACGAAGCGACGCGGGCGCTGGCGAGGATGTTCGCGAACGACCCGCCGCGCTTCCTCGCCCGTACGCCGCACGGCTACCACGACCCGCGCACGATTGCAGGCGACCTGGCAGATGGGGGATTCGCCGCATCGCCGCGCATCGACGTGCTGACGCGACGCAGCCGCGCGCCGTCGGCGCGCGAGCCGGCGATCGCCTATTGCGAGGGGACGCCGTTGCGCGGCGAGATCGAGGCGCGCGACGCGTCGCGGCTTGGCGAAGCCACCGATGCAGCAGCCGCGGCGATCGCCACGCGCTTCGGCGCGGGCGCTGTCGACGGCAAGATCCAGGCGCTGGTCGTTACCGTATCGCGTTAGCTGCCGGGCTCGAGCGCGTCCTAACGCTGCTCGGGTCGGCGCCGCCCGTCGTGGCGATCGAGCAGGCCGGCGACGACGAGCACGAACTCTCCGACGTCGAACGGCTTCGCGAGATGCGCCTGGTAGCCGGCGAGCATTGCGCGTTTGCGATCGTCGGGACGCGCGAACGCGGTGAGCGCGAGCGCCGGCAACCGCTGCCCGCGTGGCTCCTTGCCGCGTATCGCGCGGATCAGGTGATGACCGTCCGTTCCCGGCATGCCGATGTCGCTGATCAGGAGGTCCGGCGTCGTCGTACGCAGCAGCGTCAGCGCCTCTTCCGCCGAGGTCGCCGTCGTGACCTTCGCGCCCTGATTCTCGAGCACGGCGCGGACGAGCTCGCGCGCGTCCGCCTCGTCATCGACGACGAGGATGCGCGCGGCTTCGAGCTCCGGCATCGCTGGCGGCTGCTCGCCGGCGCCTTCGAAATGCGTCTCGTCGTGCAGGTGCGAGTCGCGATCGGATTCGACGAGCGCGAGCGGCAGGCGCACGATGAACGTCGCGCCCTTGCCCTCGCCGGGGCTCTTCGCACTGATCGATCCCCCGTGCAGCTCGACGAGCTGCTTGGAGATCGCGAGCCCGAGACCCAAACCTCCGTGCGAGCGTCCCGGCGTGCTGTCGCGCTGGGTGAAGCGACCGAAGATATGCGGCAGGAAATCGGCGGGTATGCCGATGCCGGTGTCGCTCACCGTGACCTCGATGTGCGAGTTGACGCGCTCGAGCAGGACCTGCACGCGGCCGCCCTTCGGCGTGAACTTGATCGCGTTGCTGAGCAGGTTCCAGATGATCTGCTGCAGGCGTCCGGCGTCGCCGGACACGATGCCGCGCCGCGCGTCGAGGATCGTCTCGAGTCGCACGCCTTTCGCGTCGGCCGCGGGCTGCGCCGATTCGATGGCGGCGCGGATGACGTCGGCGAGCGCGACGCGCTGCACGTCGAGGCGCAGCTGTCCGGCCAGGATGCGGGAGAGGTCGAGCAGGTCGTCGATCAGCTGTACCTGCGCCTTCGCGTTGCGCTCGATGATCGTGAGCGCACGCTGCACCTCCTCGGACTGCGGCGTCCGCTGCGGCATGCGAAGGATCTGCGTCCAGCCGAGGATCGCATTCAGCGGCGTTCGCAACTCGTGCGACAGCGTGGCCAGGAACTCGTCCTTCATCCGCGCGACGCGCTGAGCCTCGATCCGCGCCGCGCGCTCGGCCTCCAGCATCTCGTCCCGCAGCGCGCCGTATTCGGCGAGGCCCTCGGCGCGCTTGCGTTCCGAAAGGTCGCGCGTGAGTTTCGCGAAGCCGCGCAGATGACCGGAATCGTCGCGCAGCGCGGTGATCGTCACGTGCGCCCAGAAGCGCGTCCCGTCCTTGCGAAGGCGCCAGCCCTCCTCCTGGTACTTGCCCTCCGTGATCGCCACCTGCAGCTCGTGCTCGGGCCAGCCGCTCTCGATCGCATCCTTCGGGTAGAACGTCGAGAAGTGCCTGCCGATGATCTCCTCGGCCTTGTAGCCGTTGATGCGCTCGGCGCCCGCGTTCCACGTGACGACGCGCCCGTTCGCGTCGAGCATGAAGATCGCGTATTCGAGGACGCCTTCGACGAGCAGCCGGAAGCGCTCCTCGCTTTGCCGCAGCGACTCCTCGTGCTCGCGGCGATTCGTGAGGTCGCGTGTGACCTTCCCGAACCCGACCAGCTCGCCGGACTTGTCGCGAAGCGCGGTGATGACGACGCTCGCCCAGAAGAGGGAGCCGTCCTTGCGCACGCGCCAGCCTTCTTCCTCGAAGCGCCCTTCGCGCGCGGCGACCCGCAGCTCGTACTGGGGGTGTTGGCGGTCGACCGCCTCGCGCGGATAGAACTTCGAGAAGTGCTGCCCGACGATCTCGTCGGCCTGGTAACCCTTGATCCGCTGCGCGCCGGCGTTCCAGGTGGCGACCCGGCCCTCGGGATCGAGCATGAAGATCGCGTAGTCGCTGACGCTCTCGACCAGCAGCCGGAAACGATCGTCGTAATCGAGTCCGCTGCCGGCCCTGCGTCCGTTTTCGTCCAACTCGCGACCTTTAACGATGGGCGCGAACGCCCGCACGAACGCCCCGCCGAAGCGCCCGCCGACCCGACATTGTCCGGACGAGGGTGCGGTGAGTCTGTAGGAGAAAGCCCCTGTTCTTTGCCGGTCGATGACGGTGGCGGGTCACCGTCATCGATCAACGCGCTTGTCGACGACCCGCTTCGCCTTGCCGAGCGACCGCTCGATTGCGCCGCACGCGAGGACGCGGACGGCACAGCTCACGCCCACCATGTCCTTGATTCGACGGGCAAGTCGCTCGCCGGCCGCGTCGGCATCGACGCTGCCCGCGGCGGCGGCCCGCTCGACCAGCACGGTCATTTCGTCGAGCGCGCGCGGTCGCGTGATCTCGAGCTGGTAGTGCGGCGCAAGCCTCTCGTCGGGCAGGATCAGCTCCTCGATCTGCGTCGGGAAGAGGTTCACGCCGCGGATGATCAGCATGTCGTCGGAGCGCCCGGTGATCCTCTCGATGCGCCGCATCGTCCGCGCGGTGCCCGGCAAAAGCCGCGTCAGATCCCGGGTGCGGTAACGAACGACGGGCATCGCTTCCTTCGTGAGCGACGTCAGAACGAGCTCGCCCTTCTCGCCTTCGGGCAGCACCGCGCCGGTGGCGGGATCGACGATTTCCGGATAGAAGTGATCCTCCCAGACGGTGAGCCCGTCCTTGGTCTCGATGCATTCCTGCGCGACGCCCGGGCCGATCACCTCCGACAGGCCGTAGATGTCGATCGCGTCGATGTCGAGCAGCGCTTCGATCGTCTCGCGCATCGTCGGCGTCCACGGCTCGGCGCCGAAGATGCCGATCCGAAGCGACGATGCGCGTGGATCGAGGCCCTGCCGCTGCATCTCCTCCGCGATGGCGAGCATGTACGACGGCGTGACCATGATGACGTCGGGACGGAAGTCACCGATGAGCTGCACCTGCCGCCCGGTCTGTCCACCGGACATCGGCACCACGGTGCAGCCGAGCTTCTCCGCGCCGTAATGGGCGCCGAGGCCCCCGGTGAAAAGACCGTAGCCGTATGCGACGTGCACGATGTCGCCCGCGCGCGCGCCGGCCGCGTGGATCGACCGCGCCATCACGTTGGCCCACGTCTCGATGTCGTTCGCGGTATAGCCGACGACCGTCGGCTTGCCGGTCGTCCCCGACGACGCGTGCACGCGCGCGATCCGTTCGCGCGGCACCGCGAACATGCCGAACGGGTAGTTTTCGCGCAGGTCGTCCTTCGTGGTGAACGGAAAGCGCGCGAGGTCGTCGAGGCTCGCGAGATCGCCGGGATGGACGGCCGCGGTGTCGAACGCCTTGCGATAGTGGGCGACGTTCTCGTACGCGTGCCGAAGCGACCGGCGCAGGCGCTCGAGCTGCAGCGCGCGCAGCTCGTCGACGCTCGCGGTCTCGATCGGCTCGAAACCGCCTTTGCGGAAAGCAGGTGCGCGCACGATAGTCGCGTCCCGGTCAGCGCTCGTCGACGAGTGTGCCGTCGATCCGGTAGCTCTTGCCGCGAAAGAGCGCGACGGTCGCGCCCTGCCCGTTCGTGACCTCGATGTCGTAGACGCCGGTGCGGCCCGTGCGGCTGCGCTCGCTGCCGACCGCGCGCAGCACGTCGCCGGCGCGCGCGGGAGCGAGATAGTCGATCGTGCATCCCTGCGCCACCGTGTTGCGGTTGTGGCTGTTGCAGGCGAACGCGAACGTGCTGTCGGCGAGCAGGAAGATGAAACCGCCGTGGCAGATCGCGTGGCCGTTCAGCATGTCGTCGCGAACGGTCATCGTCATCTCGGCGCGGCCCGGTCCGACGCTTTCGATCCGCATGCCGAGCGCACGCGACGCACGATCGCTTTCGAACATGCGCGCCGCCACGTTCTCGGCGAGCCGCTGCGCGTCGTCGTCGGCGGCACGCGCAGCGCTTCGCGCGTTCGGCGTCTTCATGCGGCCGCGAGCGGTCGCCCCGCCGCATGCCGCCGCGCGATCAGCGGGGACAGCCGGTAGCGGTCCTCGCCGTAATGCGACGCGAGATGGACGAGCACGTCGCGGACGCGCGCGACGCCGATCTCGTCGGCCCATTGCAGCGGGCCGCGGGGGTAATTGACGCCCTTCTGCATCGCGATGTCGACGTCCGGCGCGGACGCGACGCCGTTCGTCACCGCGTCGGCCGCCTCGTTGGCGAGCGCCGCCACGGTGCGCAGCACGACCATGCCGGCGACGTCGTCGAGCGGCGCAACCGCGATGCCGGCGGCCTGCAACGCACCCGCGACCGTTTCGTACCTGCCGAGCGGGCACGTATCGGCGCGGGCGAGGCCGAGCCGGTTGCAGCGCGCGTAATCGAGCGCGAGGTCCACGAGCACGAGATTGCGCACGCCGGTCGCGCACGCGCGCGCCGTCGCCGTGCGCCCGTCGGAGAGCGCGAGGGCCGCATCGCCGATCTCGATCGAGCCCTCCGGAAACGCATCGTGCGCGGGCGCGCGCTCGACGGCGATGCCCGCCTGGTCGAAGCGGCGCGCAAGCGGCGCCGCGACGCCGAGTTCGCCGCGCACGACGACGCGCTTCGGCGCCGGCTGCGCCGAGACCGTTGCAGGCGCGGGCCGCGGCGCGCCCGCGGTGTAATCGTAGAAGCCGCGGCCGCTCTTGCGGCCGAGATGCCCGGCGGCCACGCGCTCCTCCTGCAACACGGACGGTGCATAGCGCGGGTCGTGATAGAACGCCTCCCAGACGCCGCGGGTGACCGCGAAGTTGACGTCGTTGCCGATCAGGTCCATCAGCTCGAACGGCCCCATGCGAAAGCCGCCCGCGTCGCGGATCAGCGCATCGAGGGTCGGCACGTCGGCCGCGCGCTCGGCAAAAAGCCGCAGTGCCTCGCCGTAGAACGGCCTTGCGCAGCGATTCACGATGAAGCCGGGCGTCGACGTGACTCGCACCGGCTGCTTTCCCCATGCCGACGCGGTCGCCGCGACGGTATCGGCGACGGCGTCGTCGGTCGCGAGTCCGCTCACCACTTCGACGAGTTGCATCAGCGGGACCGGATTGAAGAAGTGCATCCCGACGACGCGACCCGGGAAGCGCAACCCGGCCGCCAGCGCGGTGATCGACAGCGACGACGTGTTCGACGCGAGGATCGTCGACGCGGTGACGACTTTCTCGAGCTCGCGTAGCAGCGTGCGCTTTTCGCCCAGCTCCTCGACGATCGCCTCGACGACGATCTGCGCGCTCACGCAATCGCCGAGGGCATGCACCGGAGCGATGCGTGCGGCGGCCGACTCCGCGCTGGCGGCGTCGAGCTTGCCCTTGGCGACGAGGCCCTTCAGCGTGTCGGCGATGCTCGCGCGCATTTTCTCCGCCGCGCCGAGCCGCGTGTCGAACAGACGCACGCGATGGCCAGCCTGCGCGGCGATCTGCGCGACGCCGCCACCCATCGTGCCGGCGCCGATGACGGCAACCGTCGCGTCGCGCGGAATCGCGATCGCGGCCATCGAGGCGTCAGTCGCGAGGAGCCGCCCCGGGACGTCCCCGAGACTGATCGGCCCGTTCCATCAGCGGCCCGTGAACGTTGGCGCGCGCTTGGCGAGGAAAGCGGCGACGCCCTCGCGATAATCGTCGCTGCGGCCCAAGATGCGCTGCGCGTCGCGCTCGAGCGTCAGTTGCTCCTCCAGCGTATTGCCCGCCGACGCGCGGATCGCGCGCTTGATCTCGGCGAGCCCGCGCGTGGGCGCCTGCGCGAGTTGCGCGAGCAGCGCATCGACGGTCGCAGCGAACGCGTCGTCGTCGACGCACTTCCAGATGAGCCCCCAGGCGCAAGCCTCCTCGGCGGTCAGCTTGTCGCCCAGAAGCGCGAGCGCCATCGCGCGCGCGGTGCCGACGAGGCGCGGCAGGAAATAGGTGCCGCCCGCGTCCGGAATCAGCCCGATCCTGCAGAACGCCTGGATGAAGCTCGCCGAGCGTGTCGCGACCACGAGGTCGCATGCGAGCGCGATGTTCGCGCCGGCGCCGGCGGCGACGCCGTTGACGGCGCAGACGACCGGCAACGGAAGATCGCGCAACGCGAGCACGAGCGGCCGGTAGTTGTTGTCGATGGAGGCGCCGAGATCGACCGGCGTGTCGCCCGGCGCCACCGCGCGGTCGGCGAGATCCTGGCCGGCGCAGAAGCCGCGCCCCGCGCCGGTCAGAAGCAGCACCCGCGCATGCCCGTCGCTCGCGACGCGGCGGAGCGCATCGCGCAACTCCTCGTGCATCTGCGTGGTGAAGCTGTTCAGCCGGTCGGGCCGGTCGAGCGTGATGCGCGCGATGCCGTCGGCGGACTCGAAGCGGATCTGTTCATATCCGTTCATACGTGTACCCGGTGCTGCACGACGCGAAACCGGTTTGCCACGTACGCGGCGTCGGTGAGTGCCGCGTTGGCCGCCGGGTTCGCGCCCGTGCCGTGAAAATCGGAGAACGCGGCGGACTGGTTCACGAAGACGCCTCCGGTGAGATTGTTAGACAAATGAACACCGGCTGCCATCGTCGCTTCTTCCACGGCGGTGAGGACATCGTTGTCAGTCGA
>DATIEN010000170.1:0-19126 GCA_035455705.1 Casimicrobiaceae bacterium | reverse complement strand
TCGACTCGCTTATCGTCATTCCGAACGACAAGCTGATGGAAGTCCTCGGCGAGGACGTGTCGATGCTCGAGGCGTTCGCGGCGGCGAACGACGTACTTTACGGCGCGGTGTCGGGGATCGCCGAAGTCATCAACAATCCGGGCCTCGTCAACGTCGACTTCGCCGACGTGCGCACCGTGATGAGCGAGGTCGGCATGGCGATGATGGGATCGGCGATGGCCGACGGCGGCACGCGTGCGCGCGACGCGGCGCAGGCCGCGGTGAAGAGCCCGCTGCTCGAGGAGGTGAACCTCGCCGGTGCGCGCGGCGTGCTCGTCAACATCACCGCGTCGGCGAGCCTCAAGATGAAGGAGTACCACGAGGTGATGAACACCATCAAGGAATTCACCGCGGAGGACGCGATGGTGATCGTCGGCACGGTGCTCGACGAGGCGATGGAGGATCGGCTGCGCGTGACGATGATCGCGACGGGTCTCGGCGGCGCGGTCGTCGCGACGCGCAAGCCGCCGAAGCTCGAGATGATCGAGACGGTCGTCGAGCGCACGGGCACCGACAACGTCGGCATGCGCGTCGAGACGATCGACTACGACAAGCTCGATCAGCCGGCCGTCGTGCGCCGCGGGCGGCACGCCGTCGCGACGCCATCGCCGGCTTTCGATCCGTCGGAAATCCCGGCCTTTCTGCGCAAGCAGGCCGACTGAGCGAGGCCATTCCCTCTTCCCGCGGGCGCGGGAAGAGGGGGTGCCCGGAGCAAGGTCGATACCCGCGGAGTGCTAAAATGATCGGTCGATCAATTGCGCGACCGCGCCGCGCGCGGCCGGCGCCTCCTCGTACTTTCGAAACGATGCTGCGGCAGCGAACGCTGAAGACGACGATCCGCACGACCGGGGTCGGCCTGCACACCGGCGCGCGCGTCGAACTGACGCTGCGGCCCGCGCCGGCGGACAGCGGCATCGTCTTTCATCGCGTCGACCTTCCTTCGCCGGTCGCGATCCCGGCGCGCGCGACCAACGTCGGCGACACGCGGCTATCGTCGACGCTCGCTCTCGACGACGCGTCGATCTCGACCGTCGAGCATCTGATGTCGGCTCTCGCCGGCCTCGGCATCGACAACCTGCACGTCGACGTCGCCGGCCCCGAACTGCCGATCATGGACGGCAGCGCCGGTCCCTTCGTGTTCCTGCTGCAGTCGGCGGGCATCGAGGAGCAGAACGCGCCCAAGCAATACCTGCGCGTCCGCGCACCGGTCGAGATGCGCGACGGCGACAAATGGGCGCGCTTCGATCCGTTTCCCGGTTTCAAGCTCGACTTCACGATCGATTTCCCGCATCCGGTGTTCGGCACCGAAAGCCGCCACGTCGTCGTCGATTTCGCCGAGCACTCGTACGTGAAGGAGGTCGCGCGGGCGCGGACCTTCGCATTCATGCAGGACGTCGAGGCGATGCGCGAAGCGGGGCTCGCGCTGGGCGGAAGCCTGCAGAACGCGATCGTGCTCGACGAGACGCGCGTCTTGAACAGCGAGGGTCTGCGCTACGACAACGAGTTCGTCAAGCACAAGGTGCTGGACGCGATCGGCGACCTCTACCTGCTCGGCCGCCCGCTGATCGGTCAGTACACCGCGTACAAGCCGGGCCATGCGCTGAACAACGCACTCGCGCGGGCGCTGCTTGCGCGGGAGGATGCGTGGGAAGTCGTCTCGTTCCGGGCGGACGAGGACCTGCCTTCGGCGTGGAAGGACTGGGCAGCGGTCGGCGCCGCGTAAAGCCGACCGGACATGATCCTCGTCCGGCTGCTGCTGTTCGCGGCGCTCGCCGCGGTCGGCGCATCGATCCTGATGTGGCTCGTGAGCCGCGATCGCCGTTACCTGCGCTTCATCGGCCTCACGCTCAAGTTCACGCTGCTGATGTTGCTCGCGATCCTGCTGTGGTTTGCAGCGGAGCGGCTGCTCGCGCCCGTCCTTGCTCCGATCCTGTAGGCGCTCCTTCCGCTCCGTCTCGAAACGGGATGCGCTCGCTCAGCCATGCGCGCCGATCGGCCGGAACGCCGAGGCGCGCGAGCAGGTCCATCGCATTCTCGTGGTGGCGCGCGTCGAACATCCAGTGGTAGTGCAGGTGCACCGGCGATCGCGCGAGCCAGCGCGGGTCGATTTCGCCTGACGACGCGATGAGGTGCAGCGGCACGTTGTAACAGTCGGGATAGTGCGCGACGCGATCGGTGAGCGACCATATGGCGAGCGTGAGCGCGGCCTGGCTCGATCCCCAGTACTCGCTGCCGGCGCGGCCCACGCGTCCCGTCGATGCGACGATGTCGATGCCGCTGTCGCGATACGGACGAATGCCGGCGTCGACCGTCGTCGCGAAGAGCGACGCGCAGCGCGCGAGGATTCCCAGGCTCCGGCGAACGATCGTGAATCCGGCGTTGTACGACGCGCGAATCCGCTCGTTGCCGATCGTCGACGTCATGTAGGGCAGGCGATCGAGCGTGATGCCCGCGCGGCCTGCGAGGTCGGCCCAGTATTCCTCGAAGCGATCGCCGGGTCCGCGGGTCGCGCTGCCCTTCGCATCGACCGGACGCACGGCCACATCCCCATCGAGCGGAAACTGCGGCTCGTCGAGCCACACGGTGTCGCTGTCGCAGACGATCACGAAATCCGCGCTCGAATGCGACTCGGCATGCGCGCCTGCGAAGACGCGGTTGGCGGGCGGGTATTCGGGGCACGACGTGTTGAGCGGTGCGTCGATGTACTTGACGTCGAGATCCGCGAGCGTCCGGCGCGTGGCCTCGTCGACGCCGAGGCCCGGGCGCGGCGCATACGCGAGGATCTGCGCCCGTGCGTGGCGACCGGCGAAGCGGCGGATGCTTTCACAGAACAGCAGCGCCTGATCGCGGATCGCATTGTTCTCGATGCAGAGCACGAAGCACGCGCGCGCGGCCGGCCCGGCGTCGGTCTTCCTCACCTCTGCCGCGAACGAAGCGCCGCCGGAGGCGGCCTCGCCGGCCGAACGGTCGCGCTCGCAGCGCGCGAGGCAGGCGCGATACAGCGCGCGGATCGCGTCGCCTTGCGGCCCGGAAAGCTTCGCGTCGAGCGCCGCGTCGTCGGCGGACTGATTGCGCAGGTCCTTCTCGAGGAAGCCGAGGATTCTCTCGTCCCCTTTGGGGTCGAGTGCCACCCGAAGCCTCGACGCGATGCGCTCGACGACGCCGCGCGGGTCGTCGAGAAGGTCGGTATAGCCGACGAACACGACGTCGTCGCGCCCGTCGGTGAACGCGACGACCCGCTCCATGTAAGCGCGCCAGAGTGCGAGCCCTTCGTCGATCGACATGTCGCCGCGCGCGCGCAGCGACTGCGCCACTTCCAGCGGATTGCGGACCGGAACGACGTATGCAGGACGGTAGTCTTCGGCGACGAGCACGCGATGCCACAGCGGCGCGAGAACGCAGATGCGCGGATCCTTGATGACGATCAGCGGTCGCGCGGCATATTCGGACGCAATCGCCGCGCGCGCATCCGCGACGAACTCGTCGACGACGGTCCCTTCCTCGGGTAGGGAAAAATCGACGCGATTCCAGTCGCCGCCCAGTTGGCGCATGAGCCGCACGTCGAGATCGAGCACGGCCTCGGCCTCGAAGAAGCCTTTCGGATTCACGCCGATCTTTCCCGGTTTGACCTTGTCCGGCAGATGGGCGCCGCACAGATTGAGGACGCCGGCAAGGGCAGACGTTCCGCTGCGATGCATGCCAAGGACGACGAGTGCCGTCCTGTCGCCTCGCGCCGCGGGCCGAAGTGGCTCAGCGAGAGC
This sequence comes from Casimicrobiaceae bacterium, assembly GCA_035455705.1. Lineage (GTDB taxonomy): Bacteria > Pseudomonadota > Gammaproteobacteria > Burkholderiales > Casimicrobiaceae > VBCG01. The sequence goes on along the minus strand of DATIEN010000170.1, from coordinate 15,326 downwards.
CCCGTTGCGCAGCGAATCGGCGAGGCTCCGCAACGTCTCCACCGGCAAGAGCGCGCCTTTGCAGCGGTTCAGAACGTGACGCAGCAGCAGCGTTTCGTTGCCGGGCCACCACGGCGACAGGTCGTTCGTCGCCGCATCCACTCGCGCGAACGCGGCCTCCAGGAATTGCGCGACGACCGCGTCCGCGGTCTCCTGGGCCGCGCGTGCCTCGGATGCCGCGACCACGTTGCCGCGATGGAGCCGGCGTCGATAGAGCGCACGCTCGACGACGACGGGCTCGGCATGCGCGGAGGCACGAAGGCAAAAGTCCCAGGCGTGGTTGCCCGGACGGTCGCGAAAGCCGCCGACCGCGTCGAAGAATTCGCGCTCGACGAAAAGGTTTCCGCTCGACATCGCCACGTTCAACTCCAGGAAGGCGAAGCTCGGCGGCGTCGACCCGAGAAAGTTGCGCTGCCTCTGCTGGATGTCGACCGCTTCGGGCGGCAAAGCGACGCCGTCGCCGAACGCATGCGAAACGAGCGAAAAACCCCACTTCGAGCCGGTGAGCGCGATCGCGTCGACCAGCGCCGCGATGCGGTTCGGCGTGTAGAAGTCGTCCGAATTGAGGAACGCGAGGTAGCGCCCTCTGGCGAGGGCAACCGCTTCGTTCGACGTCGCCGGCGCACCCCGATTGTCGCGGTGCACGTAACGCCACGGCCGGTCGAACGCCTCGAGCGATGCCGCGACGACCTCGGACGTCGCGTCGCGCGAGCCGTCGTCGATCACGATCAGCTCGATCCGGCGATAGGTCTGCGCCGCGACCGAGGCGATCGCCTCGGCGACGTAGCGCGCGTGGTCATGGGCCGGCATCACAACACTGACGAGCGGCTCTTCGTCGCTGTGCCTGGTGCGCCGCGCGCGCTCCCGCGCCAGCCATGTTTCGAGCAGCGCGGCCTGTTGCGCGTTGGCATCGCGCGTCAGCAGCTTGCCAAGCACGAGGCCCAAGTTGTGACGGATCTCGCGAACGTTCCACCCCGTCCGCTCAGCGGCCTGCCACAGGTGTTCGAGCGCCTCGCGATAGCGCATTCGCTCGTACAGCACGGTGCCGAGCATATGCAGTGAATCGAGGTCGTCCCCGTTTTCCTCGAGAGCCTGTCGGTATAGCGCTTCTGCTTCTCCGAGCGCGGCCGCACGATGCGCGGCGAGCGCGCGGTAGCGCGTGGACTGCGAGGCACTCGTCGCCTCTCGCCCGCAACAATGCTTGAACCGCCGGCCGCTCCCGCACGAACACGGCGCGTTACGCGGCAGATTGGAAAGATCGGGCATGGCCGTGGGCGGGGAACGGTCGAGGCGCGATTATCGCCAAAACGTCGATCCGCGTGCGCGAGCTGTCGTGCTGGCGGCGCTCGATGCAGAAGCTAGCGTCCGCGCGCGCGCCGCGACCAGCGCCGGATCGCATGCTGCAGCGGGCCCGCCGGCAACCGGTCGGCGAGATCGAACAGCGGCGCCGCCGCGCGGCTGTCCCACGGCGGCCGCTGCGCTGCCGGCGACGCGACGGTCGACCCCGCGACGTCGACGCGCACGCGGATCTCCGCGAACGGGTGCCCGTCGTGGGCGAGCGCTGCGCGCAACTCGGGCGCGCGCTGGCGAAGCGCCGCGGCGATCGCGCCGGCGCCGGCCGCGAGCTCGAGCACCTGGTTGCGCGCATCGCTCACGCGCACGCGCTCGCCGAGCGCGCGCGGCAGATGCGATCGCACGAGGCTCGTCAACGCGACCTCTTCGCGATATCGTGCAGTCCATCGTGCAAGATCCGCGTCCATTTCGAGGACGCGGGCGAGCGGCTGGTGGGGCGGCTTGCGGGTCATGGGCTCGAGGGCAATTATCGGCCCCGACAGCGTGGACGGCCGCCGCCCGGCGGAAGCAGTGCTTTCGGCCTCGCCCCGCTTCGTGCCGAAGCGAAGCCCATGCTAGAATCGCCGCCGATCGACCGGGCGGGACTTGAATCGTCGCCGGCGTCGCCATTGAACGTGAAGGTGGCCGGACAGGTCGTATGCGGAAGTCTCGCCGTGGTCTCTAGCACGCCCGGTACACGTGCGGTCGACGACCGTTCCCGCGTGGCCCGTCGCGATGCAAGGCAAGCCATGGGCCCTCGCTTCCCTCGGGACCTGCGGCCGGACGAGGGGTGAGGCGGTCCTCACCCCTTGCTTTTTGCTCGTCCCGCGCCAAGCTTCTTTTCTTCGCGATGATCAATATCCTGACCCGCATTTTCGGCAGCCGCAACGAGCGGCTGCTCAAGCAATACGCCCAGCAGGTCCGGGCCGTCAATGCGCTGGAACCCACGGTCGCGGCCCTCACCGACGAGGAATTGCGCGGCAGGACGCAGGAGCTTCGCAAGCGCGTGGCCGACGGCGCGACGCTGGACGAGGTCCTGCCCGAAGCGTTCGCCGTCGTCCGCGAGGCGGGCAAGCGCACGCTCAACATGCGCCATTTCGACGTGCAGCTGATCGGCGGCATTGCACTGCACAACGGGAAGATCGCCGAGATGCGGACGGGCGAAGGCAAGACGCTCGTCGCGACGCTGCCGGCGTATCTGAACGCGCTTGCCGGCAAGGGCGTGCACGTCGTCACGGTGAACGACTATCTCGCGCAGCGCGATGCGGACTGGATGGGACGCATCTACCGCTTCCTCGGCATGACGGTCGGCGTCAACCTGTCGCAGATGGCGCACGCCGACAAGCAGGTTGCGTACGCGGCCGACATCACGTACGGCACGAACAACGAGTTCGGCTTCGATTACCTGCGCGACAACATGGTCTTCGCGACCAGCGAGCGCGTGCAGCGGGCCCTCAATTACGCGATCGTCGACGAGGTCGACTCGATTCTGATCGACGAGGCGCGCACGCCGCTGATCATTTCCGGCCAGTCCGACGACAACGTCGAGACGTACTACCGGTTGAACGAGCTGCCGCCGAAGCTTACGCGCCAGCAGGAGGAGAAGGGCCCCGGCGACTATTGGGTCGACGAGAAGGCGCACCAGGTCCTGCTTTCGGAGGAGGGCCACGAGAAGGTCGAGCAGCTGCTCGCCGCGTCGGGCCTGACCCCGCCGGGGTCGAGCCTCTACGACGCGCAAAACATCTCGCTCGTCCACCATCTGTACGCGGCGCTTCGCGCGCATTCGCTGTTCCATCGCGATCAGCACTACGTCGTGCAGAACGGCGAAGTGATCATCGTCGACGAGTTCACCGGCCGCCTGATGGCGGGGCGGCGCTGGTCGGACGGCCTGCATCAGGCGGTCGAGGCGAAGGAAGGCGTGCCGATCCAGCGCGAGAATCAGACGCTCGCGTCGATCACGTTCCAGAACTATTTCCGGATGTACCAGAAGCTCGCGGGCATGACCGGCACCGCGGACACCGAGGCGTTCGAATTCCAGCAGATCTATCACCTGGAAACCGTCGTCATCCCCACGCACCTGCCGATGGTGCGCAGGGACGAGAACGACCTGGTCTTTCGCACGCTCGCCGAGAAGGTCACCGCGATCATCGCCGACATCAAGGATTGCCACGCGCGCGGGCAGCCGGTGCTCGTCGGCACGACGTCGATCGAGAACTCCGAGATGCTGTCGATGCATCTCGACAAGGAGGGGCTGCCGCATCAGGTGCTGAATGCGAAGCAGCACGCGCGCGAGGCGGAGATCGTCGCGCAGGCCGGCCGCCCGGGCGTGATCACGATCGCGACGAACATGGCCGGTCGCGGCACCGACATCGTGCTCGGCGGCAGCATCGAGCCGCAGATCCTGACGATGCGCGAGGACGAGTCGCTTCCCGCCGACGAGCGTCAGCGCCGGATCGACACGCTACGGGGCGAGTGGCAGGAACGCCACGACGCCGTCGTCAAGGCGGGCGGCCTGCACATCGTCGGCACCGAGCGGCACGAATCGCGGCGCATCGACAACCAGCTGCGCGGTCGCGCCGGGCGCCAGGGCGATCCCGGCTCGTCGCGGTTCTACCTGTCGCTCGAGGATCCGCTGTTGCGGATCTTCGGCGGCGAACGGCTCTCGGGAATCATGCAGCGGCTCAAGATGCCCGAGGGCGAGCCGATCGAGCATACGATCGTCAACCGGTCGATCGCGAAGGCGCAGAACCGGGTCGAGTCGCGCAATTTCGACATCCGCAAGCAACTGCTCGAGTACGACGACGTCGCGAACGACCAGCGGCGCGTCATCTACCAGCAGCGCAACGAGCTGCTCGAAAGCGACGACGTCGCCGAGACGATCGGCAACATGGTCCGCGGCGAGGTCGATGCGACGTTGAAGCGGCACGTTCCCCCGGAGTCGGTCGAGGAGCAGTGGGACATTCCCGGCCTCGAGACGACGCTCGCGTCGGAGTACCAGCTGACGGCACCCGTCCGCGAATGGCTCAAGGCCGAACCGGACCTCGACGACGCGGCGCTGCGCGAGCGCATCGAGAAGCTCGCGCTCGACGCATGGCACGGCAAGGAGGCGGCCGTCGGCACCGAGCTCATGCGGCAGTTCGAGCGCAGCCTGATGCTGCAGACGCTCGACCATCACTGGCGCGAGCACCTCGCCTCGCTCGACCATCTGCGCCAAGGCATTCACCTGCGCGGCTACGCGCAGAAGAACCCGAAGCAGGAATACAAGCGCGAGGCGTTCGAGCTTTTCTCCGACATGCTCGACCGCATCAAGCAGGACGTCGTGCGCGTCGTGCTGACCGTGCAGGTGCGCTCCGAGGCCGACGTGCAGGCGGTCGAACCGGAGCCCGCCGTCAGCAACGTCCAGTACCAGCACGCCGATTACGATCAGGCGCTGGCGGGCAGCAATGGCGAGGGCGGCGACACGGCCGTCGCCGTGGCCCCGCCGTTCGTGCGTGCCGGCGAGAAGGTGGGTCGCAACGACCCATGCCCGTGCGGTTCAGGGAAGAAATACAAGCATTGCCATGGCCGGCTGGCGTAATGCCGGTCAACTACAAGCCGCCGAGCGCTGACTCGCTATTGCCGGTGCCCGGCATCACGCTCGGCACGGCGGCTGCGAAGATCAAGAGCTGGGATCGCGACGACGTCGTTCTCGTGCTTGCGGAGCCCGGCACGGGGGCGGCGGGCGTGTTCACGCAGAACCGGTTCTGCGCCGCGCCGGTCATCGTCTCGCGTGCGCACCTCGCCGCCCAACGCGATCGGCACCTCGACTTCCGCGCGCTCGTGATCAACGCCGGCAACGCGAACGCCGGAACGGGCGAGCCGGGTCTCGCCGACGCCCGCGCGTCGTGTGCCGAAGCGGCGCGACTCGCCGGCGGCGCCGCCGAACAGGCGCTCGTGTACTCGACGGGCGTGATCATGGAACCGCTCCCGCGCGATCGCCTGGTCGCCGCACTGCCGAAGGCGCGCGACGCCGCGCGGCCGGCCGGCTGGTTCGCTGCCGCGCGGGCGATCATGACGACGGACACGGTGCCGAAGGGCGCGTCGCGCCGCATCGAACTGGACGGCGCCGACGTCACGGTGACCGGTATCGCGAAGGGCGCCGGGATGATCCATCCGGACATGGCGACGATGCTCGCCTTCGCCGCCACCGATGCGCCGATCGCCCCGGTCCTCCTCGATGCGCTCGTGCGCGAAGTCGCCGACGATTCGTTCAACGGTGCAACGGTCGACGGCGACACGTCGACCAACGACAGTTTCGTCGTCGCGGCGACGGGCCGCGCGCGGATCGCGCCGATCGTCGATGCCGCCGACCGCCGCTTCGCAGCGCTGCGCCGGGCGCTCGAGCAGGTCGCCGTCGATCTCGCGCAGGCGATCGTCCGAGACGGCGAGGGTGCGACCAAATTCATCACGATCCGCGTCGAAGGCGGCCGCGACGTCGACGAGTGCAGACGCGTCGCGTTCGCGATCGCGCATTCGCCGCTCGTCAAGACCGCATTCTTCGCGTCGGATCCCAACCTCGGCCGGATCGTCTGCGCGATCGGCAACGGGGCGCCGCGGGATCTCGAGCCCGGGCGCGTGTCGTTCTGGCTCGACGACGTCCTCGTCGTCGAGCGCGGCGGCCGCGGGCCAGGCTACGCGGAAGTGCAGGGACAGCGCGTGATGGAGCAGCCGGAGATCACGATCCGCGTCGACCTCGGGCGCGGCGACGCGCGCGCGAGCGTGTGGACTTGCGATTTGTCGCATGACTACGTGTCCATCAATGCCGACTATCGTTCATGAACGATGACGTGCGCGCGCTGATCGCGCGCGCCGAGTCGCTGCTCGCGCGCGTCGAGGCGCTCTTTCCGCCGGCTGCGGCCGACCCCGACTGGACGGGGATTACGGCCGCGCGCTGGCGCAAGCGCAACGGACGCAGTTATCTGCAACCGGTCGCGCATCCGCACGCGGTCGCGCTCGACGACCTCGTCGCGATCGACGCCCAGAAGGACGCCGTCGACCGCAACACGCGACAGTTCGTCGCCAAGCTTCCGGCGAACAACGTCCTCCTGACGGGTTCGCGCGGCACCGGCAAGTCGTCGCTCGTCAAGGCGATGCTGGCGCGCTACGCGACGCAGGGCCTGCGGCTCATCGAGGTCGACAAGACGGACCTCACGGACCTCCCCGACATCGCGGAGCGCATCGAGAACGCGCCGTATCGCTTCGTGATCTTCTGCGACGATCTCACGTTCGACGCGGGCGAAGCGGGCTACAAGGCGCTCAAGGTGATGCTCGATGGGTCGATCACCGGCGGCGCGAGCAACGTCCTGATCTACGCGACGTCGAACCGGCGCCATCTCCTGCCGGAGTACTTCGCCGAGAACCTCGAGACGCGCCACGTCGGCGAGGAAGTGCATCCGGGCGAATCGGTCGAGGAGAAGATTTCGCTCTCCGAGCGTTTCGGCTTGTGGATCTCGTTCTACCCGTTCGTTCAGGACGACTACCTCGCGGCCGTCGATCGCTGGCTCGGGCATTTCGGCGTTGCGCCCGCTGTGAGCGCTCACGAAGCCGAGGCGCGCACGCGCGAAGCTCTGCAGTACGCGCTTTCGCGCGGCTCGCGCAGCGGCCGGGTCGCATGGCAGTTCGCGCGCCATTTTGCAGGCGGCCTCGCCCTCGACGCGCGAGCCTGACCGCGGAAAGGCGCCGCCTCCGGCTTCCCATGGCGGACGATCTGACGGGAGCAAGCGCTGCGGTGCAGGTCGCGGCGGCCGTCGTCGAGCACCCCGACGGCCGCGTGCTGCTCGCGCAGCGGCCGCCCGGCAAGGCCTACGCTGGATACTGGGAGTTTCCCGGTGGCAAGCTCGAACCCGGCGAGACTCCGCACGCGGCGCTCGTGCGCGAATTGCATGAAGAGCTGGGCATGATCGTCCGCAACGCGTCGCCGTGGCTCGTGCAGGAGTTCGTCTATCCGCATGCGCACGTCCTGTTGCATTTCTTTCGCGTGCGCGGATGGGACGGCGACCTCGTCGGACACGACGGCCAGGCGTTCGCATGGCAGGACCCGCGCGACGTTCGGGTCGAGCCGCTGCTGCCCGCGAATGCTCGTGTGATGCACGCGCTTGCGTTACCGCCGGTGCTCGCGATCACCTGCGCCGAAGACATGGGCGAAGAGGCCTTTCTCGCGCGCGCCGAACGCGCGCTTGCCGCGGGCGTCGAGCTTTTGCAAGTGCGCGAGAAGACGTGGGAGCCGCGGCGCCGCGAGGCCTTTGCCGCGCGAATCGTCGCCATTGCCGCGTCCTTCGGTGCGCGCGTGCTGTGGAACGGCCACGCCGACGATGCTCGCAGGCTGCATTGCGCCGGAGTGCACTGGACGTCGGCGATGCTCGCGCAGGCGACGTTGCGGCCGAACGACCTCTTCGTCAGCGCGTCGTGCCACACGCGCGACGACGTGCTGCGTGCATCGGCGCTCGACCTCGATTGCGTCGTGCTCGGGCCCGTGCGCGCAACGCCGACTCATCCGGATGCCGCGCCGCTCGGGTGGAATGGGTTCTCGACCGTCGCGGAGGGAACGCGGGTACCCGTCTACGCGCTCGGTGGTCTTACCGGAAACGATCTCGAGACGGCGATCGCGCACGGTGCGCACGGCGTCGCGATGCGTCGTCACGCGTGGCCCGAGCCGTAGCGGAGCGCCTTTCGCGTCGCGCGAGCGGGCGCCGACGCTAACGTTCGTCGCGACGAGCGTCGCTCGGCCCGTCGGCGTTGTCGGGCGCTTCGGGAGTCTCGATCCGATAGCGCTCGCTCGCCCAGGCGCCGAGATCGATCGTCTTGCAGCGCTCCGAGCAGAACGGGCGCCACTTCGACTCGGGCGTCCATGGCACGTCGGCGTTGCATTGCGGGCATTTGACGACGCGCGGGGGCATCGTCGAAGTCTACCGCCCTACTGCGCGCCCGGGCCGGTGGCCCGTCAGGCGTCGAAGAGCGGGACCGTGGCCGGCTGCGGTTCGCGCGCGATCGTGGCGAGCGCTTCCGTGCGCACGAGATTGCCCACGCGCACGCCGAGGAGCCGGATACGACGTGCAAGCGGCACGCGCTTCACGCATTCGCCGGCAACCCGCCGGATGAGCTCGGGATCCTGCGTCGCCTGCTCGATCGTTCGATCGCGCGTGACCGACCTGAAGTCGTCGTAGCGCAGCTTGATGCCGATCGTCCTGCCGGCGTAGCCCTTCCGCGCCAGGTCCGCCGCGACGCCGTTGCAGAGCTCGGTGAAGATCGTCGACAGCAGGTCGCGATCGTGCCGTGCGGAGAGGTCGCGGTCGAACGTCGTCTCGCGGCTGATCGATTGCGGCTCGCTGTACGTGACGACCGGCCGCTCGTCGCGTCCATGCGCGGCCTCGTGCATCCATTCGCCATGCGCGCGGCCGAACCTCTGCACGAGAAAGGCCGGTTCCGCGCGCGCGAGCTCGCCGATGGTGCGGATGCCAAGCGCCGCGAGCCGTGCGGCCGTCTTCGGTCCGACGCCGTGGATGCGCGCCGCGGGCAGCGGCCAGATGCGCCGCTCGAGGTCGCCTTCGTCGATCAGCGTGAGGCCGTTCGGCTTGTCGAGGTCCGAGGCGATTTTCGCGAGGAGCTTGTTGCGCGCGATGCCGATCGAGCACGAGAGCGCCGTCGCGGCGCGCACCGCATCCTTGATCGACTGCGCGAGTCTGCGAACACGCTCCGCGTCGCCGTCGTCGGGCACGAGGGCGGTGAGATCGATGTAGATCTCGTCGATGCCGCGATCCTCGACCCGGGGCGCGATAGCGCTGACGGCATCCTTGAAGCGGCGCGAGTAATGCCGATACGCGTCGAAGTCGACGGGAAGCAGGATCGCCTGCGGCGCGATCGCGGCGGCCCTCATCATCGGCATCGCCGAATGAAGTCCGAGCGCGCGCGCCTCGTACGTCGCGGTCGTGATGACGCCGCGCCCGGCGTAACCCTCCAGCGTCGCGAACGTGCGGACGACCGCGTTCGTCTGCGGATCGATGGTCTCGCTCGGCTGGTGGCGGCGCCCGCCGCCGATGACGACCGGCTTGCCGCGAAGCTCCGGGTAGCGCAGGAGCTCGACCGACGCGTAGAAGGCGTCCATGTCGAGGTGCGCGATCACGTTGTGCGCCGCCGGCATCGGCTTATAGTAAGCGCTTTCGATCGCGAGGCGGTCCCGACGACATGCGCAGAAGCATCGAGCGTTTCCTGACCACGCATACCGGCAGCCTGCCGCGACCTGAGGATCTCGTGCGCGCGATGTATGCGCGCGAGGAAGGCGTGCCGGTCGATGCGCAGGCGCTCGAGCGCCGCGTGGCGGCCGCCGTCGACGAGGTCGTGCGCAAGCAGGCGAAGGCCGGCATCGACGTCGTCAACGACGGCGAGATGAGCAAGCCGAGCTATGCGACGTACGTGAAGGACCGCCTCGAGGGATTCGGCGGCACGGGTAATACTTTCGTCTACCAGGATCTCGCGGAGTTTCCGAATCTGGCGAAGCGCGTGTTCGGCGATCCTGGCCGCTCGCGCCGGAAGACGCCCGCGTGCAACGCGCCGATCGGCGTCCGCGATGCCGCCGCCGCCCGCCGCGACGTCGAGCACCTCGAGGCGGCGCTCGGAAGCGTGCGCGTCGAGGACGTGTTCCTGACCGCCGCTTCGCCGGGCGTCGTGTCGCTGTTCTTCCGCGACGATCACTACGGCAGCGAAGAGGCGTATCTCGCGGCGATTGCCGACGCCATGCGCCACGAGTACGAGACGATCGCCGCCGCCGGGCTCGTGCTGCAGATCGATTGTCCCGACCTGGGCATGGGCCGGCACATCCAGTACGCGAACCTGTCGCTCGGAGAATTCCGCAGGAAGGCCGAGATGCACGTCGAGGCGCTCAATGACGCGCTGCGCAACGTTCCCGCCGAGCAGCTACGGATGCACCTCTGCTGGGGCAACTACGAAGGGCCGCATCACTGCGACGTCCCGCTCGCCGACGTGATCGACATCGTGTTCCGCGCGAAGCCGTCGGCCGTCGCGCTCGAGGCCGCGAATCCGCGCCACGCGCATGAATGGAAGCTGTTCGAGACGGTGCGGCTGCCGGAAGGAAAGATCCTGATTCCCGGCGTGATCGAGTCGAAGTCGAATTTCGTCGAGCATCCGGAGCTGATCGCGCAACGGATCGCGCGTTACGCGAACCTCGTGGGTCGCGAGAACGTCATGGCCGGCAGCGACTGCGGCTACGGCACCTGGGTCGGACAGGCGGCCGTCGATCCCGACGTGGTGTGGGCGAAGATGGCGGCGATGGCCGAGGGCGCGCGGATCGCATCCGCCCAGTTCTGGCGCACGTAGCGCCGTATCGCCGGCATCAACCAGCCGGCGCTGTCTGGAAGGCCCATTCCACGTTGCCGCCCTGGGGCGGGCGGCGCGAAGCGCGTCAGGCGTGGCCGTAACGCGAGATCGCCTGATCGAGGCAGTCCCGAGGACAGGCGTTCGGAGCTACAGGTTGCAGAACGCGAGCTCGAACGCGATTTCCTGGTCGACGACGTTGCCGCGATCCATGCCGGAGACGCCGATGAAGCGGATGTTGAGCGCGTACTTGTTGGCGCTGATCTCCGGCACGGCGGGCAGATCCTGCTCGAGGGTGAGACGCAGGAGCTGCGCAACCTTCGACGTCGTCATCATCAGCTGGAAAACGCCGTGCGACGCGGTGTGGCGGGTCGTGCGGCTGTTCTCGCGCAAAAGCCGCAGCACGATCGCCGAGCCGATGCGTATCGGCGCGAACGGCTCGATCCATGCGGCCAGGTCCTGCCGCCGCGCCCCGGGCGACTTGTTGAGCCAGTAATGGTACGCGGGCAGGTCGAATTCGCAGACGCCGCCGGGAATCGCCGCGCGCTGCTTGATGGCCATCAGCCACTCGTTCTCGCGCAGGTGCATGCCGACCTTGCCGGCCTGTGCGAGCAGATTCGCGTTGACCTGCTCGATCTCGGCAAGAAGCGCCAGCAACGTCGCCTGGTCGATCTGCGGGTTGCTGCGCAGAGGACCGAGCACCTGCCGCTGGCGCTCGAGCTCCTGGACGAGGTCGGCCTTCAGGTCCGCGCGCGCGGCGACGTCGGTGATCTCGAACAGCGACAGCAGCGCCGCATGATGGTCGGGCGCGTACTCGCGGCTCGCGAGGAACTCCGCGCGCGTGAACAGGTCCTCGAGCCGCATCAGCGTGCGGATCCGTTCGTTCAGCGGATGCTCGTAGCGAATCACGAAGCGTGTCGAGGACCGTAAGTCGTCATTCTGCCGTAACGCGCGGACGTGCGCGCGCGACCGGCTGGATCAGCGCGCCTCGACGGTCCTCGCCGCCAGGTCGCGATAATGCCGGTCGAGGCGCGCGACCTGCGGCTCGAGCGCGCTGCGCGTCCCGGAATTGTCGATCACGTCGTCGGCCTGAGCGAGCCGCTCCGCGCGGGGCAGCTGTGTCGCCATGATCCGCCGCACCTCGTCGGCGGCGAGGCCGCTTCGCAGCTGCACGCGGCGCACCTGCTCCTGCTCGGGACTGTCGACGACCAGCACGCGCGCAACGCGCTTGCGCAGGCCGCCGCGCTCCAGAAGGAGCGGCACGACGAGGATGCCGTAAGGGCCACGAAAGTCGGCGATCGCATCCTCGAGACGCGCGGCGATCAGCGGATGCAGCAGGTGCTCCAGATCGCGGCGGAACGTCGGATCGTCGAACGCGCGCCGCCGAAGCGCCGCGCGATCGAGCTCGCCGTCGGCGCGCAGGAACTGTGCGCCGAGCGATTCGACGACCGCGCGATGGCCCGCTTCCCCGCGCCGGCTGATCGCGTGCGCGATTTCGTCGGCGTCGAGCACGTCGGCGCCCTTCGCCGCGAACGCGCTCGCCACTTCGGACTTGCCGCTGCCGATGCCGCCGGTAAGCCCGACGAGATAGGGCGCCCGCGCCACAGTCAGTCGCGCAGGCCCGTCTCCGGCGGAGGACTGCACCCGCCTGGAAGCAGCGAGCGTGGGCGTGGTTTCATGCTAGACGTACCACCCCTTGATGATCGCGGGTCCGAAGAACAGCGCGATCCCGCCGGCGATCGCCAGATACGGACCGAACGCGAGCGGCACGTTGTGATCGCGGCGGCGGAACACCATGAGCGAGATGCCGATGACGGCGCCGACGACCGACGACAGCAGCACGATCAGCGGCAGCATCTGCCAGCCGAGCCACGCGCCGAGCGCGCCGAGGAGCTTGAAATCGCCGTAGCCCATGCCTTCCTTGCCGCGGATCAGGCGAAACAACCAGTAAACGACCCAGAGGGCGAGATAGCCTGCGATCGCGCCGATCACCGCATCCTGCAGCGACACGAAGACGCTGAAGAGGTTCACGACTACACCGGCCCAGAGGAGCGGCAGCGTGAGGCTGTCCGGCAGAAGCTGCGTGTCGAAGTCGATGAACGTCAGCGCGACGAGCGTCCACAGAAGAACGCATGCGGTAACGCCCTTCCACGTGAGGCCGAAGCGCCAGATGGCATACGCGGCAAGCAGGCCGCCGAGCGCTTCGACGAGCGGGTAGCGGATCGATATCGGCTTGCGGCACGCCTTGCACGCCCCGCGCAGGGCGAGCCACGAGACGATCGGGATGTTCTCGAGCGCGCCGATCGGATGCCCGCACTCGGGGCACGCGGAGCGCGGCACCGCGAGGTTGTAGCGCGGCGGGTTTTCGTCCGGCACGCTGTCCCCGCGCAGCTCGGCGCATTGCGCCCGCCACTCGCGCTCCATCATCTTCGGCAGACGATGGACGACGACGTTGAGGAAGCTGCCGACGCAGAGCCCGACGACGAGGGCGACCGCCGTGTAGACGATCGGATCCGGCGTCAAATCACCGCGCCCAGCTTGAAGATCGGCAGGTACATCGCGACGACCAGACCGCCGATGATCACGCCGAGGAACACGATGATGACCGGCTCGAGCAGACTCGAACGCGCCGCGACCGCATCATCGACTTCGCGTTCGTAGAAGTCGGCGACCTTGCCGAGCATGTTGTCGAGCGAGCCCGATTCCTCGCCGATCTGGGTCATCTGCAGCACCATGACCGGGAACAGGTTGGTCGCCGCCATCGCGTTGGTGAGGCTCGTACCGGTGCTGACGTCGGTCTGGATGCGTTTGGTCGCGTTGACGTAGACGAGATTGCCGGATGCGCCGCCGACGGCATCGAGCGATTCGACCAGCGGGACGCCGGCCGCAAACATCGTCTGGAGCGTTCGCGTCCAGCGCGCGATCGTCGCCTTCTCGAGGATGCCGCCGATGACCGGCAGCTTGAGCTGCAGCCGGTGCACGAGCAGCCGGACGCTCTCGGAACGCCTGATCGACATTCGGATCGCGACGAACGCGCCGACGATCATGATCAGCATCGCCCACCAGTACTTGACGAAGAAGTCCGAGACCGCGATCACCTGCAGCGTGAGCCACGGCAGGTTCGCACCGAAGCTCGCGAACACCTGCTTGAAGGCGGGAATCACGAAGATCATGATCACCCAGACGACGATGATCGCGACGACGAGCACCGAGATCGGATAGAAGAGCGCCGACTTGATCTTGCCCTTGATCGCCAGGATCTTTTCCTGGTAGGTCGCAAGCCGGTCAAGGATCGCGTCGAGCATGCCGGCCGTTTCGCCCGCCTGCACGAGGTTGCAGTAGAGCGGGTTGAAGTACTTCGGGTGCGCGCGGAACGCCTGCGACAGCGACGAGCCGGTCTCGACCATGTTTTTCAGGTCGAGCATCAGCCGCGAGAAGCGCGCATTGTTGTGGCCGCGGGCGATGATGTCGAACGACTGCAACAGCGGCACGCCGGCGCGCAGCATCGTCGCGAGCTGGCGTGTGAAGAACGTCATGTCCTTGTCGTTGATCGAGCGGCCGCCTCGATAGCTCTGGCGCTTGATCTTGAGGACGCGGATCCCCTGCCGGCGCAGGTTCGTCGTCGCGACGGTTTCCGACACGGCGCGCAGCTCCCCGCGCATCGGCTTGTTGTTGCGGTCGACCCCTTCCCAGAGGAACGTCTGTTCCTTGACCTTCACATCCCTGCGGGCGGCTGCTGCTGCGGTGGCCATGGCGTTTCCTTCGTACGCGAGCGTGCGTTACTCGTTGGTGACGGCCTCGATTTCCTCGAGCGAGGTGATGCCGCTCTTCACCTTCAGAAGCCCCGACTGGCGCAGGTTCTTGACGCCCTCGCGCTGCGCGAGCTGCCCGATGTCGATCGAGTTGCCGTTGCGCATGATGAGCTGGCGCATCTCGTCGCTGATCGGCATGACTTCGTAGATGCCGATACGGCCCTTGTAGCCGGTGCCCTTGCAATGATCGCAGCCGATGGGTCCAAGCGGCTCCCAGCTTCCGTCGAGATCCTCCTCGGGAAAGCCGGCGCGAAGCAGCGCCTCGGGCGGAATGTCCTCGGGACGGCGGCACTGCGTGCAGAGCTTTCGCGCCAGTCGCTGGGCGGTGATGATGTTGACCGACGACGCGATGTTGAACGGCGCGACGCCCATGTTCATCATGCGCACGAGCGTCGACGGCGCGTCGTTCGTGTGCAGCGTCGACAGCACGAGGTGGCCCGTTTGCGCCGCCTTGATGGCGATTTCGGCCGTTTCGAGGTCGCGGATTTCGCCGACCATGATCACGTCCGGGTCCTGGCGCAAAAACGCCCGCAGCGCCAACGCGAACGTGAGGCCCGCCTTCTCGTTGACGTTCACCTGGTTCACGCCGGGCAGCATGATTTCGGCGGGATCCTCGGCGGTCGCGATGTTGACGCCGGGCTGGTTCAGGATCGACAGGCACGAGTAGAGCGACACCGTCTTGCCGCTGCCGGTGGGCCCCGTGACGAGGATCATGCCGTAGGGGCGGCCCACCGCGAACAGCAGTTGCTGCTGCTGGTCGGGCTCGTAGCCGAGCGC
>DATIEN010000169.1:0-17781 GCA_035455705.1 Casimicrobiaceae bacterium | reverse complement strand
CGGTGCCTGGTCGGGCTTCGTCTATTTCTACTTCGGGCACGCCGAGGGCCGCACGCGACCGTAAAGCACGCAATACCAGCAACACATCGATCGGGCGGCTCCAAAAGGGCCGCCCGATTCGTTTTCGACGCAGCAAAACGCAAGGAGAGCATCATGATCATCGTCATGCAACCCGACGCCGGCGACGCGGAGATCGCGGCCGTCGAAGCGAAGATCCGCGCGCACGGGCTCGACGTGCACGTCTCGCGCGGCACCGAGCGCACGCTGATCGGCGCGATCGGCGACGAGCGCCGGCTCGATCCCGAGATGTTCGATCCGCTGCCGGGCGTCGAGCGGTCGCTCCACATCCTGAAGCCGTACAAGCTCGTCGCGCGCGAATGGCACAAGGCGAGCACGATCGTCGACGTGCGCGGCGTGCGGATCGGCGGCAACGAGGTGCAGGTGATCGCCGGGCCGTGCTCGGTCGAGACGGCGCCGCAGATGCAGGCGGCTGCAGCCGGCGTGGCGTCGGCCGGCGCGCGCCTGATGCGCGGCGGCGCGTTCAAGCCGCGAACGAGCCCGTACACGTTCCAGGGCAAGGGCGTCGAGGGCCTGACGATGCTCAAGGACGCGGCGGCGCGCCACGGCCTGCCGATCGTCACCGAGCTGATGGACGTGCGGATGCTCGAGACGTTTCTCGAGCGCGACGTCGACGTGATCCAGATCGGCACGCGCAACATGCAGAACTTCGATCTGCTGAAGGAAGTCGGCAGGGTGAACGTGCCGGTCATCCTGAAGCGCGGCATGAGTGCGACGATCAGCGAATGGCTGATGGCTGCCGAGTACATCGCCGCCGGCGGCAATCACCGGATCATCCTTTGCGAGCGCGGAATCCGGACCTTCGAGACCGCATACCGCAACGTGCTCGACGTGACGGCCGTCGCGGTGCTCAAGAAGGAAACGCACTTGCCGGTGATCATCGACCCGTCGCATGCGGGCGGGAAGGCGTGGATGGTGCCGGCGCTTTCGTGCGCGGCGGTCGCCGCCGGTGCGGACGGCCTGCTGATCGAGGTGCATCCGTGCCCGGCGGAAGCGTGGTGCGACGCCGACCAGGCGCTGTCGATCGAGGAGTTCGGCACGCTGATGGCGCGGCTGCGACTGCTCGCGCAGGCGATGGGACGCTCGATCGCCCGCGCACCGCGACGGTTCCCTGAACAGGCGACCGCCTGATCCTATAATGCCCGGTTTTGCTTCTGCGATTCGCCGTTGATGGAACTTGCGAAGACGTTCGAGCCGCACGCGATCGAGGCGAAGTGGTACCCGATCTGGGAAGCGCGCGGCTATTTCGAGCCGCGCTACGTTCCGGGTGCGAAGGCGTACTGCATCCAGCTGCCGCCGCCGAACGTGACGGGCACGCTGCACATGGGCCACGCGTTCCAGCAGACGCTGATGGACGTGCTGATCCGCTACCACCGGATGCTCGGCGACAACACGCTCTGGCAGGTAGGCACCGATCACGCCGGCATCGCGACGCAGATCGTCGTCGAGCAGCAGCTCAAGGCCACCGGACTCACGCGCCACGATCTCGGGCGCGACGCGTTCGTCGAGCGCGTGTGGAACTGGAAGGAGGAATCGGGCTCGACGATCACGCGGCAGATGCGGCGGCTCGGCGCCGCCGCCGACTGGTCGCGCGAGCGCTTCACGATGGACGAGGGCCTGTCCGCCGCCGTGCGCGAAACCTTCGTGCGCCTCTACGACGGCGGCCTCATCTACCGGGGAAAACGCCTGGTCAACTGGGATCCGAGGCTGATGACGGCGGTGTCGGACCTCGAGGTCGACAACGACGAGGAGCAGGGCACGATCTGGGAGTTGCGCTACCCGCTCACCGACGGCTCGGGCTCGCTCGTCGTCGCGACGACGCGTCCGGAGACGATGCTCGGCGATACCGCCGTCGCCGTGCATCCGGACGACGAACGCTATCGGTCGTCCATCGGCAAGACCGTTCGCCTGCCGCTCGCCGAGCGCGACATTCCCGTCGTCGCGGACGATTACGTCGACCGGGAGTTCGGCACCGGCGTCGTGAAGATCACGCCGGCGCACGACTTCAACGACTGGGCGGTGGGCCAGCGGCACGACTTGCCGGCGCTTTCGATCTTTCATCTGGACGCGACGATCAACGACAACGCGCCGTCCAGGTACCGCGGCCTCGACCGCTACGCGGCGCGGAAGGCCGTGCTCGCCGACCTGGACGCGGCGGGCCTCGTCGTCTCCGAGAAGCCGCACAAGATGATCGTGCCGCGCTGCGGTCGCACCGGCGAGGTGGTCGAGCCGATGCTCACCGACCAGTGGTACGTCGCGATGCGCGAGCCGGCGCCGGCGTCGCATCCGCTGTGGCCCGGCAAGACGATCCAGCAGCTCTGCCTCGATGCGGTGAGCGAACAGGGCATCGTCGATCCCCGCTCCGGCGACCGCGGACGCGTGCGCTTCGTGCCGTCGGAATGGATCTCGACGTACCTGCACTGGATCGACAACATCGAGGACTGGTGCATCTCGCGGCAACTGTGGTGGGGTCACCAGATCCCGGCGTGGTACGACGAGGACGGGAACGTCTACGTCGCGATGACCGAGGAGGATGCGCGCGAGAAGGCGACGGCGAAGCTCGGCCGCGCGCCGCGATCGTTCCGCCGCGACGACGACGTGCTCGACACCTGGTTCTCCTCCGCCTTGTGGTGCCACTCGACGCTCGGCTGGCCGGCCGACACGCGCGAGCTTCGCACGTTCCTCCCGTCGTCGGTGCTCGTCACCGGCTTCGACATCATCTTCTTCTGGGTCGCGCGGATGGTCATGACGACGACCTTGTTCACCGGCAAGGTGCCGTTTCGCGACGTCTACATCAACGCGATCGTCCGCGATGCCGAAGGGCAGAAGATGTCGAAGTCGAAGGGCAACGTGCTCGACCCGCTCGACCTGATCGACGGCGTCGACGCGGACACGCTCGTGTCGAAGAGTGTGGCCAACATGATGGATCCGCGGCAGGCCGAGAAGGTCGCGAAGCGCACCCGTCGCCACTACCCGAACGGCATCCCGTCGTTCGGCGCCGACGCGCTGCGCTTCACTTTCGCGTCGCTCGCGACGTTCAACCGCACTCTGAATTTCGACCTCGACCGCTGCGAGGGCTATCGCAACTTCTGCAACAAGCTCTGGAACGCGACGCGCTTCGTGCTGATGAACGTCGACGGCCAGGACGTAGGGCTCGACGACGCGGCGCCACGCGAGCCGTCGATCGCCGACCGCTGGATCGAAGCAGAGCTGCAGGACGCCATCGACGAAATTCGCATCCAGCTCGATCAGTACCGCTTCGACCTCGCGGCGAAGGCGCTCTACGAATTCGTCTGGAACGAATACTGCGACTGGTACGTCGAGCTTGCGAAGGTCGATCTCGCGCGCGGCAGCGAGCCGCAGCGGCGCGCGACGCGGCGCGCGCTCGTGCGCGTGCTCGAGTCCGTCCTGCGCCTCGCGCATCCGTTCATCCCGTTCATCACCGAGGAGCTCTGGCACACGGTGGCGCCGCTCGCGGGGGTATCGGGCGAGACGATTCAGTTGCAGGCGTATCCCGAAGCGGACATGCAGCGCCGAGCTCCGACCGAATCGGCGCAGATTGCGACGCTCAAGGCGCTCGTCGATTCGGTCCGGTCGCTGCGCAGTGAAATGGGATTGGCGCCAGGGCAGAAGGTCGGCGCGTTCCTCATGGGCAGCGCGAAATCGGGTGTCGGCGCGGGCGCGCTGGTCGACTATCTGGCGACGCTGGGACGGCTTTCGGAGGTTCGACTCGTCGACGACCTTCCACAGCGCGAAGCGCCGGTGCAGGTGGTCGACCGTCTGCGCATCATGCTCGACGTTCCGATCGACGTCGCGGCCGAGCGCGAGCGGATCGCGAAGGACATCGTGCGCCATGAGGGAGAAATCGCAAAGGCGAAGGCGAAGCTCGCGAACCCGAGCTTCGTCGCGCGGGCGCCAGGCGGGGTCGTGGAGCAGGAGCGCAACCGGCTCGCCGGCTTCACGGCGACGCTCGACAAGCTGCGCGAGCAGTATGCAAGGCTTGGCGGAATATCGTCATAGCCAATCGATCCTGCGGACTTCCACGGCAGCCGTGCCGACGGCCGCCGGTGGCGTTATACTCGGTCGCTGCGACGCTTCGCATTTTTGCCATCGGGAACCTGGCACCGGCGTGCGCACCCGCACGATCCGCGACGTTCGACGGGCTCCCCAACCCCCAACGGAGGACAACACATGGCGGTACACATTGGTGACGTGGCTCCGGACTTCACCGCGGACACCACGCAAGGAAAAATCCGCTTCCACGACTGGATCGGCGATTCCTGGGCGATCCTGTTTTCGCACCCCAAGGACTTCACGCCGGTCTGCACGACCGAGCTCGGCACGATGGCACGGCTGAAGCCCGAGTTCGACAAGCGCAATGCGAAGATCATCGGCATGAGCGTCGATCCGGTCAGCGACCACACGCGTTGGCAGAAGGACATCGAGGAGACGCAGGGGGCCGCGGTCAACTATCCGATCATCGGCGGCGAGGACCTCGAGATCGCGAAGGCCTACGACATGCTGCATCCGAACGCGAGCGGCGGCGGTCCGCGCACCGCGAACGACAACGCCACGGTGCGTAACGTCTTCATCATCGGGCCGGACAAGAAGATCAAGGCGATCCTCGTCTACCCGATGAGCGCCGGCCGCAACTTCGACGAGGTGCTACGGCTGCTCGACGCGCTGCAGGTCAATGCGAAGCACGGCCTCGCGACGCCGGCCAACTGGAAGCCCGGCCAGGACGTGATCATCCCGACGTCGGTGTCCGACGAAGACGCGCGCAAGAAGTTTCCGGCGGGGTTCAAGACCCACAAGCCGTATTTGCGCACGGTCGCGCATCCCAAGTGATCGCGGTCTTGGCATGAGCACGAGGGCGCCCGGTGGCGCCCTCGTCGTTTCTGGACCGGTTTGACCCGGTTTCGCGAATCGGGGACACTCTCGCGCCGTGAGCACGCCCTTCCCGCATCAGCCGGCCGCTACCCTCGACGAGGACGCGTGGGACGACCTCCTCAACTTCATCGAGGAGCGGCGGGTCATTCCGATCATCGGTCCCGAGCTTCTGCAGGTCGACACCGATGCCGGGCCGCGATCGCTCTACGATTGGGTCGCGGAGAAGCTCGCCGCCAAGCTCGGCGTCGACACGTCGCAACTGCCGCGTCCGTACAACCTGAACGACGTCGTCTGCTGGTTCCTGGCCTCGCGCGGGCGGCGCGAGGAAGCCTACACGCGGGTGCGGAGCCTCTTTCGCGATGCGAACTTCGTCCCGCCGCCGGCACTTCGGCAGCTCGCGCAGATCACGGACTTCGACGTGTACGTCACGACGACATTCGATCCGCTGCTCGAGCAGGCCGTCAATCTCGAGCGCTTCGGCGGCGCGCAGTCGACCGACGTCATCGCCTACGCACCGAACCGCGTCGCCGATCTGCCGAGCGAGCGCGAGAAGCTGACGCGCCCCGTGATCTACCATCTGCTCGGCCGGCTGTCGGCGTCGCCGACGTACGTGATCTCGGACGAGGACACGCTCGAGTTCATCTGCGCGCTGCAAAGCGAGCACCTGACGCCCGAGAAGCTTTTCCACGAGCTCGAGCACAACCATCTGCTGTTCATCGGCAGCGCCTTCACGAACTGGCTTGCGCGGCTGTTCCTGCGCATGGCGAAGCGGCACCGGCTGTCCGACCCGCGCGACGTCGGCGAGGTGCTCGCCGACAACCACACTTCTGCCGACGTGCGGCTCATGCATTTCCTGCAGCAGGTGAGCGTGCGCACGCGTGTCTACAGCGGAGCCGAGAAGTTCGTCGACGACCTGCATCGCCGCTGGACGGCGCGGCACAAGCCGGCCGAGGTCATTCCGCTCACGCAGCGGTTCCTGCCGCCCGAGCGCGAGATGCCGGACAACGCCGTCTTCATCAGCTACGCGCGCGAGGACCTGGCCGCCGTGCAGCGGCTTCGGGCAGGGCTCGAGGCGGCCGGCATTCGCACCTGGTTCGACCTCGATCGGCTCGAAGGCGGCGACGACTACGACCGCAAGATCCAGCGCAACATCGCGCGCTGCTCGTATTTCATTCCCGTCGTCTCGGCGACGACCGAGCGCCGCCTCGAGGGCTATTTCCGCAGGGAATGGAGTTACGCGATCGACCGCTCGCGCAACATCGCGGAAGGGGCTCTCTTCATCGTACCGGTCTGCATCGACGACACCGATGCGATCCGCGCGCACGTGCCGGAAAAGTTCAAGGCGCTGCACATCACGCGGATCGCGGGCGGCGAGGTGACGGCGGAGTTCACGCGGCACCTGCAGGACTTCCTCGCGGCGCGTCGTTAGCGCGCGAAACGCATGGCGCCTCTCGACAGTTCCACGGACCAGGCCGCGGTCGACGTCGAGCATCCGTGGCTCGGCCTTGCGTCTTTCACCGAGGAGACGCGCTCGTTCTTCTACGGCCGGGAAGAGGAGGTCGCCGAGCTCGCGCGACGCGTCCAGCGCAAGCTCCTGACGATCCTCTTCGGCAAATCGGGGCTCGGCAAGACGTCGATCCTGCGGGCCGGCATCGTTCCGCGCCTGCGCCCGCTGGCATTCTGCCCGGTGTACGTGCGCATCGACTATTCGCGCGAGGCGCCGCCGCCGGGCGAGCAGATCAAGCAGGCGATCTTCCGCGCAAGCGAAGCGTCGGGCCAGTGGACGCACGTCGGCGTCGCAGTTCCCGGCGAATCGTTGTGGGAGTTCCTGCACCATCGAGGCGATTTCTTGCGCGACGCGTCGGGGCGCACGCTCACGCCGCTGCTGATCTTCGACCAGTTCGAGGAGATCTTCACGCTCGCGCAAGGCGACGATTTCGGCCGCCGGCGTGCGGCCGAGTTCGTCGAGGAGCTCGCGGACCTCGTCGAGAACCGGCCGCCGAAGGCGCTCGAGGCCCGGATCGATGCCGACGACGACGTTGCCGGGCAGTTCGACTTCACGCGCGGCGACTACCGCGTGCTGATCGCGCTGCGCGAGGACTACCTTGCGCACCTCGAGGGGTTCAAGGCGGCGATGCCGTCGATCACGCAGAACCGGATGCGGCTCGCGCCGATGACCGGCGAGCAGGCGCTCGAGGCGGTGATGAAGCCCGGGGGCCGCCTGGTGTCGCAGGAGGTCGCGGAGGCGATCGTGCGCTTCATCGCCGGTGGCGCCGAGTTGCGCAACGCCGAGGTCGAGCCGTCGCTTTTGTCGCTGATCTGCCGCGAGCTCAACAACGCGCGGATCGCGCAGCGCAGAAGCGAGATCTCCGCCGATCTCCTCGCAGGCTCGCACGACACGATCCTCGCCGAATTCTACGAGCGCGCGCTCGCGGATCAGCCCGCCGGCGTTCGTCATTTCATCGAGGACCAGCTGCTCACCGAGTCGGGGTTCCGGGAAAGCCTCGCCGAGGAGCGCGTGAAAAAGGCTTTTGCCGCCGCTGCCGCGGCGCCGGATGCACTGGCGCGCCTCGTCGATCGGCGCCTGCTTCGCGTGGAGGAGCGCCTCGACGTTCGCCGCGTGGAGTTGACGCACGACGTGCTGTGCAGCGTCGTACGCGCAAGCCGCGACCTGCGCCGTGAGCGCGAAGCCCGCGACGCGGCGGAACGCCAGCTCGCCGAGCAGCAGGCGCGCGAGCGCGCGACGCACAAGGCGCTCGTACGCGCGCGGCAGGTGGCGACGGTGTGCGGCCTGCTCGCGCTGGCCGCGATCGCGAGCGCGTTCTTCGGCTACGAGAGCATGCGGCGCGCACAGAGAGCCGAGGCGCAGGCGCAGCAGACGCGGTTGCTCGCCGAGCAGGCGCGCGGCGAAGCCGAGAAACTCGTCGTCTACCTGCTCGACGACTTCTACCTCGAGCTCGAGCCGATCGGGCGGCTCGACATCGTCGCGTCGCTCGCGAAGCGCGCAGTCGATTACTACGCGGCACTGCCGGCCGAGTTGCGCACGCAGGACACGGAGCGCAATCGCGCGCTTGCGCTCGTGCGGTACGGTGCCGCATTGCGCAACCAATCGAAGCTCGACGAGAGCCAGAAGGTGCTCGCGGACGCGGTCGGCACGCTTACCAAGTTGCGCGCAGGTGGCGACCGTTCGGAGGCGACCGCCATCGGATTGGGGCTCGGCCTGACGACGCAGGCCCGCGTGCTGTCGAGCCTCAACCAGCGCCGTGAGTCAGTCGATGTAGCCGACCAGGCTGTCACCGTGCTGGAACCCCTGATGCAGGATGCCACACCCTCGATCGCCGTCCTGCGCACTTATGGCCTCGCGACGACCTTCCTCGGCTTTTCACAAAGCAGCACGAACCAGAACGAGCCTGCGCTCGCCACGCTGACAAAGGCGCGCGATGCTTATCGCAGGATCGACGGACTGACCCTCGACGTCGCTGCCGAGGCCGGTTACGCCGAAGCATCGGCATGGCAAATGAACGCCTTGCAGAGTCTTGGACGCTTCGACGATCTGCGCGCAATTGGCGCCGACGCGGTCAAGGTTACGCGCCGCGTGCTGGAGCAGCATCCTGGCAACATGTCGGCCTTGCGCGCAGAAGGACTGATCCTCGAGACTCTTGGCGGAGTCGAGTGGACCGAGCTCCGGGTGCGAAAGGCGCTCGAACTGGGGCGCCAATCCGCGAGCGACTGGGACGCCATGGTGCGCCTCGACCCGACGAACCAGATCGCATGGAACAACCTGGCGGACGCGCGCCTGCAAACGGCCGGGACGCTCGCTACGCTCGGCGAGATCGACGACGCGCGGCGGCAATTGCAGACGGCGCTCGACATCGAGCGGCGAGTGAAGCAAGCGGCATTCATAGGAAGCGTGCTTGCGCTCTCCGCCGGATACAAGGCGAGGCTCGATGCCGATTCCGGTGATCGGAAGGCAGCCGAAGCGAGCCTCGCGGCGAACCGGCGCCTGGTCGCGCTCGCGCTTCCGGATGCCCGCGAGCACTCCTTTCAGCAAAGCTACACCCGGGAATTGCTGGCCCACTTCGGCTTCCCGACCTCGGGTTTCGGTTATGGTGCCTTCGCCATCCCATACGCCGACGGTAATTTCCAGGAGGTGCGCGCGCTCGCGCGCTCGGCAGCCACGCGTCTCGAAAGCATGAGCGGCTTGTCGCCCCCCGAGGAGGAATCCCGCAACACGGTGCTCGAGATGGCGTACCGGACGATCGCGGATGCGTCGTACCGATTGCGTGACTACGAAGGTGCGGACGTCGCGATCAAGCGCGCGCTCGCGCTACGTACGAACCTCCCGGTTCGGACGCTGGGCGACAAGCGCGACGCGGGAATCCAGGCGACGCTCGCGGCCACGATCGCCGCACGGCTCGGCCGCAACGACGAAGCGCGACGCCTGGTCGAGCCGGTGCTCGAATTCCAGCGGGGATTGTATGCGCGCCCGGAAAACGACGATCTTTCGCAGCGCCTCGAATTGGCCTACGCGCTCTATGCGTCTGCGATCGCCGGCTCGCCGCGCGCGGCCGCCGAACTGAAGGAAGCGGTTGCGCTCGTCGATGCGCTGCCGCAGGCGGTTCGAAACCTCATCAGCGTGCGGCGACTGCGTTCCGAGATTGCCGAGGCGCGGGCATCCTGACCCTGCCGATCGACGACATCCGATTGCATCTCGACCGCGGCGCGCCGTGGGACGCGTGCGATGCATTTCGCGAGGCGATCCGCGATCGGCACGACGACGGCGAGTTGCTCTATTACGGCGCGCTCGCGCATGCCCGCGCCGGCGCAACAAGGATGGCGCACGCGCTGCTCGATCGTGCGCAGGCCACCCCTTTGTCGGGCGCGCTGCTCGCCGACATCCGAAGCCTGCGCGGGCGGTTGTTCAAGGATGCCTATCACCGCGCGCCGCAGCGCGAAGACGCCGTCCGTCTCCTCGCCGCGGGACGCGAGCAATACCTCGATGCGTATCACGACGCATTCGATCCGCACCCCGGCATCAATGCGGCAGCGCTCACGCTGCTGCTCGGCGATCGCGAAGCGGCGACGGCGCTCGCGCGCGACGTGCAGGCGATCGTCGCGAAGCGCGGCGTGGCGTCCGCGTGGGACATGGCGACGGACGCCGAAGCGCGGCTGTTGCAAGGCGATCTCGACGCTGCGGCGCGAAGCTATGCGGCCGCGCGCGGGCTCGCGGGTGACAACGCCGGGATCGTCGCGACGATGCGACGTCAGGTGCGGCTGCTCGCGCGCGCGATCCCGGATGCGGTCACGCTGTTGCCGATCCTGCGCGTGCGTGACGTCGTCGCGTTCGCCGGGCACATGCTCGACGCGCCCGCGCGGCCGGTGCCGCGCTTTCCCGCCGCGCTGGCTCCTGCCGTCCGCGCCGCGATCGAGCGCCACCTCGCCGAGCGAGAGCAGCCCATCGTGTTCTCGTCGGCGGCGTGCGGGGGCGACCTGCTGTTCGTCGAGGCGGCGCTCGCGCGGAACGCCGAGGTCAACGTGGTGCTGCCCTTCGACCGCGCCGACTTCGTTCGCACCAGCGTCGCGCCGGGCGGCACCGAGTGGGTGCAGCGATTCGACAGCGCGCTTGCCCGCGTCGATCGCGTCGTCATGGCAACGGAGGAGAACCACCTCGGCGACGACGCGCTGTTCGCGCATGCCGCGGAGCTCGTCGAGGGGCTCTCGCGCCTACGCGCCGAACAGCTGGAGGCGGTGCCGTCGATGCTCTGCGTGCTCGACCGCTCGTCGGACGCCGGAGTGGGCGGAACGTACAGCGCCTACGCACGCTGGTCGCAAATGCTGGGACCGCCCGACGTCATCGACCTGCGCGCGCTGCGCGAAGAGGCCCCGGTGGGGACGCGGTACGGTGCGCCGCTCGACGACGGCCGACACCGGGAGGACATCGGCGGCATCGCCGGTCTTTCCGCCGAGCGCTCGCGGTCGTGGAAGTCGTTGATGTTCGCCGATTTCGCGGGCTTCAGTAACGTGCACGACACGTACGCGCCGCAGTTCCACCAGCGCTTTCTCGAGATCGCCGCGGCACAGATCGACGAGGCAGCGGTGAAGCCGCTCGACGCCAAAACGTGGGGCGACGGGCTCTACGTCGTCTTCGGAGCGCAGGGCGATGCCGCGGAGTTCGCGCTCGGTTTCCTCGAGCGCACGCTGCGCGTCGACTGGACCGCGGCGGGCCTGCCATCGACGAGCCGCATCCGCATTGCGCTGCACGCGGGGCCGGTGTTTCGCGGCTTCGACCCGGTGATGCACCGCGAGCATTTTTTCGGCGCGAGCGTGACGCGCACCGCGCGGATCGAGCCGGTCACCCAGCCGGGCACGGTCTATGCGAGCGAGGCGTTCGCCGCCACGCTCGCCGCCACCGGGCAGAAAGGATTCGTGCTCGAGTACATCGGCCGTCTGCCGCTCGCGAAGGCGTACGGCGAATCCACGATCTATCGGCTCGACCGCGCGTGATGCGCGGCCGTCGCGCTAGGTCGAGGGCCGCTCGCCGCGCGACGCGCGGATCGCTTGGTTTACAATCGCCGTCCTCGCCAGGCGGGCGCAATGCTCGCAGGAGACGCACGATGCCGGTCCGCAGCATTCTTGCCACGCTGAGCGGTGCGTTGCTCGGTGCCGCGGCGCTTTTGCCGACCGCGAGCGCGCGCGCCGATGTCTTGGACGACGTGAAGTCGCACGGAGTCGTGAAGTGCGGCGTCACGCTCGCCTCGCCCGGCTTCTCGGCGGAGAACAATGCCGGCAAGCGCGAGGGCTTCGACATCGACCTCTGCCGCGCGATCGCCGCGGCGGTACTGGGCGACGCCACGAAGATCGAGCTCACGCCGATGGACCTCAAGACGGCGTTCGCCGGGCTGCCGACGGGCGTCGTCGACGTGCTCACGCATCGCTTCACATGGACGCAGAGCCGTGACGTGGGCGGGCTCAAGTTCCCGAAGATCATGTTCTTCGACGGGCAGGGCTTCGTCGTGGCGAAGAAATCGAAGGCGAACAGGATCGCCGACCTCAACAACGCGACCATCTGCACGCTGCAGGGAAGCACGTCGGAGCTGATCGTCGCGAGCTACTTCGCCTCGCACAAGCTCAAGTACAAGATCGTCACGTTCGCATCGGCCGAGCAGGCGTGGGACGCGTTCGTGGGCAAGCGCTGCGACACCGTCATCAACGATCGCTCGGGCCTTGCCGCGCGTCTTGCGAAGCTGCCGAACCGCGACGATTACAAGGTGCTGGCCGAGACGGTGTCGAACGAGCCGATCGGCCCCATCGTCGCGCAGAATCAGACGCGGTGGGAGGACGTGGTGCGTTTCACGCTGAATGCGCTCGTCGCGGCGGAGGAGCTCAGCGTGACGCAGGCGAACGTCGACGCGCAGAAGAGTTCGCAAAACCCTGACGTCCAGCGCCTGCTCGGCGTCAACGGCGACTTCGGCGCCAAGCTCGGCGTGCCGAACGAGTACGCCTACAACGCCATCAAGGCCGTCGGCAATTACGGCGAGATCTGGGATCGCAACGTCGGCCCAAGCACGCCGTTGCGCCTCGAGCGCGGACGCAACGCGCTCGTCGCGAACGGCGGCGTCATGATGTCGATCCCGATCCGCTGATGCGTCGCGCGGTGCCGGCCCGCGACCGGAAAGCTTGGCCGCGGGCAGGGTGATGGTCGCGCCCCGCCGCAGGCTCTCGCGCGCGGTGCTCGCCGAACGATGGCCGGGGTGGGTCGTGCAGGCGTTGCTGCTCGCCGTCGTCGCATGGCTCGCCTGTCGCGGCGCCACGAATCTCGACACGAATCTGCGCGCGCTCGGCCTGTCCGTCGGCTTCGGCTTCCTGCGCACGCAGGCCGGGTTTCAGATCGCGCAGTCGATGATCCCGTTCAGCCCCGCGTCGTCGTATTTCGACGCGGTCGCCGCCGCCGCGCTCAACACGCTGCTCGTGGTCGTGCTTGCCGCGCTGGCAAGCACGCTGCTTGCCCTCGTCGTCGCCTTCGGGCGTCTCGCCTTACCGGGTGTCGTGCGGACGCTCTCGGCCGCCTACGTCGAGACGTTCCGCAACATCCCGGTGCTGTTGCAGATCCTGTTCTGGTACAGCTTTGCGATCGCCGCGCTGCCCGGCGTTTCGGACAGCCTGCACTTCGGCGGCGTGCTGCTCAACAACCGCGGACTGTTCCTGCCGCTCGGCGGCAATCGGCCGCACGTCGAAGGCTTCGACGTGAGCGGCGGCGTTGCGATCCTTCCCGAGCTCCTCGCGCTGACGCTCGGGTTGTCCATCTACAACAGCGCGTTCCTGGCCGAGATCTTTCGCGCGGGCATCCTGTCGGTGCCGCGCGGGCAGAGCGAGGCCGCGACGAGCGTCGGCCTCACCGGCGCTCGTGCCGCGTTGCTCGTCACGCTGCCGCAGGCGTTGCGGGTTGCGCTGCCGGCTGCCGGCGGGCAGTACCAGATCCTCGCGAAGTCCTCGTCGCTCGCGGCAGCGATCGGTTATCCGGACATCATGCAGATCGTCGGCGGCACCATCGCAAGCCAGACGAGCCAGGCGCTCGAAGCGATGGCGCTCGTCGTGCTGCTGTATGCGGCGATCAATCTCGGCATCGCGGCGGGCGTCGCGTTCGTCAATCGCCGTCTGCTTCGCGCCGAGGGCCGTTGACGCCGGCAGAATGGCGTCCGTGCGGCAGGACCTTCGCGACGACCGGAAATGACGACGCTTTTCGTGCGCGACTCGCCGCTTGTACCCCGGCTTCCTCCGACGCCGGCGCCGCTGCGCGAGCGGCTGCGACGGATGCTGTTTCCGACGCCGACGATCGCCGCACTGTCGCTGCTTCTCGTCGCCGCGCTCGCCGCATTCGTCGCGCGCTTTCTCGACTGGGCGATCGTCGAGGCGCATTGGCGCGGCACGTCGAGCGCCTCCTGCCCGAACGACACCGGCGCCTGCTGGACATTCGTGATCGCGCGCTGGAAACCGTGGCTCGTCGGCAACTATCCCTTCGATCAGCTGTGGCGGCCGTTCACGTGTTTCGCGGCCTTCGCGCTCTTCTGGACGTGGGTGGTGCGCCGGCCGCACAGGGCGAGCCTGCTGCGCGTGCTGCCGGGCTTCATCGTGCTGCCGGTCGCGTTCTTCGTGCTGCTGATTGGCGGCGGACCGCTGCCCGTCGTGGCGCCCACGAGGTGGGGCGGCTTGCTCGTGACGCTGGTCGTCACTCTCGCGACGTTCGCCACGGCGCTGCCGCTCGGACTGTGCCTCGCGCTCGGCCGCCGGTCGCGCTGGCCGGTCGTCCGTTTCCTGTGCGGGACGTTCGTCGAGGCGATGCGGGCGGTGCCGCTCCTTGCCGTGCTGTTCATCGCGACGACGCTGCTGCCATTGTTCCTGCCGCGCGATGTCGCGATCGGGCTGTTCGCGCGCGCGGCGATCGCGTTCGCGCTCTTCAATGCGGCCATGGCCGCGGAAGTGTTCCGGGGCGGCCTGCAGGCGGTCGGCCATGGTCAGGTCGAGGCGGCGACGACGGTGGGACTGAGCGATTTCGAAACCTTGCGCCTCGTGGTCCTGCCCCAGGCGGTGACCGCCGTGGTTCCCGCGCTCGTCAACATCATGATCGCCGTGATCAAGGAGACGACGCTGCTGTCGGTCATCGGCGTCAGCGACCTTCTGGGTGCCGTCGAGATCGGCGCGAAGTCGCCGGACTGGGTCGGCGAGCCGAACATCCTGACGTCCGGTTACGTCTTCCTCGCATGGGTGTATCTCGCCGTGTGCTACGGACTGTCGCGCTACAGCCGGCGGCTCGAGCTTTCGCGCTGAACGCCCGTATCGTGGCACGCGGCGCTTCCTCGCCTTCGAAAACGGACGCCCCGATCGTCCGGATGGACGCGATCAACAAGTGGTATGGCGACTACCACGCCCTTCGCGACATCGACCTGCAGGTGGCCGTCGGCGAGCGCATCGTCGTGTGCGGGCCCTCGGGGTCCGGCAAGTCGACGCTCGTACGGACGATCAACCTGCTCGAGCCGTTCGAGGAGGGCCACCTGCACGTGTGCGGCATCGACGTCGCAGCGAACGCGATCACGCGCGCCGCGAGGCTCGCGGTGAACCGGCGGGTCGCCATGGTCTTTCAGCAGTTCAACCTCTTCCCGCACATGACGGTGCTGCAGAATCTCACCGTGGGGCCGATCTTCGGGAGCGGCGTGAGCCGCGGCGAGGCGAGGCGACGCGCGCTGCACTACCTCGGGCGCGTGGGACTCACCGACTACGCCGACCGGCGCCCGGCACAGCTGTCCGGCGGGCAGCAGCAACGGGTCGCGATCGCGCGCGCGCTCTGCACCGATCCGCGGCTCGTCCTGTTCGACGAGCCGACGGCCTCGCTCGATCCCGAGATGGTGAACGAAGTGCTGCAGACGATGGAAAGCCTGGCGCGTGAAGGCATGACGATGATCGTCGTCACCCACGAGATGGGCTTCGCGCGGCGCGTCGCGGACCGCGTCGTCTTCATGGACCACGGGCAGATCATCGAAACCGCTTCTCCCGACCGCTTCTTCGACGAGCCGCAGAGCGCGCGTTTGCGGACGTTCCTGGGACAGGTGCTCTCGCACTGACCGAGCACCCGGCCAACAATTCCTCCTTCATCGAAAGGCACGACATGCCCGTGATCGACGTTCATACGCACATGTTCACCGAAAGGTGGCTCGAGCTCTTGAAGAGGGAGGGCGGGATCTACAACATCAAGACGCGTCCCGACGGACAGCAGGAGATCTTTCGCGGCGACACGCCGGTCGTTATTCCGCAGCGCGGCCATTTCGATTACGCGCTGCGTCTTCGGCACATGGACGAGGCGGGCATCGACGTCTCGATCGTCTCGCTCACGTGCCCGAACGTCTATTGGGGCAACGCCGACGTGAGCGCGCGCGCCGCGCGCGAGTCCAACGACACGATGGCGCAGGCACAGGCGCGATATCCGGATCGCATCCGCTGGATGACCTCGCTTCCGTGGGAATATCCGGATGCCGCGCTCGCCGAGCTCTCGCGCACGTGCGAAAACGGCGCCGTCGGCGTCATGGTGCTCGCGAACGTGGCCGGCCGCAGCTTGACGGACCCGTTCTTCGCTCCCGTCTGGGCCGAGATCGACCGGCGGGACCTGCCCGTGCTCGTGCACCCGACCGATCCGCCGGGCGTCGACATGATGGACATGACGAAGTACGACCTGTCGTGGTCGGTCGGCTTCATGTTCGACACGACGCTCGCGATCACGCGGATGATCTTCGACGGCTTCTTCGACCGGTATCCGAAGCTCAAGCTGATCGCGTCGCACGGCGGCGGGGCGCTGCCGTATCTCGTCGGCCGGTTCGAGAAAGGCGACGAGGTCGAGATCCCGAGCCGGCGCAGGATGCAGCGCAAGCCGACCGAGTACCTGCGCCACATCTACTACGACAGCATCACCTACGACGTTCGCCCGTTCGAGTACCTGATCTCGGTCGTCGGGGCGGACCGCGTGATGCTCGGCACGGACTGGCCGCATCAGGTGCACGACACGAAAGGCGCGTTCGCGAACACGGCGTCGCTGCCCGAAGGCGCGATGAAGGCGATCCGCTCCGAAAACGCGCGGCGTGTGTTCGGCCTTTAGCCTGCTTGGCGCCGCCACATCGCCGCGAACGGGCGCGACGCGATGACGCGACAGGTTCCGCGCACGTTCCGCGCGCTCGCGCACCGCAATTTCCGCTTGTTCTTCACCGGTCAGGGTCTGTCGGTGATCGGCACGTGGCTGCAGCAGGTCGCCATGGGCTGGCTCGTGTATCGGTTGACGAACTCGGCGTGGCTCCTCGGCGTCGTCGCGTTCTGCGCCAACGTCGGCATCCTGCTGTTCAGCAACCTGGCCGGCGTGCTGGCCGACCGCATCGACCGCAGGCGCGGGCTGCTCGTGACGCAGTCGCTGATGCTGGTGCAGGCCGTCGTGCTCGCGGTGCTCGTCGGCTTCGGCTGGATCGAGACCTGGCACCTGATCGTGCTCGCGCTGTGGCTCGGCACGTGCTCGGCGTTCGACACGCCGCTGCGGCAATCGATGTACGTCCACTTCATCGCCGACCGCGGCGACCTCGGCAACGCGATCGCGCTCAATTCGATGCTGGTGAACACGGCACGGGTCGTCGGGCCGGCGCTCGCCGGCGTGTTGCTCGGGCTCACCAACGAGGCGATCTGCTTCGCGCTGAACGCGTTGTCGTTCCTCGCGGTGATCGTCGCGATCGCGAAGATGGACTGGCCCGCCGACGTGCGCGCGGCGACGCCGTCCGGCTGGTGGGCGAGCTTCGTCGAAGGCTTCCGATACGCGCGGGGATTGGCGCCGGTGCGCGCGCTGCTCGGGCTCGTCGCCGCGCTCGCGTGGACGATCTCGCCGTATTCGTCGCTGATGCCGGTCTACGCGAAGGACATTTACGGCGGCGGCCCGCACACGCTCGGTTATCTGTTGTCGTCGGCCGGCATCGGCGCGCTCGCGTCGACGCTGTACCTGGCGCATCGGGCGACCGTGCGCGGCCTCGGACAGGTGATTCTCTACGCGGCGGCGACGGCAGGCGCGGCGCTCGCGGCGTTCGCGTACATGCGCGTCTATTGGCTGGCGCTCGTTCTGATGGTGCTGGTGGGCGGCGGAACGATCCTGGCGGCGGCGTCGGCGAACACGATCCTGCAGACGATCGTCGACGACCGACTGCGCGGACGCGTCGCCGCGTTCTACACGCTCGCATTCCTGGGCGTCGCGCCGCTCGGCAATCTTGCGGCCGGTGCGATCGCCGCCGCAATGGG
>DATIEN010000168.1:0-8494 GCA_035455705.1 Casimicrobiaceae bacterium | reverse complement strand
AGAGCGAGCGGCACCGCTGCCTCGTGATCGGCGAGGATCTGGGCACCGTCACCGACGAGGTCCGCGACGCCCTCGCGCAAAGCGGCGTGCTGTCGTATCGCGTGCTGCTGTTCGAGCGCGACCGCGAGGGACGCTTCCATCCGCCGTCGCGTTATCCCGAGGCCGCGCTCGCTACGGCGAGCACGCACGACCTGCCGACGCTCGCCGGCTGGTGGGAGGGCCGCGACATCGAGGCTCGCGCGATGCACGGGCAGCTGCGGCCGGACGCCAATCCCGCCGCGCAGATGGCCGAGCGCGTGCGCGAACGCGGTGAACTGCTCGCGGCGCTCGCGCAGGCGCAATTGCTGCCGCGAGGCTCGCCGCTCGACCCGCAGGCCGTCCCCTCGCTCACGCCGTCGCTCGCGACGGCGGTGCAGGCGTTCCTCGCGCGCACGCCGTCGGCGCTGATGGTCGTGCAGCCCGAGGACCTGTTCGGCGTTCGCGACCAGGCGAATCTCCCGGGCACCGTCGACGAGCATCCGAACTGGCGGCGCCGGCTTCCGGTGGCCCTCGAGGACGTCGATGCCGACGGACGGCTGCACGCGCTCGCCGTGCAGATCGAGGCCGCGCGCGCGAAGCGCGCTCGATGAGCGGCGCGGGTTCATCGCAGTCGTCGGCGCATGCCGCGCGGCCGTCGAGCGAGCGTGTTCCATTGCCGCTCGCGGCGATTCCGCGCGCGACTTACCGCGTCCAGCTGCACCGCGACTTCCGCTTCGCCGACGTCACGGCGATCGTTCCGTATCTCGCCGCCCTCGGCGTCAGCCACGTCTACTGCTCGCCCTATCTGCGCGCGCGACCCGGGAGCCTGCACGGTTACGACATCGTCGACCACGGCATCTTGAATCCCGAGCTCGGCAGCCGCGAGGATTTCGACCGGATGGTCGACGCGCTCGCGCGCGAAGGCATGTCGCATCTCTGCGACGTCGTGCCGAACCACATGGCCGTGATGGGTGCCGACAACGCGTGGTGGATGGACGTGCTCGCGAACGGCCCTTCATCGCCTTACGCGACGTACTTCGACATCGACTTCGGCCGGCGCGACGAGGCGCTCGCGGGCAAGGTGCTCGTACCCGTCCTCGGCGATGGCTACGGCAGCGTGCTCGAGCGCGGGGAGCTCGTGCTCGCGTTCGACGGCGATGCGGGAACGTTCGCCATCCGCTACTTCGACCACCGCTTTCCGCTCGATCCGCGATCGACGGCCGGAATCGTCCTCGGCGCAGCCGCCGAAGCCAGGCGTGCGCATTCGCAGGCGGCCCCCGAGCTCGATGCGATCGCCTACACGCTCAAGGCGCTGCCTGCGTACGACGACGACGCGCCGCCGCGCGTCGCAGCACGGCGAAGGATCGCGGGCGATCTCGCGCAGCGGCTCGCGGGACTGGCGCGCGCCGACGACAACGCGGCGGCGGCGATCGCGCGAAGCGTCGCCCAGTTCAACGGCAGCGCCGGCGATCGCGCGAGCTTCGATGCGCTGCATGCGCTGCTCGAGCAACAGCCGTTTCGCCTCGCGGACTGGCGCATCGCCGCCGACGAGATCAACTACCGGCGCTTTTTCGACGTCAACGATCTTGCCGGCTTGCGGATGGAGCAGGCTGCGGTTTTCGAGGCCACGCACGGGTTCGTGCTGTCGCTCGCCGGTGCCGGCCGCATCGGCGGCCTGCGCATCGACCATCCCGATGGCCTCTACGATCCTGCGCGCTATTTCGCGACCCTGCAGGCCCGCTATCGCGAGGAGGCCAAGCGTCACGGCCGCGACGACGCCTCGATCTATCTCGTCATCGAGAAGATCGCGGCGCCGCACGAGCGGGTGCCGGTGGACTGGCCGGTGCACGGCACGACCGGCTACCGCTTCGCGAGCGTCGTCAACGGCCTCTTCGTCGACACGCGGGCCAAGGCGCGGCTCGATCGGATCTGGCGCACGTTCGCCGGCGACGACGCACAGCCGTTCGAGGAAGCCGCGTATGACGGGCGGCGCGCGATCATGGAAGGTCCGCTCGCCTCGGAGCTTCGGATGGCGACGCTGCGCGCGCTGCGGCTCGCGCGTGCCGACCGTCGAACGCGCGACTTCACGTTCAACGCGCTGCGCGAGGCGATCATGGAGATCGTCGCTCGCTTCCCCGTCTACCGCACCTACGTCGACGCGAGCGGGGCGTCGGCGCAGGACCGCCGCTACATCGACTGGGCGGTGGCCCATGCGCGGGCGCAAACCCGTGTGAGCGACGTGCGCGCGTTCGATTTCCTGCACCGGGCGCTGCTCGGCTCGCCGCCGGAGGGCGCCGACGATGCGGCGCGCGTCGCTTACCGCGACTTCGCGCTGCGCTTCCAGCAGTTCACCGCGCCCGTCACCGCGAAGGGTGTCGAGGACACGGCGCTCTACCGCTTCAACCGCCTCGTTTCGCTGAACGAGGTCGGTTCTGACCCGCAACAGTTCGGCATGACGGTGCGCGCGTTTCATGCGGCGAGCGCCGATCGCGCCGCGACCTGGCCGCACACGATGCTCGCGACGTCCACTCACGACAACAAGCGCTCCGAGGACGTACGCGCGCGGATCGACGTCATCTCGGAGCGGCCCGGCGCGTGGCGCGCCGCCGTCGGGCGCTGGAGTCGGATGAACCGCAGCTGCAAGACGCTCGTCGACGCAGACCCGGCGCCCTCGGCGAACGACGAGTACCTGCTCTATCAGACGCTCGTCGGCAGTTTCGTAGCCGGGGACGATGGGACCGCGTGGTACCGCGAGCGGATCGCCGCGTACATGCTGAAGGCGGCGCGCGAGGCGAAGGTCCGCACGAGCTGGCTTTCACCGAATGCCGCGTACGAGGACGCGCTCGCGCGCTTCGTCGCGGCGCTCCTCGACGAGTCGCACGGATTTCTCGCCGATCTGCGCCAGGAGTGCGCGCCGTACGCATGGTTCGGCATGCTGAACAGCCTGTCCGCGACGCTGCTCAAGCTCGCCTCGCCGGGCGTCTCCGACCTCTACCAGGGCAACGAGCTCTTCGATTTTTCGCTCGTCGATCCCGACAATCGTCGCGCCGTCGACTTTGACCTGCGAAAGGCGCGCCTCGCATCGCTTGCGACGATCGACGCCCCCCCGCACGACGATCGCGGCGCGCGCATTCGGGCGCTCTTCGAGGCGCCTTTCGACGGAAGGACGAAGCTTTTCGCCGTGCGGCAGGCGCTCGCGCTGCGCCGGCGGCGGCCCGCGCTCTTTGCCTGCGGCGATTATCGGCCGCTGCAGGCGCAGGGCGCGCATGCGGCACACGTCGTCGCGTTCGCGCGCATCCACGAGCGCGAGGCGCTCGTTGCCGTCGCCGGCCGCCTCTTCGCCTCGCTCGGAGTGCCGAGCGGAACGGTGCCGCTCGGCGACGCATGGGGCGATACGAGCGTCGACCTTCGCGTTTTCCCGGGCGGCCGGCGGATCGCCAGCGTGCTCACGTCCCGGCCGCTTGTCGCCGACGGCGATCGAATCCCGCTTTCGCAACTGTTCGCCGACTATCCCGGCGCCCTGCTGCACGTCACGTGCGACTGATCACTTCCCACGTTCGCATTAGGCGCCTTTAGATAACCGACTGAACCCGACGTCCCTCGATCAGTCACACAAGGCCCAACCTCGAAAGGAGGGATCATGGCGAATGCGACCAACCCGTGCGCGCATGCCGGGTGCCGGTGCTCGGTCGGCCCCGGTCAGACGTACTGCAGCCCCGCGTGCCAGCAGCAGGCACAGCAATCGGCAAGCCGGCAGCAAAGCCAGCAGGGCACCTCGTCGGGCGCGATGCAATGCAACTGCGGGCACCCGGCGTGCCGGCAGCAGGCTGGATAGCACACTCGAGCGGCTCGGCGCCGCTCTTGCGATCAGCGGCCGATCTCGACGAAGTCCCACGGCGACTTGCCGCCGTGATGCAGCCGGTAGTAGTGCTCGTGCAGCGTCGCGAGCTCGGTCGCGATCGCAAGCGGAAAGCCCTTGCGGCCGCCGCGCCGGTCGGTCATCAGCTCGTCGAGGAAACGCTCGCAACGCGCCGGATCGTCCCACAGTTTCGCGATGCGATTGGCGAGTCGCGCATAACGGCCCGCGAGCTGGCGGGGACGTACCGCCTCGGGCAGCTCCGCCAACCAGGCGCGCGCCTCGTCCGACAGTGCTTCGTCGGACGACACGGACCGCTTCTCTTCCCAGTTCACGGATGCCTTCGGCACCGCATAGGCGGCGGGACCGGTTTCCTCGAGCGCCTTGCGCGCATCGCTCAACGAAACCTTCTCGAACTCAAGCGAGTCTGAATCGCCGGGGCCGGGCATGATGCCCTCCTTTTCGTCGACAGCGTTCGGCGCGCACGAGTCGCCCGCAGGCGCCGCAAGCGAGGCCAGTATAACGGCGCCCATGCACCCGGAAGGCGCCCTGCGCGAGCCGAAGCGGTTCATCCTAAGCACGAAGCGTGTCGCGCGGCGCTTCGTCCGATGCGGCGGTCACGCGCCACCGACGAACGGCGGTGCGCGAACGCAACACGCCGCATGCAGCACATCCGCCAAAGAAAAAAGGCCGGGAGGACCCGGCCTTTTTTCTCTGAGCGGAAAGCGAGACGTCAGACCGCCTGAATGTTCGAAGCCTGCTTGCCCTTCGGGCCTTGCGTGACTTCGAAGCTGACCTTCTGGCCTTCCTTGAGCGTCTTGAAGCCCTGCATGTTGATCGCCGAGAAGTGAGCGAACAGATCCTCACCACCACCATCGGGCGTGATGAAGCCGAAGCCCTTCGCGTCGTTGAACCACTTCACAGTTCCGGTTGCCATGTTCTCTTGAATTCCTCAAGTACGAGAAGTAAACGGGACGTTGCCCGGCCGATGTTTCGATCTCAAGGAAAGTACGGCGGTCGAACGACTGCGTGGCGGTCGTACAGAGCGTGCCTTTACTGCTTGGAACAAAACACGGCGCGCACTATACGTCACTTTTCGCAAAAAAGCGACAGGTTTCGCGCGGGCGGCTCGTTTCGTGTTGCGCGGAAACGCGCGCCAGACGCGGGATTCCGGGGTCCCGTACGCCGCACCGCAATGGCGCGTTAAGCACACCTCGCGGGACGACCGCGCCCGGCCCGTCGCTCAGGCCAGCTCCTGCCGGACCAGAGCCGCGCCGGCGCCCAGGGCCCGGAGCTTGCGCCGCGCCACGTCGCGGGCGAGGGGGACCATGCCGCAGTTGGTGCAAGGGAAGAGCCGGTGGGCCGGGACGTGGCGCAGCGCCTGGCGGATGACGTCGGCCACCTCGTCCGGCGTCTCGACGCGGTCGGTGGCCACGTCGATCGCCCCGACCAGCACGTCCTTCCCCTCGAGGAGCCCGATCAGTTCGATCGGCACGTGCGAATGCGCGCATTCGAGCGACACCTGGTCGATCGCCGAGCGCGCGAGGCGCGGGAACGTCTGCTCGTACTGGCGCCATTCAGCGCCCAGCGACTTCTTCCAGTCGATGTTGGCCTTGATGCCGTAACCGTAGCAGATGTGCACCGCTTTGGTGCAAGTCAACCCCGACGCGGCGCGCTCGAGCGTCGCGATTCCCCAGTCCCGGACCTCGTCGAAGTAGACGTTGAAGGCCGGCTCGTCGAACTGGATCACGTCGACGCCGGCTGCCGCGATGGCGCGGGCCTCCTCATTCAGGATCTCGGCGAAGGCCCATGCGAGCTTTTCCCGACTGCCGTAATAGGCGTCGGACAGCGTGTCGACCATGGTCATCGGGCCCGGCAGCGTGTACTTGACCGCCCGGCTCGTTTCGCTGCGCAGGAACGCGGCGTCGTCGACGAAGATCGGGCGCCGCCGCGACACGGGACCGACGACGACCGGCACCGACGCGTCGTAGCGGTTGCGGATGCGCACGGTCTTCCGGTGCTCGAAGTCGACGCCGTCTAGGCCCTCGATGAACGTCGTGACGAAATGGCGGCGCGTCTGCTCGCCGTCGCTCACGATGTCGATGCCGGCGCGCTCCTGGTCGCGGACGACGAGCCGCACCGCATCGCGCTTGCCTTCGACGAGCGCGTCGCCTTCGAGCTTCCACGCCGCCCACAGTGTCTCGGGTTCGGCGAGCCACGAGGGCTTCGGCAGGCTTCCGGCGATCGTCGTGCGCAGCGGTGTCATTGCGATTCCTTCCCTCGTGGCGAGCAGGCGACCGATTCTATGCCCTTGACGCTTCCGCGTGCGCACGCGTACCTTCTGCCGCGAGCGATGTCCCGAATCCTCTTCGCCGATTTCGACTTCCCCGACGTCGACCTCGAGCGCGAAATCTTCGCGGAGGCGAAGCTTTCGCTGTCGCTCGCGCAGTGCAGCCGCGAGTCCGAGGTGATCGACGCGGGCCGCGACTGCGTCGGCATCCTGCTGCAGTACGCGCCGGTCGGCGCGACGGTCGTCGCGGCGCTGCCCAGGCTCGGGATCGTGAGCCGAATCGGGGCCGGCTTCGATACGATCGACACGGCCGCATGCGCCGCACACGGCGTGTGGGTCGCGAATTCCCCGGATTACGGCGTGGGGGAGGTGGCGACGCATGCGCTCGCGCTGGCGCTCGCCTCGATCCGCAACGTCGTGCGCTATCACGACGACGTCCGCGACGGCCGCTGGCATTACCTGTCGGGGGGAACCCTCTCGCGACCGCACGAGCTCACGCTCGGCGTGGTCGGCCTCGGCCGGATAGGCAAGCGGATGGCGCACGTCGCTCGCAACGTCGTCAAGCGCGTCGTCGCGTACGACCCCTATCTGATCGACGGCGATTTCCCGGCCTACGTCGAGCGCGCTCGCTCGCTCGAGGCGCTCGCGGCCCAGTCCGACGTCGTCTCGCTGCACACGCCCCTCGACGAGACGACGCGGGGGATGATCGACCGCCGCTTCTTCGCCGCCGCCAGGCGCGGAATGACCCTGGTCAACACGTCGCGCGGCGCCGTCGTCGATATTGACGATTTGCTCGCGGCGCTCGATGCTGGAATACTGCGGGGCGCTGCGCTCGACGTGTTGCCCGACGAACCGGTCGCGCGCGATTCGCCGCTTCTGCGCGATCCGCGGGTCATCCTGACGCCGCATGCCGCGTTCTATTCGATAGAGGCGGAGCAGGAGCTGCGGCGAAAAGCGGCGCGCAACATCGTCACCTGGTGGCAGACCGGCCGTCCCGACTACCCGGTGGTGAAGGGAACGCGGGGCCCGGAACGCTGATGTCCGTTTTCGACTTCCGATGAAAAGGCAGGGAAGGCATACGCGATGGCCGGCGTGAACATCGCCCGCGTGCACAAGTGGTTCGGACACACCCAGGTGATCCGGGGCGTCGACGTCGACATCGCCGACGGCGAGTTCTGCGTACTGGTGGGGCCGTCGGGCTGCGGCAAGTCGACGCTGCTGCGCATGATCGCCGGGCTCGAGGAAATCAGCGAAGGCGAGATCGCGATCGGCGGCAGGGTCGTCAACCACGTGCGGCCGAAGGAGCGGGACATCGCCATGGTGTTCCAGAACTACGCGCTCTATCCGCACATGACGGTGCGCGACAACATGTCGTTCGCGCTGAAGCTTGCCAAGCGCGGCAGCGCCGACATCGCGCAGCGCGTCGCGCGCGCCGCGGAGATCCTCGGTCTTTCGACGTACCTCGACCGCTATCCCCGCCAGCTCTCCGGCGGACAGCGCCAGCGCGTCGCGATGGGACGCGCGATCGTGCGCGACCCGCAGGTTTTCCTCTTCGACGAGCCGCTATCGAACCTGGACGCAAAGCTGCGCGTGCAGATGCGCACGGAAATCAAGGAGCTGCACCAGCGCCTCAAGACGACTTCGATCTACGTCACTCACGACCAGATCGAGGCGATGACGATGGCGGATCGCATCGTCGTGATGCGCGACGGTATCGTCGAGCAAGCGGGCGACCCGCTCGCGCTCTACGACGCGCCGGCGAACACGTTCGTGGCCGGCTTCATCGGTTCGCCGGCCATGAATCTCGTACCGGGCGTCGCGCGGGTCGACGGCGGGGCGCCGTCGGTCGAGTTCGACGGCGGCGTGCGGCTGCCGATGCCCACGGGCGCGCGCGCGAGCGACGGTCAACCGGTACTGTTCGGCATGCGACCCGAGCATTGCGCGGTGGCGAGCGGCGACGGACTGCCGGCCGAGGTCGTCGTCGTCGAGCCGACAGGCGCCGATACGCAGCTCTTCTGCCGCTTCAACGGGCAGGAGGTGACGTCGCTCGTGCGGGAGCGCGTCCATTGCCGCGCCGGCGATCGCATCAGGCTCGTTCCCGACCTCGCCCGGGCGCATCTTTTCGACGTCGCGACGGGCACCCGCTTGGCCGCGTGACGCAAGACAGCACCACGTTCGTGCATCACACTTCACAAAGGAGGAGCAAGCAATGAGCGAGTACAAGCGCCGCAGGTTCTTGAAGACGTCGGCCGGCATCGCCGCGGGGGCCGCGGCAGGCCCGCTGATCTTCGTGAAAGACGCGAATGCGCAGGCCTGGCACAACACGCCCG
>DATIEN010000167.1:0-3771 GCA_035455705.1 Casimicrobiaceae bacterium | reverse complement strand
CGCAAGCGCGGTCAGTGCGATGCCGAGCGTCACGCCGAGCGAATCGAGGAGGAGCGTCCGATCGGTGTAAAGCGTCTGCGCGACCCGCAGCGGCGACGGCACGATGTACGGCGGAACGCGGTTCACGGTGACGAGGATCTGCCACGCCGCCACGACGACGACCGCGACGGCGAACGGCGCGACGAAGCGCAGCCACGACGTGCGCCGGTCCGCGATCATCGGCCGCGCGCCGAAGTCCTGGCACGAGGCGGCGCGCTGTCGGGCAGCGCATCGGCGCTCGCTTTCGCGACGCACGACGAAACCTGCTGCGCGAGCGTCGCGAACGCCGGCGACAGCCGGTACGCGTCGTCGCGCGGATACGGCTCGTCGACGTTCAACGCGTCGAGGATGCGGCCCGGATGGGCGCCCATCACGACCACGCGTGTCGACAGGAACACCGCTTCCTGGATGCTGTGCGTCACGAACACGACGGTCACGCGCTGCGCCGACCACAGCTCGAGCAGCTCGCTCTCGAGTCGCTGCCGGGTGAACTCGTCGAGCGCGCCGAACGGCTCGTCCATCAGCAGCAGGTCGGGGCTCGTCACGAGCGCGCGTGCAATCGACGCGCGCATCTGCATGCCGCCGGAAAGCTGGCGCGGCAACCGGCCGCTCGCCTCGCGCAGGCCGACGCGCGCAAGCGCGTTGGCGACGGCGTCGTTCGCATCGTGCCGCGCGATGCCGGCGAGATCGAGCGGCAGCCGGACGTTCGCGCCGACCGAGGCCCACGGCATCAGTGTCGGCGATTGGAAGACGAAGCCGATGCGCCGCCCCGCGGCTCTCGCTTCGTCGAACGCGCCGCCCCACCACCTGATGCTGCCCGCCGTCGGTTGGGACAACCCGGCGATGAGGTGCAGCAGCGTCGACTTGCCGCAACCCGACGGACCGACGAGCGTGAGAAATTCGCCGTCGCGGATGTCGACGTCGATGCGCTCGAGCGCCTTCGTGCCGGTGTCGTACGTCTTGGCGACGTCCGTCAATGCGACGATCGCCTCGCGCGCTTCGTCCGCATCACGCCGCGGCCGCATCGCTAAGGCAGCACGTGCACCGGCTTCACGAGGTCGAGCGTCCAGGCGCGCGAATAATCGATGCCACGCTTCGCGAGGCCCGCGCTGCGCAGGAAGTCGATCGTCGCCTGCCAGCGCGCATCGGTCATCGTCAGAAGTCCCCGCGTGCGCGCATCGCCGCCGTCGACGATCGCGTACTCCTTGAGCTTGCGCACGCCGTACGCGAGCAGCTCGTCGCTCATCTGCGGATTCGAGCGCTTGATCAGCGCGTTGCCCGGCGCGGGATTCGCGAGATAGCTCTTCCACCCTTCCGCCGATGCGCGGATGAAGCGCTCGAGCGCATCGCGCTTCCTTCCGAGCGTCTGCCGCGTAACCGCGAGCGCTTCCGAATAGGGCGGGTAGCCGAGGTCGGCAAGCAGGAAGACGGCCGGCGTGATGCCGCCTTTCTCGATCGAGAACGGCTCGGACGTCACGAACCCCTGCTGTGAAAGCGCGGGATCGGCGAGGAACGGCTGCACGGAGAATCCGTAAGGCCGTTTCTGATCGTCGGTGAATCCGTACTTCTGGCGGAGCCACGGCCAGAACGTCGTGTTGCTCGCCGCGCCGATCGCGATCGGCTTGCCCTTGAGATCCTCGATGCGTGCGACCCCGGGATGCGCAATCAGCACCGTCGGATTCTTCTGGAACGTCGCGGCGATCGCCACCACGGGCACCTTCTGCTCGACCGCGGAGAGCACCTGCAGCGCGTCGGCCATCGCGACGTCGAGGCGTCCGGCCGCGAGCAGCTGCAGGCCGTTCACCTGCGGACCGCCCATCCGGATCTCGACGTCGAGCCCGTACTTCCGATACGTCCCCTCGGCGAGCGCCTGGTAGAAGCCGCCGTGCTCGGCTTGCGCGAGCCAGTCGGTCGAGAACACGAGCTTGGTCAGCGACTGCGCGTGCGCGGGGCCCGCGCACGCGGCGAGCGCGACGAGCGCCGCAAGCGCGATCTCCTTCCAGCAACGAATCATCCGTCGTCTCCCGAGGGGCCCACGCCTGTCCTCGGCGCGCGGCATGCGAGCGGCATTATGCGACAGCGCGCCTGCGATGCACGCCGACGGACATCCGGCAGCGGTGCCCACCACGGCGAGCACGGGTTCGCGCGCTTTTCGCACCTGAAGCCCGTTCTCGCGCAGTCGTGGCTCACGCCGACCCGCCTGCTCGCGCCGCCGTACGGTCGCACGTTCGAGCGCGCGCTCGCGCTGCTGCGGCGCGCTTCGTCGCCGACGCTGTAGCTTCGCCACCTGCCCTTGCCCCGCCCGTTGCGCTGGCGAATAATCGTTTGGTCGACTGCATCGTTAGGGCGGAGGCGGCATGATCAAGCTCGAGGTGAACGGAGCGGCGCGCACGGTGGATGTCGAGCCGGAGATGCCGCTCCTGTGGGTGCTTCGCGACGAGCTCAAGATGACGGGCACCAAGTTCGGCTGCGGCGCGGGACTCTGCGGCGCCTGCACCGTACACGTCGACGGCCGGCCGATGCGATCGTGCTCGGTTCCCGTGTCGGCGGTCGCGGACAAGTCGATCACGACGATCGAGGGGCTTCCGACGCGCGGCGGCCTGCATCCGGTGCAGCAGGCATGGCTCGACGCGCAGGTACCGCAGTGCGGCTACTGCCAGCCGGGGATGATCATGGCCGTCGCGGCGCTGCTCGCCGAGAAAGCGCATCCGACCGATGCCGAGATCGACGCGAGGATCACGAACATCTGCCGCTGCAGCACGTATGCGCGCATTCGTCCCGCGATCCATGCGGCGGCGAAATTGCTGATCGCCAAAGGCTGAGGAGGCCGCCATGCCCGAGTTCGATCCGTCGCGCCGCGCGTTCCTGCAGGTGTCGGCCGCCGCCGGCGCCGCGTTCTGCCTCGAACTCGTCGTGCCGCCGCTCGCGCTGGCGGATGCCACGACACTCGCCGAAGTCAACGCGTGGATCGCGATCCGGCCCGACGATTCGGTGGTGATCCGCATCGCACGCTCGGAGATGGGGCAGGGCAGCTCGACCGGCCTGCCGATGCTCGTCGCCGAGGAGTTGGGCTGCGATTGGGGGAAGGTGGCGATCGAGTTCGCGCCGGTGTCCGAAAGCCTCGCGCGCAACCACCCGTGGGGCAGCATGTCGACCGGCGGCAGCCGCTCGATTCGCGAGTCGCACGAATACTTGCGGCGTGCCGGCGCTACGGCGCGCGAAATGCTCGTCATGGCTGCCGCGAAGGACTTCGGCGTCGGCGCGAACGAATGCCGCGTCGACAACGGTGTGATCACGCACGCGGCGTCGAACCGGCGCACGACGTTCGGCAAGGTCGCGGCCGCTGCGGCGAAGC
The DNA here is from genome assembly GCA_035455705.1 of Casimicrobiaceae bacterium. GTDB lineage: Bacteria > Pseudomonadota > Gammaproteobacteria > Burkholderiales > Casimicrobiaceae > VBCG01. The sequence continues at coordinate 377 of DATIEN010000167.1, read as the reverse complement.
TCGAGCCGCCGCACGACGTCAAGCTCAAGGATCCGAACGACTGGACGCTGATCGGCAAGGCGAACGTGCCGCGCTTCGATCTGCCCGACAAGGTGCGCGGCAAGCCGGTCTACGGGATTGACGTCGCGTTGCCGGGAATGCTGTACGCGTCGCTCGCGCAATGCCCGGTGTTCGGCGGATCGCTGAAGTCAGTCGACGCGTCGGCTGCGCAAGCGATGCGCGGCGTGAAGCGCGTCGTGCAATTGCCCAATGCCGTCGCCGTCGTCGCCGACAACTGGTGGCGCGCGAACCAGGCGCTCCAAACGTTGAAGATCGAATGGGACGACGGCGGCAGGGGCCGCGAGTCGAGCGCGACGATCCTCGACTACCTGAAGGCC
>DATIEN010000166.1:0-15836 GCA_035455705.1 Casimicrobiaceae bacterium | reverse complement strand
GGTCCGCTGCCGGACGGGGTGGTCCTCGAAAGTTTCGCCGATACGCTGCAGCGGTCGGCGGACGCGCTCGAGCCCTGGCTCGTCGCGGACGCGCACCAGACGATCTTCGCGTCGCTCAACGCGGCATTCATGAGCGACGGTGTGCACCTGCGGCTGCCGCGTGCAAGCGTACTCGCCGAGCCGATCCACGCGGTGTTCGTGTCCACCGCCACCGATGCGGCGGTGCACGTGCGCAACGTGATCGTCGTCGAGGACGGCGCGCAGGCGACGATCGTCGAGCATTATGTCGGCGTCGACGATGCCACGTCGCTCACGAACGCGGTCACGCAGGCCTTCGTCGGTTCCAACGGGACGCTCGCGCACTATCGGCTGCAGCAGGAGGCGAGCGGCGCACTGCACGTCGGCGCGCTGCATGCGCTGCAGCAGCGCGACAGCCGGTTCGCATCGCATTCGATCTCGCTCGGCGCCGCGCTGGCGCGCACGGACATCACGACGCGATTCGCAGCCGAGGGGTGCGAGGCCGAGCTCAACGGACTCTTCGTCGCCGGCGGCCGCCAGCACGTCGACCACCATACCCGGATCGACCATGCGCAGCCGCACGGCACGAGCCGCGAGTATTACAAGGGCGTCCTCGATGGCGCCGCGCGCGGCGTGTTCAACGGCAAGGTCGTCGTGCACCCCGGGGCGCAACGCACCGACGCGCATCTTGCGAGCCATAACCTGCTGCTGTCGAAGACGGCCGAGATCGACACGAAGCCCGAGCTCACGATCGATGCCGACGACGTCAAATGCGCGCACGGCGCGAGCGTCGGCCAGCTCGACCCCGACCAGCTGTTCTACTTGCGCGCCCGCGGGCTCGACGCACCGTTCGCCCGCGCGCTTCTCACCTATGCGTTTGCGCACGACGTGATCGAGCGGGTCCGCATCGCGTCGCTGCGTTCGGCGGTCGAGCGCGTGCTGTTTGCGCGGCTGCCCGAGGGCGAGCGGATCCGGGAGCTCGCATGAACGTGGCGGCGTCGCTGACATGAAGATGGAACGCGAGGTCCTCGCGAAGCCGGCCGCCGCGCCACTCGACGCAGCGCGTCTGCGCGACGATTTTCCGATCCTGCGCGAGAAGGTGAACGGATGGCCGCTCGTCTATCTCGACAACGCCGCGACGACGCAGAAGCCGGTTGCGGTGATCGAGGCCATCGATGCGTACTATCGCCACGACAACGCGAACGTGCACCGTGGCGTCCACGCACTGTCGCAGCGGGCCACCGACCTCTACGAGGCCGCGCGCGCGAAGGCGATGCGCTTCGTCAACGCCCGGGCGTCCGAGGAGATCGTGTTCACGCGCGGCACGACGGACGGGATCAACCTGGTCGCGCAGAGCTTCGCCCGCCCGCGGCTGCGGCCCGGCGACGAGATCGTCATCAGCGCGATGGAGCACCATTCGAACATCGTGCCCTGGCAGCTCGTGTGCCAGCAGACCGGGGCAACGCTCCGCGTCGCGCCGATCGACGACGCCGGTGAACTGATCGTCGATGCGTACGCCGCGCTCATCGGACCGCGCACGAAGCTCGTCGCGATCACGCACGTCTCGAACGCGCTCGGCACGATCGTGCCGCTGGCGCGCGCCATCGCGCTTGCACGCGACGCCGGCGTGCCGGTGCTCGTCGACGGCGCACAGGCGATCGCGCACCTGCCTGTCGACGTGCAGGCGCTCGACTGCGACTTCTACGCGTTCTCCGGCCACAAGGTCTTCGGGCCCACGGGCATCGGCGTGCTCTACGGAAAGGCGTCGCGACTCGACGCGATGCCGCCGTACCAGGGTGGCGGCGACATGATCCGGTCGGTCACGTTCGAGAAGACCGAGTACAACGACCTTCCCTACAAGTTCGAGGCGGGCACGCCGAACATCGCCGGAGCGATCGGTCTCGGCGCGGCGCTCGATTATGTACGCAGCGTCGGCGTCGAGGCGATCGATGCGCACGAGCGCGGGCTGCTTGCCGACGCGACGGCGCGGCTCGCGTCGATCGCGGGCTTGACGATCATCGGCACCGCGCGCGACAAGGCGGGCATCGTGTCGTTCACGCTCGAAGGCGTCCATGCGCACGACGTCGGGACGATCCTCGATCATCAGGGCGTGGCGATACGCGCCGGGCACCATTGCGCGATGCCGGTGATGGCCCAGTTCGGCGTCGCGGGCACCGCGCGAGCGTCGTTCGCGCTGTACAACACGCACGCAGAGATCGACGCGCTCGTCGCCGGCATCGAGCGCGTGCGGAGGATGTTCGGATGAGCGGGGATTTGCGCGATCTCTACCAGGAGGTCATCTTCGACCACTACAAGCGGCCGCGCAACTGCGGCGCGCTCGACGCGGCGACGCATCACGCCGAAGGTCACAATCCGCTCTGCGGCGACCAGGTGACGATCCACCTGAAGGTCGACGACGGCATCGTCCAGGACGTGCGCTTCGAGGGCGCCGGCTGCGCGATCGCGACGGCCTCGGCCTCGCTGATGACGGAAGCGCTCAAGGGTCGCAGCGTCGACGAAGTCGAGGCGCTGTTCCGGCGCTTCCACGATCTCGTCACCGCCGAGCACGACCACGACGAGGCCGGTCTCGGCAAGCTCCAGGTGCTTGCCGGCGTGCGCGAGTTCCCGGCACGCGTCAAGTGCGCGACGCTCGCGTGGCATACGCTGAACGCAGCGCTTCGCAATCGTCACGAGCCGGTGTCGACGGAGTGATCGCCATGGCCGACACACCGCCCAGCGCAGACACGACCGGCGTACCGGCCGTCGAGTCCGCGCAGCTTCGCGCCAACGTCGTCGCGGCGCTGCGCACGATCTACGATCCCGAGATCCCGGTCAACATCTTCGACCTCGGACTGATCTACGGCCTCGACATCGACGCCGATGGCCGGGTCGACGTGCGGATGACGCTCACCGCGCCCGGTTGCCCGGTCGCCGCAACCTTCCCGGACACCGTCGAGCAGCGTCTCCACGAAGTGCCCGGCGTCAGCGAAGCGCGCGTCGAGCTCGTCTGGGAGCCCGCTTGGAGTCCCGAACGGCTCTCCGAGGACGCGAAGCTCCAGCTCGGCATGCTGTAGAAGGTTTCGTCCGCCTTCATGTCCGACTGGATCGACGTCGCGCCGGAAGGTGAACTGCCGCCGGGCGCATGGCTTGCCGTCGACGTGGACGGCGCCGACGTCGCCGTGTTCAACGTCGGCGGCCGCTATTGCGCGATCGAGAACGTCTGCACGCACGACGGCGGCGAGCTGACCGGCGGCTCCGTCGAGGGTGACGTGATCGTCTGTCCCCGGCACGGCGCGCGCTTCTCGATCACGACCGGCGAAGTGCTGGCGCCGCCCGCGTACGAGGACGTGCCGACGTTTCCGGTGCGCGTCCAGGGCGGGATCGTGCAGGTACGCGACGCGCGCTGGGATTGAGCGTGGCGACCGAGTCGAGAGCCGCCTGCATCACCGCATTGCACCGCTTGGCGCGCGCTGAGAGAGGACGCTACGCCGGCGCTCGCGCGAGCTGCCCCTCGTAGATCGCGCGCACCGCGTCGATCGTGTCGGCGTCGGACACCGTCTTGTCTGGCCTGTAGCGCTTGATCCGCGCGAAGCGCAACGCCAACCCGCTCGCATAGCGGGGACTCGCCTGCAGGTCGTTGAAGGCGACCTCCACGACGAGCTCGGGGCGAACGTACACCGCGTAACGGTCGCGATGCGTCTCGCGCGCGAGCAGCGCGCTCGTCTGCCATGCGAGAAGCTCGTCGGTCATGCCCTTGAACGTCTTGCCGAGCATCGCGTAGGCGTCGCCGTCGCGCGCAGCGAGATGCAGGTTCGACAGCAATCCGCTGCGCCGCCCGTGGCCCCACTCGGCGGCGAGCACGACGAGATCGAGCGTGTGCAGCCGCTTGACCTTGAGCCACGACGGCGCGCGCCGGCCCGCCTCGTAGGGGGCGGTCAGCGACTTCGCCATCACGCCTTCATGGCCGCGCGCGAGCGCATCGTCGTAGAACGCCTGCGCTTCGGCGCCGTCGCCGGTGACGATCCGCGGCATCAGCAGGTTCGCCGGCAGGACCTGCGACAACGCGGCGAAGCGGTCCGCTGCCGCATTCGCCGTGAGCCCGTCGTCGTCGATGCGCAGGCAATCGAAGAAGAAGACGGAGAGCGGCAGCGCGTCACGCATCGCATCGACGTCGAGCGTGCGGCCGAAGCGGCGCATCGTGTTCTGGAACGGCTCGGGGGATCCATTCGGCCTGAGCGCGATGGCCTCGCCGTCGAGGATCAGCGTCCGCGCGTGCCCCGTGCGCACCGCCTCGACGATCTCCGGCGCGGATGCCGTCACGTCGTTGCGGTTGCGCGTGAAGATGCGCACGTCGCCGCCGTCCTTGTGCACCTGCACCCGCGCGCCATCGAGCTTCCACTCGAACGCCGCGGTACCGAATGCGGCGAGCGCTTCGGCGATGTCGGTCGCCGGTTGTGCGAGCATCGGCGCGATCGGCTGCATCGGCGCGAGCGCGAAGCGGCGCAGCCCCTCACCACCCTGCGTGATGGCGTCCAGTGCGACTCCCGCGATGCCGTGCGCCACCATCGCAGCCTCGCGCACGGCCGCGCTCGGCAGATCCGCGGCGCTCGCCACGGCGTCGATCATCAGCGATTCGAGCGCGCCCTGGCGCAATTCGCCGGTCAGCAGGCGGAACAGGAAGTCGCGCTCGTCGTCGGTCGCCTGCTCGAGCAGATCGGCGAGCAACCGGGTGCGCCGCGCCTTCGATCCCGACCCCGAGCTCGATGCAATGGCGGCAAGCGCGGCATCGACGTCCTCGATCGACAGCGCGGGCCTTGCGGCGGGTTGCGCGCGCAGCGCTTCGCGCAACAGCGCATGGCCGATGCCGCTCTTCCCCTGCCGCGTCTCGCCGGCAAGCCATGCGACGGCGATCGGAATTTCGTTCGGTGCGAGTGCGCGCAAGGTTTGCGCGAGGGTCGCGATCTTCGCGTTGCGACCGGGTGTCTCGGCCACGCGGCGCGACGTGGCGGCCACTTCTGCGAGCAGCGTCATCCTCGCATTATCCGGGCACCCGGCCGCCGGCCGCGACGCCGCCCGTCACGTCCCCTGCTTCGAGCGCACGCGCAGCGTCACGTCGTTGTCTAGGCCGAGCTGCGTGAACGCGATCGCGTGGCCGTCGACCTCCGCGATCGCGTGCTCCGCAGCCCCGCCGAGCACCGATCGACCTGCGCACGGCGAAAAAGCTACGGCTCTCGGGACGGCGGCGCGCGAGGCGCCGTCGCACGAGCGGCCATCTATTGCTGATTCGTTCCTACCGGCCCTGGGTGCGCCTCGATTTCGCTGCGCGGATTGTTGGACATGCGCTCGCCGCGCGACGCCGGCGGGGTGACGGCCGCGCCATTGTCGAAACGCCCGCCGCGGCCGCGGTCGTAGTCGCGACCATCGCGCGAGTTGCCATCGCGGTCGTTGCGTCCCCAATCGCGCCGGTAGTCGCGGCCGCGATAATCGTAATCGCGATTGCTGTAACCGAAGCTCAACCCGACGCCCGGAGTGCCGTAGTAGTAGCCGGGGTAACCGCCGTAGTAATTCGCACCGTAGTCGTAGTAGGGCCCGTTGCCGTAGTAATACGGCGTGCTGTTGTAGCCGTAGTAATCGTACGGCTGCCCGTATGCGGAGCCGTAGTCGTAGCTGGCGCAGCCGGCCAGGCCCGCGAGCGCGGTGCCTGCGAGCAGACACTTGATCAACGTCTTCATGAACGATCCTCCTCCATTACGTGATGGCCGGCCGGCATGCTGGTGGTTCCGCTGCCTGCGGAACCATTCGTCGCCCCCATGCGATCCGTTGAAAGCAGGCCACGACACCGCGGTCACGCTCGGGCGGCGACGCGTGGCGGATGCCCTGCGAGCGATTCACTACTCCCGCGTATCGTCGGCTTTGTCGGCCGCGTCGCGGACATCGCCCGCTCCGCGCTGCACCTTGCCCTCGACCTGCTTCGCGCCGCCCTTGATCTGCTGGCTCGTGTTGCCGGTCACCTCACCGACCTTCCGTTGCACCTTCCCGGCGATGTCCTTCGCCGTGCCTTCGACTTGATCGCGATTCATGCACCGTCTCCTGTCGTCGCAGCGCACGCTGGCTGCCTTTCGATTACACACGACCTCGCCTTTGCCGGACACCCCGGCGCGACTGATTCGCGTGTCGGTGTATGCCCGATGCCGCCACGAACGGCGCGCTTGTCGCGGCGGGCTAAACTGCGCCTTTTCTTCGCCCGAATCCCCGCCATGCCGAGCATGCCCACCCGATTCATCGTTGCGCTCGCGTGCTCGGGCGCGCTCCTCGGCTGCGCCACGGCACCCGCGGATTCCCCGGTCCTCGCCGCTCGCTACGCCGACGCGATCGCGAGCCCGATCCGGACGGAACAGGATCGGCGGATGGATGCAGAGCGCAAGCCGGCCGAATTCCTGCCGTTCGCGCACGTGATGCCGGGCATGCGCGTGCTCGACGTCTCGGCGGGGGGCGGCTACACGTCGCAATTGCTTGCGCTTGCCGTCGGCCCGCAGGGAACCCTCTACGCGCAGACGCCGCGCCCGAGCGACACGCTGCGCAAGCGCCTTGCCGAGCATCCGCAGGCCAATTTCGTGCTCGTCGAGAGACCGTTCGACGACCCGGTTCCCGACGGCACGCCGCCGCTCGATCTCGTCACGCTGATCCTCAACTACCACGACATCAGCTACCTGCCCGTCGATCGGAAGGCGATGAACGCGAAGCTGTTCGCGGCGCTCAAACCCGGTGGACACTTCGTCGTGATCGACCATTCGAGTCGCGCGGGCAAGGGTATCTCCGAGGGCAGGACGCTGCACCGGATCGACGAGGCGGTCGTCGTCGACGAGGTACGCAGGGCCGGCTTCGTCCTCGAAGCCGAGGGCGACTTCCTGCGCAATCCCGACGACCCGCGCGACACGCCGTCGGGCGCCCCGAAAGTGCCCACCGACAAGTTCGCGCTGCGCTTCGTCAAGCCGCGCTAGCGCCGTTCACCGCATTTTGCGAGGGGTCGATCATGCACAGACGCACGCTCGGACAAGGCCTTCGGGTTTCGGCAATCGGGCTCGGCTGCATGGGCATGTCCGATTTCTATGGCGGCCGCGACGAGACCGAGGCGATCGCGACGATCCACCGCGCGCTCGATCTCGGCATCGACTTCTTCGACACCGCCGACATGTACGGTGCCGGACGCAACGAGGAGCTCCTCGGGCGTGCGTTGCGCGGGCGCCGCGAAGCGGTCGTCATCGCCACGAAGTTCGGCAACGTGCGCAATCCCGACGGCACGTTCAAGGGTGTCAACGGCCGTCCCGAATACGTGCGGCAGGCGTGCGACGCGAGCCTCGCGCGCCTCGGCATCGAGCGGATCGACCTTTATTACCAGCACCGCGTCGACCCGGAAACGCCGATCGAGGACACCGTGGGCGCCATGGCGGACCTCGTGCGCGCAGGCAAGGTGCGCTGGCTCGGGCTTTCCGAGGCCGCGCCTCAGACGATCCGCCGCGCGCAAGCCGTGCATCCGATCACCGCGTTGCAGACCGAGTACTCGCTGTGGAGCCGCGATCCCGAGGACGAGATCCTGCCGACCGTACGCGAGCTCGGCATCGGCTTCGTCGCGTACAGCCCGCTCGGCCGCGGCTTCCTCACCGGCAGGATCCAAAACGTCGACGACCTCGAGCCCGATGACTACCGTCGCACGTCGCCGCGCTTCCAGGGGGAGAACTTCCAGCGCAACCTGCGGCTCGTCGACGAGATCCGCGCGATCGCCGCCCAGCACCATTGCACGCCGCCGCAGCTCGCGCTCGCGTGGCTGCTGGAGCGCGGCGACGACATCGTGCCGATTCCCGGAACCAAGCGGCGGCGCTATCTCGAGGAAAACGTCGGCGCGCTCGCGGTTAAGCTCACCGACGAGGATCGCGCGCGGATCGACCGGACGATTCCCGCGGGCGCCGCAGCAGGCGAGCGTTACGCCGCGCACGCGCTGCGCGCGGTGAATCGCTGACGACGAGGCGCGCCGCGCATCGCGCGGCACGAGGCCGATGCACTCACGCGGCCGCCACGAGGTGGTGACGATCCCGACGATACGCGTCGCATTCGTCCTCTCGATCCTCGTTCACGCAGCGCTGTTGTGGCTCGTATGGCCGCAGCTGCGCTCGCTCACACAGGCCAGCGGCCGCGTCACGACAAGCCTCGCCGTCGACCTCGCACCGCGCAACGACCGAATCGCAAGTGCGCCGGTGCCGGCTCCGGCCGCCTCGCCGCCTGCGACGGCGACGCCGCCCCCCGCACCGCGCCCCAGCATCGCCCTTAAAACACCGATCGCGCCGAGGCCGGCACCGGCGCGCAAAGCGCCTTCCGAACGGCCCAAGCCGGCGCGTCCCGCGCCGCCGGTTCTCGCGCAGCGTGCGCCTTCGCCAGCGCCCGCAACACCAGCACCGATCGAGCGGCCGCGCGCGGCAACGCCAGCGCCACCCCCGGAAGCGGCACCGGCGCGGCCGGCGGCAACCGCTCCCATGCCTGCGCCGCCTGCGCAGGACCTTGCATCCTACGTCGCCGCGCAGCGCGCGGCGCGCGGCGAAGCGTCCGGTTCGTCTCCGCCGAAAACGAGCGCGGAGAGCGACCTCGAGCGTCGCGACCGCATCGTTGCCGCCAATCTGGGGCTCAACCGGACGCCGTCGTTCGGCACGGACTCACACAACGCGGGCGGGCTCTTCCAGATCACCGAGCTCAATTACGACGATGCGAGGTTCTATTTCTTCGGCTTCGACAAGGACATCGGACGCAACGCCCGGCAATTGATCGAGGTGCGCAAGGGCTCCGAGCCGGACATCCGGATCGCCATCGTGCGCAGGATGATCGTGATCATCCGCGACAGCATCAACGGGGATTTCATCTGGGTCTCGCAGCGCACCGGCCAGAGCTCGACGCTTTCGTCGCGGCCTGCCGACAACGCCGGACTCGAGGCGTTCATCCTGCACGACATCTTCCCCGAGGTGCGCCAGCCCTGAGGGCGGCGCGGCGCAGATCCCTACCCGTCGGCGAAGCGAACGCCGTGTCGCTGTGCGCGAAGGCGCGGATCGCGCGACTTGATCAGCACCGGTCGGCCTTTGAGCATTTCCGTGGCGCGCTCGAAGGTCTCGTCCTCGAGGCGTTGCATCGCCTCCGCCGTGTAGAACGTCAGGTGCGGCCAGAGGATCACGTTGTCCATCGCATGCAGCGGGGACAACGGGTGAGCGGTTTTTTCGAGCGGCTCGCTCGAGTAGACGTCGAGCGCCGCGCCTGCGATGCGGCCGCGCGCGAGTGCCGCCAGGAGCGCCGCCTCGTCGACGATCGCACCGCGCGAGACGTTGACCAGCCATGCGCTGCGCTTCATGCGCTCGAGTTCCCGCTCCCCGAGCAAGTGACGCGTGGCGGGCGAAAGCACCGCATGAACCGACACGACGTCGCATTCGGCGAGCATGGCGTGCAGGTCGAGGCATTTCGTGACGCCGGAATCCGCCATCGCATCGCCGTCGACGTTCGGATCGAAGCCGAGCACGCGCATGCGAAAGCCGTGACCTGCCATCCGCGCGACGCTGCGGCCGATGCGCCCGACGCCGACGAGGCCGAGCGTCTTGCCAGCGAGGTCCGTTCCGAGCCAGCGCTGCGTGGGCCATGCCCAGCCCTGCCTCTCCATCTCGCGCTGGAGGGGCTTGAACTTCCGCGCGAGTGCGAGCATCAGCGCCATCGCGCCTTCGGCGACCGTCTCTTCCGCGTACTCGGGAACGTTGACGACGGGAATGTGCCTGCGCATCGCGGCCTCGAGGTCGATCGCGTCGATGCCGACGCCGTACTTGACGATGCCGCGAAGGCGCGTCGCACCGTCGATCGCGGCCGCCGGGATCTGCGCGTAGCACATGAGCAGCAGATCGGCGTCGCGCAGTTCGCGCGCGAGCGCGTCGGCGCTCGTCGTCTCCGGCAGCAGCACGAGGTTCGCGCCCATCCCGCGGAAGCGCCGGTCGACGCCCGGCAGCTCCAGCTCGCAGTCGGTGCGGACGATCTTCATGCGGCGGCTTTTGCCGCCCGTGCGATCGCGGACTCGACGATGTCGAGCGCGCGCTCGAGATCCTCGCCGGCGATCACGAGCGGCGGCGCGAGCACGAGCACGTTGCCCTGGCCGACCTTGAATGACAGGCCGTTCGCGAGGCAGTCGTAGAGCACGCGCTCCGCGGCGTCGCGCGCCGGCGCGCCCGTGGCCGGGTCCACGAGCTCGATGCCGAGCAAGAGCCCGATGCCGCGCACGTCGCCGATCAGCGGCAGCCGCTCCCGCGCTTTCCGCAACCGGGCGAGCGTGCGCGCACCGAGCGCGACGGCACGCGCGAGCAGGCCTTCGTCGTCGATCACGTCGAGCGTCGCGAGCGCCGCCGCGCAGCCGACGGAGCTCTTCTCGTGCGTGTAATGCCCGAGGGCGCGATCCGCAGCGACGTCGAGGCCCTCGCGCGCAACGAGCGCCGCCATCGGGAATACCCCGCCGCCCAGGCCCTTCCCGATCACCACCATGTCGGGAACGATGCCGTAATGCTCGAACGCGAACATCGTGCCGGTGCGCCCGAGCGCGATCGGAATCTCGTCGAGGATCAGCAGCGCGCCGTGGCGATCGCACGCACGGCGCAGCGCTTCGTAATAGGCCCGGGGTGGAACCTGGACGTCGGTCGAGCGGATCGTCTCGACGACGACAGCCGCGACGTCCTCCTCCTTGCCGAGCACGTAGTCGACGTAATCGGCGCACCGCGCGTTGCAGGCGCCGCCGCAGCCGAACCGGCAGCCGCGCGGATCGCACGGCTGCACGTGTTCGGTGCCCGGCAGGAGCGGTCCCATGTCGCGGCGAAAAAGCGCCTCGCCGCCGATCGAGATCGCATCGAGCGACGCGCCGTGGAAGGCGTCCCACATCGAGACGGTCTTGTGGCGCCCGGTCGCGACGCGTGCGAGCTTCATTGCGATGCCGATCGCGCTGGTTCCGCCGGGCGCGAACAGCACCTTCGACAGGTCGCCCGGCGCGCGCTCGACGAGCCGCCGCGCGAGCGTGACCGCGTGATCGTTCGTGAAGCGGCGCGGCGAGAACGGCAGCGTGTCGAGCGCGTGCTTGACCGCCTCGACCACCCGCGGATGGCCGTGGCCGACCTGGTGGACGCTGTTGCCGTGGAAGTCCATGTAGCGCCGGCCTTCGGCGTCGGTCAGCCAGATGCCCGAGGCCGAGGCCAGCGCGTCGAGGCACGGCGTCGACAGCGACTGGTGCAGGAAGTACTTCGCATCCTCGGCGAGCAGCGCGCGCGTGGCGGGCCCGAGATGCTCGTCCTGCCAGCGCCCGCGCAGCGGCGACAGATTGACGTCGCCCTCGGCCGCTTCGTCGGCGACCGTGGCCTTGGCAGCGATTGGGAACGACCGTCGCGTCATCGTGGCGCGCATTGTGTCATGCCTCGCGGTAGTTCAGCAGCAGCAGGCCGACCAGCACGAACGCGGCCGGCCACACCCAGCCGGCGGCGCGTCCCTCGTCGCCGGGAGCCGCCACTTCGAGCCACCGCGCGCAAGCCGCGACGATGCCGAGCACCGCGATCGGCAGATGCGAGTACTCGATCAGAAGCTGCTCCTTCGGGTCGGTCACCGCGTGCGAATGGAGAAGGAGGAGCGCAGCACCGATCGCCGTCACCACCGGGAAGACGCGGGCGAGTGTCGTGGACGCGATGCGGCCGGTGCGAATGCGCCATTCGAAGAGCGCGAACGCGACGATCAGCACGACGAAGAGCCGATGCTGCAGCACCTCGGGATCGCGCAGGCTCTCGATCGGTCCGACCGGACCCATCGGCCAGACTTCCGGATCGGCGCGAAGCAGCAGGAACGCGGCGAGCAACAGGAAAAGCAGCGGCCAGTGCCGCGCCCATCGGGCGCGGCCGCTGTGCTGCGCGAGGCCCGCAACGCCCATCATCACGACCAGGATGCCGGCCCAGTGATGGTTGAACTCGGCCCACGCCCGATCCTCAGCGTTGCGCGCCGCCACGTCGTTCGGCGTCGCGGCGGCGCCGAGTGTCGCGTGCGCCGGACTCGCGAGACGCGGGACCACCGGTGTCATGCGCGCGGCGATCTCGGAGAGCGTGGGCCGAGCGGCGATGTCGTCGACCGATGGCGGCGCCGACGTCATCGACGCGGCCGCGATCAGCACCGCGAGGCCGAGGGCCATCTCGATCTCGACGAAACGCACGACGCGCGCCGTGTCGCCGTTCACGCGGTGCACGGCGCGGTAATTGGCGGCGCCGAGCGCCAGCAGCATGGCGAGCAGGACGCCCTTCGTCGCCGCCATCGCCCCGTAGGCGGTCGCGTAGACGCCCTCGACGGAGCCGATGTAGTCGACGGCGAACACGGTCGCCCCCGCCGTGATCAGCACGACGCCGCACACGGCGACCCGCGAAAAGCGGCGGCCGATCGCCTGCGCGCGCGCGGCGTCGGCATGCCGCATCGCGTACCAGAAGCACGGCAGGCCACCGAGCCAGATGCCGGCGCCCAGTTCGTGCGCCGCGGTCGCGACGACGAGCGGTCCCGCGTCGCCGATGCGTGCGACGGCGTGCGTGTCGCCGACGGCCGCACCGAGTACGACGAAGGCGGGCACGAGACAGGCAAGAGCGAGTCGGCCCCGGGGCGCGATGCGCACCGCGAGGCCGGCAATGACGAGCGCGGCGAACACACGCGTCCCGCCGGCAACGGCGAATCCCGCGGTAGCGATGTCGCGCACGCCAAGACCCAGCGACGCGACGAGCAGGATGCCCGTGACCGCCGTCGTCGCGAGCGCCGTTGCGGCCGTGGCGAGCGCGGCGACGAGAATCACCGCGCGCGTGCGCGACGCGTCGACGGTGAGCGCGAACGAGATGCTGCCGAGGAGCACCGTCTGCGCGACGAGGTCGATTCCCCCGACGACGACCGCGACGAAGGCGAAAACGTCGAAGAGTGCGCTAATGACGTCCTCCGCGTCGCGCGTATCGGGACGCTTCGCCGCCGACGCTGAACCGGCCGCCGATCACCGCGCGGCGTCGCCGTCGACGCGAAACGGTATGTCGCCGCGCGTGACGTGGCCGTCGACCGACAGCACCTGCCATTGCAGCGTGTAGCGGCCCCGGGCACCGACCTGCGCCGTCGCGGTGAGCATGCCCGGCACGTCGGATTGATCGAGCGCGAGCGTCGTCCGCCGGCCATCGGGCGCGATCAGCGTCAGCCGCGAGCGCGCAGCGTCGATGCGGCTGCCGAACCGGACGCGCACGCGCAAATCGCCGGGCGCGACCACCGCATTCGCGGCAGGCTCCGATGATTCGACGATTGCGTGCGCGCGCGCGCTCGGCGTGACGAGCGCAGCCACGAGGGCGACAATCGCGTCTCGCAGCCACCGCCGCCGGCGTTCGTCCCGCACGGTACCCGTCATATATCGTATGCAATGTATATAATGCCGCGCATCGCTTCCGATGTCCCTTCGATGACTCTGCGCTCCCTCGTCACCGCGTCGGGCGTGCGCTGCGCCTGCGCGCTCGCCCTCGCCGCTTCGTTCGTCGTCCTCGCGGGCTGCGGCAAGCGCGACGGTGCCGACGGCGCGCAAGCCGCGCCCGCACCCTCGCCGCCGCTGACCGTCGCGGTCAAGCGCGCCGAGCTTGCGCGCGTGCCGTTCGTGATCGAGGCCGTCGGGCAGGCCGAAGGTTCCCGCGAAGTCGAGGTCCGGCCGAGAGTATCGGGCATCCTCGAGAAGCGCCTGTATAACGAGGGCGCCTCGGTCGCCGCGGGGCAGACGCTCTTTCGGATCGATCGCGCGCCGTTCGAGCTCGCAGTTGCGCAGGCGAAGGCCGCCCTCGCGCAGGAGCGCGCGCGCCAGGAGTTTGCACAGCACGAGGCCGAGCGCCTGAAGTCGCTCGTCGACACGAAGGCGATCAGTCGCCGCGAGTACGACCAGGCTGCGTCGACCGTGAAGGAGTCCGCGGCCGCGATCCAGGGCGCGCAGGCGAAGCTTGCCGAAGCGGAGCTCAACCTTTCGTACACGAACCTCAAGGCGCCGATCCGCGGCGTGACGAGCCGCGCGGTGCGCTCGGAGGGAAGTCTCGTCACCGCGAACACCGATCTTCTCACGACGATCACGCAGGTCGACCCGTTGTGGGTGCGCTTTTCGATGGCGGAAGGCGACTACGAGCGCATTCGCGACGCGGCGGACTCGACGCAGGTGAGCATCGTCGACAACAACGGCGCGATCGCCGCCACCGACGGCCGCCTCAACTTCACGGGATCGACCGTCGACCCGAAGATCGGCACCATCCAGCTTCGCGCGCAGTTCGCGAACGAGAATCTGAAGTGGCTGCCGGGCCAGTTCGTCAAGTTGCGCATCCAGGCCGGCGCGCGGGACGCCTACCTCGTTCCGCAGGCGGCGGTCACCCAAACGGAGCGCGCGCGCAGCGTCTGGATCGTCGGCGCCGACGGCAAGGCGGCGCAGCGCACCGTGCAGACGTCGAACTGGCTCGGCAACGACTGGATCGTCACCGCCGGACTCGATCCGGGCGACCTCGTGATCGTCGACAACCTGATGAAGCTCAAGCCGGGCATGGCCGTGCAGCCGAGCGTCGACGCCCCGTCGAAGCAGGCCTCGGCGACGCCAGCGGCGAACGGCACCAGCGCCGCCGGCAAGGCGCGCTGAAGCAAACTCCATGGGCAATTTCTCCCGCTTCTTCATCGAGCGGCCGATCTTCGCGAGCGTCATCGCGATCATCATCGCGCTGGCCGGCATCATCGCGTCGCAGATTCTGCCGGTCGCGCAGTATCCGGAAATCGCGCCCCCGACGGTCACGATCAGCGCGACCTATCCGGGCGCGAGCGCCGAGACGCTCGCGAAGACGGTCGCGGCGCCGATCGAGGAGCAGCTGTCCGGCGTCGAGAATCTGCTCTATTTCCAGTCGAGCGCGGCGGCCGACGGCACGGTGACGATCACCGCCACGTTCGAGGTCGGCACCAACGTCGACACGGCGGTGTTCCAGCTCAACAACCGCGTCAACGTCGCGCTGCCGCGCCTGCCCGACGAGGTGCGCCGCAACGGCATCATCGTGCAGAAGCGCTCGAACGACATCCTGCTCGTCGTCGGACTGGTGTCGCGTAGCGGAGCGCAGAAGACGACGTTCATGGCCGACTACGCGACAGTCAACATGATCGACGAGCTGAAGCGCGTGCCCGGCGTCGGCGACGTCACGCTCTTCGGGTCCGGCTACTCGATGCGCATCTGGCTCGCGCCGGACAGGATGGCACGGCTCGGCGTGACGCCCACCGACGTCGCGAGCGCCATCCGCGCGCAGAACCAGCAGTATGCGGCCGGCAAGATCGGCGCCGAGCCGGCGCCGCCCGGGCAATCGCTCGTCTACACGGTGACGGCGCGCGGAAGGCTCGTGACGCCGGAGCAGTTCGGCGACATCGTCGTGCGCGCCGGCGGCCCGAGCGGCGTGCTTCGCATCCGCGACATCGCGCGCGTCGAGCTCGGCGCGCAAAGTTACGACATCAGCACGACGGTCGACGGCCAGCCCGCGGTCGGGATGGCCGTGTTCCTGCAGACCGGCGCGAACGCGCTGGAGGTGAGCGATGCCGTCAAGGCGCGCGTGCGCGAGCTGCGCGCGGCTTTTCCGGCCGGGATGGACTACATCATTCCGTTCGACACCACGCGCGTCATCCAGGCGTCGATCCACGAAGTGCTGAAGACGCTCGGCGAGGCGGCGGTGCTCGTGCTGCTCGTCGTGTTCGTCTTCCTGCAGCACTGGCGC
>DATIEN010000165.1:0-3700 GCA_035455705.1 Casimicrobiaceae bacterium | reverse complement strand
ATGTCGCGCGCTATGCGGCCGCCTTTGCTTCCGAGTGACGCGTTGGAACCGATGCGCGCATCGCGATGAAGCTGCTTGCGATCGCCGTCGCGCTCGCGCTCGAGCAATGGCGCTCGTTCGCCTGGCGGGCGGGCGTCGAGCGTTCGTACGTCGCGTACGTGCGTGCACTCGAGCGGCGGTTGAACGGGGGAACGCTGCAGCACGGCGTCGTCGCAACCGTGCTCGCGATCGGGCCGCCGGTCGCCGCCGGCGCGCTCGTCGGATGGTTGCTTCAACGGGTGCATCCGCTCCTCGCGCTCGTCTTCGACGTCCTCGTGCTGTATGCGCTGATGGGCTTCCGGCACTTCAGCCACGCGGTTTCCGCGATCATCGGTGCGTTGAAGAGCGGCGACGTCGTCGCTGCGCGGCGTGCGCTCATCGGCTGGTACGGCCCGCTTCCGGCGGAGGTTTCGAGCGAGGATGTCGCGCGCCTCGCGATCGAGCGCGGGCTCGCCGACGCCTATCGCCAGGTGTTCGCCGTGCTGTTCTGGTTCGTCGTGCTGCCCGGTCCCGCCGGCGCGGTGCTCTATCGCGCCGTGGCGCTGCTCGCCGTGGAATGGAAGGGCTCCCTTCCCGGCGACGACGTGACCGCGTTTTCGCGCTCGCTCGCGGTCTTCGGGCGACCTGCACGCGTGCTGCTCGCGATCCTCGACTGGATTCCCGCGCGGCTCACCGCGCTTTCGTTCGCGGTGGTCGGCGATTTCGAGGATGCGGCATTCTGCTGGCGCACGCAGGCGCGCACGTGGCCCGCCGCATACGGCGGCGAAGCGCTCGGCGTCGTGCTGGCGAGCGGCGCAGGCGCGCTCGGCGTGCAACTCGGCGGACCGCTTCCCGGCGAACCTCGAGCGGACGAGCCGCGACCCGAAATCGGCATCGGCGACGCCGTCGAGCCCGAAGTGCTGCCGTCGGCGGTCGGACTCGTCTGGCGCGCGCTCGTGATGTGGCTGCTGCTGGTGTTCCTCCTTTCGCTCGCGAACTGGGCGGGGTAAGGGGTTGGAATCGGAACCCGGGCGTCGACGCCTCGCGGGCGAGGCATCGTCGTGGAGCCCGAACTTTCGAGCGTTCAATCATGGCGGGCTTCGCGCAGCAACGCCTGCAGGAGTGCGACGCGTTGCGGCGCGACGCGGCCCTCGGCGACGGCCGCCTTCACCGCACAGTCCGGTTCTCGCTCATGGCGGCAGTCGCGAAAACGACAACGCGGCACGAGGTCGCGCAGTTCGACGAACGCGTCGCCGATCACGTGCCGCGTGCAATGTGCGAGCCCGAACACTTTCATCCCGGGCGAATCGATGACCCACCCCTCGTCGCCGGGAAGACGGTAGAGCGCTGCCACGCTCGTCGTGTGGCGGCCGCTTTGCAATGCCTCGGAGAGCTCGCCGGTGCGCGCGGCCGCAGTCGGGGACAGCGCGTTGATGAGCGTCGACTTGCCCATGCCCGACTGGCCGATGATCACGGTGTGCTCACCGCGAATCCACGGCAGGAGCGGCGTCGCATCGCGCTTCGCCGACAGTCGAATCACCGGATAGCCCAGCGCGGTGTAGGGCGCGAAGCGCTTCGCGAAGCGCTCGGTGTCCGCCAGGTCCGACTTGTTGACGGCGAGCACGAAACGGCAGTGCTCGATCTCCGCCGCGACGATCCACCGGTTCAGCAGGTGCTCGTCGACCGGAACGTCGGGCGCGACGACGCCGACGACCTGCGTGACGTTCGCCGCGACGAGCTTTTCGCGAAACGCGTCCGACCGGTAGAAAAGGCTCTTGCGCGGTGCGAGCGCGACGATCGCGTTGCCCGCCGGCTCCCGCGCGACTTCGACGCGGTCGCCGCATGCGAGCGTCGTCTCGCGTCCCTTCAGCACGCATGTGACGAGCTCGCCATCGTCGAGCTCGACGAGGTAGTGCCGGCGATGCGCGGCGACGACGAGCCCGTTTGATGCGTTGCGCCGCGTGTCGCCGCGCTTCACGCCGCGATTCGCTACGCGAGCAGACGGTCGGTTTTCGCCGCGCAGACGACGTCGTTTTCCGTTATGCCGCCGGCGTCGTGGGTCGACCACGCGACGCTGCAGCGGTTGTACGAGACCGTCACCTCGGGGTGGTGATCCTCGCGGTTCGCGATCCATGCGAGCGCGTCGACGAAGCCCATCGTCTCGTGAAAGTTCGTGAACGCGAACGTCTTCGCAAGGCGGCCGTCGCCGGCGGACCATCCATCGAGCGTCGGAAGGCGTGCGGCGAGATCGGCGTCGGCGAGGCGTGCGGCGCCCGGATGGCAATGCTGTTCGGCGAGGGCGCGCAAGGCGGGCGACAGCGTGCTGAAACGGATCGACATCGTCACCTCCTCATCCCGCGACCGGCACCGATAACGCGCTCAGGCGGGCGACGCGTATCGCGGCGGGCGGATGCGAATCGTAGAAAGCCGAATGCAGCGGGTCCGGCGTGAGGGTGGCCGCGTTGTCCTCGTAGAGCTTGATCAACGCAGCGACCAGCGCGGGACCCGATGCATGGGCGGCCGCGAAAGCGTCGGCCTCGAATTCGTGGCGGCGCGAATAGGCGGCCGCCAGCGGTGCGAGCACGAACGTGAACACCGGCAGTGCGAGCATGAAGAGCGCGAGCGCGACGCCGGGACGCGCCATCGCGAGTGGCACCGCATGAACTGGAATGCCGAGTCCCGCGTAGAACCACGGCGTACGCGCGAGCCACGCGAGCAGCGCGAGCAGCACGAGCGAAAACACCGCCGACCACACCACGCGCTTCACGACGTGCCGCAACCGGAAGTGGCCGAGTTCGTGCGCGAGCACGGCCTCGATTTCCTCGGGTGCGAGACGCGCGAGGAGCGTGTCGAAGAACACCACGCGCTTGGCGCGACCGAAGCCGGTGAAGTACGCGTTGCCGTGGCCCGATCGCTTCGAGCCGTCCATCACGAAAAGCCCCGAGGCGGTGAAGCCGCAGCGTGCGAGCAGCCGCTCGACGCGCTCGCGCGCGGCCCCCGCGGGGAGCGGCGAGAAGCGGTTGAAGAGTGGCGCGATGACCGTCGGGTAGAGCACCAGCACGAGAAGCTGGAACGCCATCCACGCGATCCAGGCGAAGATCCACCAGTAAGCGCCGGCGCCCCGCATGAGCCACAGCACGACGAAGGCGAGCGGCAGTCCGAGAATAGCGCCGACGGCAATCCCTTTCGCAAGATCGGCGAGCCACGTCGAAAGCGTGGTGCGGTTGAATCCGAAGCGCTCCTCGATCCGGAACGTGCGCCACCACGAGAACGGCAGCGAGACGGCGCCCGCGATCGCGGCGACGGCGACGAGCAGCAGCACGTCGCGCACCAGCGCCGGCAGCGCGAGTGCTTGCGTCGCACCGACGAGCCACCCCAGCACGCCGCCTTCGGTCAACGCGAGCAGCACCGCCGTGTCGACGACGGCTTCGAGCATTCCGAAGCGCTGCTTGGCAATCGTGTAATCCGCGGCCTTGCGGTGCGCGCCATCGTCGATGCGCGAGGCGAAGGGCGCCGGCGTGGCGACGCGATGCGCGCGCACGTGCGCGACCTGGCGCATCGCGAGCCACAGCCGGAGGCCGAGCGTCACGGCGACGGCGACGACGAAGATGGCGGCGAATGCGGACGGCGTCACGGGAATTGCGCGGCGAGCGGCTCGAACGTCGCGCTCACGTACAATGGG
>DATIEN010000164.1:0-9946 GCA_035455705.1 Casimicrobiaceae bacterium | reverse complement strand
ACCGCGGAACGCGGCGCGTGAAAGATTGCCGGGGCGAAGCGGCAGATCGGACGCGAGCGCCTGCGCGACGATCGGCCGATGCATCGGCCACTGCCAGCCCTTGCGGTCGAGCGACCCGGCGCTCGCGACCCGCTCGGCGTCGGCATGGCGGCGCTGCGCGGCGCGAAGCGCGGCGTCGTGGTCGAGGTCGAACTGCTCCATCACGACCGCCGGACGCAAGCCGCGTTCCGCGATCTCGCCGAGCACCCGCGCACGAATCGCATGATGCGCCGGATCGTCGTGGATCTCGCCAAGCAACCGGAAGCGCGCAAAGACGAGCGCGTCGACGAGCGTCGTCTCGTCGACGAAGCGTCGCGCGTGAACGTCGTAGATCCGCAGCGCGTCGGGCTCTGCCGCCACGTGGCCTGAAAGCGCGGCGAGCGTGCCGAACGCGCCGGCGAGTAGCGCCGGAAGGCTAGCGCAAGGACGCGTTCACCGCTCCCAGCGCCGCATGGCCCGGCACCAGGTCGGAGTCGCCGAGCGTATTGAGCGGCACGCCGACGGTCTGCATCGCCGCATGCATGTCGTCGCTCGCCGGGTCGACGTAAAGAAGTCCCGTGACGACCTCGCCCTGCGCACGGTGCGACTCGAGATACGCCATTGCGGCGACCTTGTCCGACGCATCGTAGTCGGCGTCGAGCTTGCGCAGCCGGACGACGCCGCCGTCGTGCAGCACGACGTCGCGGACTCCGCCTTCCGCGTATTCGGCGGTGATCGGCTCGCGCGTCGGCATGAAATCGAGCCGGTTGACCGCGTCGTTGTGCTCGCGGACGTAGTCGTAGCTCTTCGTGGACCCCGGATGATTGTTGAAGGCGACGCACGGGCTCACGACGTCGATGAAGGCGGCGCCGCGATGCGCGACCGCGGCCTTGATCAGCGGCACGAGCTGCGTCTTGTCGCCGGAGAAGCCGCGCGCGACGAACGTCGCGCCGAGCGCGAGCGCGAGCAGCACCAGGTCGATCGGCTCGTCGCTGTTGATCGCGCCGCGCTTGCTCTTGCTGCCCTTGTCGGCGGTCGCCGAGAACTGGCCCTTCGTGAGCCCGTAGACGCCGTTGTTCTCGACGATGTAGACCATGTTCACGCCGCGGCGGAGCACGTGCGCGAACTGGCCGAGGCCGATCGATGCCGAGTCGCCGTCGCCCGATACGCCGAGGTAAATCAGATCGCGGTTCGCGAGCGCGGCCCCGGTCAGCACCGACGGCATGCGGCCGTGCACGCTGTTGAAGCCGTGCGAGTTGCCGAGGAAGTACGTCGGCGTCTTCGATGAGCAGCCGATGCCGGACAGCTTCGCGACGCGGTGCGGCGCGATGTCGAGCTCGTAGAACGCCTGGATGATCGCCGCCGAGATCGAGTCGTGGCCGCAGCCGGCGCAAAGCGTCGAGATCGCGCCCTCGTAATCGCGACGGGTGAATCCGAGCGCGTTCTTCGGCAGTGCCGGATGATGCAGCTTCGGTTTGGCAAGGTAGGTCATGCTGCGCGGCCTCCGGTCCTGCGGATGGTGAGCGGCTTCACGTTGAACGCCCTCGCCTTCTCGCCGATCTCGCGCGTGATGAAGCGCTCGGTGATCGGCGTGCCGTCGTAGTGCAGGACCGACGTGAGCTTCATGGGATCGACACCGCATTCGTTGACGAGCAGCATCTTGAGCTGTGCGTCGCGGTTCTGCTCGACGACGAACACGTGCTCGTGCGCGGCGATGAAATCGCCGACCGCGTCGTCGAACGGGAAGCCGCGAAGGCGCATGCGGTCGAGATGCACGCCCTGGTGCTCGAGCTCCGCGAGCGCCTCGGCCATCGCCGCGCCGGTCGAGCCGAACCAGACCACGCCGGCGTTCGCGGTTTCCGCGGCGGGCGTGATCACCGGCTTCGGCAGCAGCGTCTTCGCCGTCTCGAACTTGCGCAAGAGCCGCTGCATGTTGTCGACGTACGCGGGCCCTTCCTCGGTATAGCGCGCGTAGCGGTCCTTGGTGGTGCCGCGCGTGAAGTAGCTGCCGCGCGACGGGTGCGTGCCCGGATACGTCCGATACGGTATGCCGTCGCCTTCGACGTCGAGATAGCGGCCGAAGTCGCGGCCGGCATCGAGGTCGGCCGCGGTCATCACCTTGCCGCGATCCATCGTGCGGCCGTCGTCCCACGCGAGGGGGTCGCAGAGCCAGTCCTGCATGCCGATGTCGAGGTCGAGCATCACGAACACCGGCGTCTGCAGGCGGTCGGCAAGGTCGAAGGCGAGCGCCCCGAACTCGAAGCACTCGCGCGGATCCTCCGGCAGCAGCAGCACGTGCTTCGTGTCGCCGTGCGACGCATAGGCGCACGAGAGGAGGTCCGCCTGCTGCGTGCGCGTCGGCATGCCGGTGGACGGACTGCCGCGCTGCACGTCGAACAGGACGGCGGGGATCTCGGCGAAGTACGCGAGCCCCAGGAATTCCTGCATCAGCGAGATGCCGGGACCGGACGTCGCGGTGAACGCGCGCGCACCGTTCCAGGCCGCCCCGATCACCATGCCGATCGACGCGAGCTCGTCCTCGGCCTGCACGATCGCGTAGCGCCGCTCGCCGGTCGCGGCATCGGTGCGGAACTTCCGGCACCACTTCGCAAAGCTCTCCGCGAGCGACGACGACGGCGTGATCGGATACCAGGCGGCGACGGTCGCGCCGCCGTACACGGCGCCGAGAGCGGCCGCCGAGTTGCCGTCGATGAAGATCCGATTCCCCACGGCGTCACGCCGCGCGACCGACAGTCCGATGGGGCAGGCGAAGTTCGCCAGCGCGTAGTCGCGCCCCATCGCCAGCGCCTTGCGGTTTGATTCGAGCAGCGCCTCCTTGCCGCGATACTGCTCGCCCAGCAGCCGCTCGATCTCGACGGCGTCGATGTCGAGGAGCGCGGACAGTGCGCCCAGGTAGATGATGTTCTTGAAGAGCTGCCGCTGCCGAGGGTCCGAGTACTGCGCGTTGCAGATGGCGGTGAGCGGCACGCCGAGCAGCGTCACGTCTTCGCGGAACCTCGACGGCGGCAGCGGCTTCGTCGAGTCGTAGAACAGGTAGCCGCCGGACTCGATCTCGGCGACGTCCTTGTCCCACGTCTGCGGGTTCATCGCGACCATCAGGTCCACGCCGCCGCGGCGGCCACGCCAGCCAGCCTCGACGATGCGCACCTCGTACCACGTCGGCAGGCCCTGGATGTTCGAGGGAAAGATGTTGCGCGCGGCCACCGGCACGCCCATGCGCAGGATCGCGCGGGCGAAGAGGCCGTTTGCCGACGCGGAACCCGAGCCGTTGACGTTCGCGAACTTGACGACGAAATCGTTGACGCGCACGAGCGGCTTCACGCGTGCATCCATGTCAGCGCACCTCGATCGCGGGGGATACCGAACGTGCGGCGCTCATCTCAATCGGCCGCCAGCGGTGCAGGCCGGCGCGGCGCCGGACGTGTCGGCGCGCGATCGTCGGCGTGCGCGATGTCGAGCAGGAACTTCTGCATGTCCCATGCGCCCGTCGGGCAGCGCTCGGCGCACAGTCCGCAATGCAGGCACACGTCCTCGTCCTTGACCATCACGCGGGCGGTCTTGACCGGCGCCGACACGTACAGCGACTGCTCCACGTTCACCGCTGGCGCCGTGAGCCGCGTGCGCAGATCCGCCTCGTCGCCGTTCGCCGTGAACGTGATGCAGTCCATCGGGCAGATGTCGACGCAGGCGTCGCACTCGATGCACAGCTTGTCCGCGAACACGGTCTGCACGTCGCAGTTGAGGCAGCGCTGCGCCTCGGCATACGCGAGCTTCGCATCGAAGCCGAGCTCGACCTCCGCCCGGATGTCCTTGAGCGCGATCGTCACGTCCCGCAGCGGCACCCGGTAGCGCCGGTCGCTGTGGATCGCGTTGTCGTAGCTCCACTCGTGGATACCCATCTTCTGCGACAGCAGGTTCACGTGCGGCGGCGGGCGCTTCGCGAGCGGCTCGCCGCTGCACCAGAGGTCGATCGAGATGGCGGCATCGTGGCCGTGCGCGACCGCCCAGATGATGTTCTTCGGCCCGAACGCGGCGTCGCCGCCGAAGAAGACGCCCGGCCGCGTCGACGCCATCGTCGTGTGATCGACGACCGGCATTCCCCGGTCGTCGAACGCGATGCCGACGTCGCGCTCGATCCACGGGAACGCATTCTCCTGGCCGATGGCGACGAGCACGTCGTCGCACGCGAAATGAACGTGCGGCTCGCCGGTGGGCACGAGCTGGCGGCGGCCCTTCGCGTCGCGCTCTGCGGCGACCTTCTCGAACGTCACGCCGGTGAGGCGTCCGGCGTCGTGGGTGAACTCGACCGGCACGAGGTAGTTGTGGATCGGAATTCCCTCGTGCATCGCGTCTTCCTTCTCCCACGGCGACGCCTTCATCTCGTCGAACCCGGAGCGGACGACGACGTGCACTTCCTCGCCGCCGAGCCTGCGCGAACTCCTGCAGCAGTCCATCGCCGTGTTGCCGCCGCCCAGCACGACGACGCGCCTGCCGATCGACGTCGTGTGGCCGAACGACACCGACGAGAGCCAGTCGATGCCGATGTGGATGTTGGCGGCCGCCTCGCGTCGACCGGGAATGTCGAGATCGCGGCCCCGCGGGGCACCGCTGCCGACGAAGACGGCATGCCAGCGCTCGGGCGCATCGGGAGCGAGGAGTTCCGCCATCGATTCGACCGGCGTTCCGGCGCGCAATTCGATGCCGAGGTCGAGCACGTAGCCGACCTCCTCGTCGATGACGCGATCGGGAAGCCGGAACTTCGGAATCTGCGTACGCATCATCCCGCCGGCCAGGGCGTCGCCGTCGAAGACGACGCACGTGTAACCGAGCGGCGCGAGGTCGCGCGCGACCGTGAGCGATGCGGGACCGGCACCGATCAACGCGACGCGCTTGCCGTTGCGCATCGCCGCGGGCTTCGGCAATCGCGGCCGGATGTCCTCCTTCTGATCCGCGGCCACGCGCTTCAGCCGGCAGATCGCCACCGGCTCCGGCGCCGCCCCGGCTCGCCGATGCTCGGCGGACCCCTGCTCGACCCGCCCTCGCCTGCACGCGGGCTCGCAGGGACGATCGCAGGTGCGCCCCAGGATCCCCGGGAAGACGTTCGACTTCCAGTTGACGAGATAGGCGTCGCCGTAGCGTCCCGCGGCGATCAGCCGGATGTACTCGGGAACGGCCGTGTGGGCCGGACACGCCCACTGGCAATCGACGACCTTGTGGAAATAGTCGGGATTTCGGATGTCCGTCGGATTCAATCGCGCTCCTGGCCTGCCTCGCGTGGGGGGATGCTACGCCTGCGGCGAGAGCAAGAAAAGCGCCGCGGATGCAAGCGCTTGAAAGCCGGGCACAAATTGCAGCACGCACGCAACGTTCCGCCGGTCGGCGGCGATGGCTTGGCGCTAGAATGACCTTTTGCGCGGGATTCGCGAATCGCCACCGCGCGATTTCCGCCCGTCCCTTCGATGAACGCTCCCGACCGTCCGCCTCTGCGCCTCACCCGTTTCTCGCACGGCGGCGGCTGCGGATGCAAGATCGCGCCCGCGGTGCTTGCGCGGATCCTGCGCGGCGTCGGCAACTCGGTCGTACCCGAGGCGCTGCTCGTCGGCATCGAGACGGCGGACGACGCGGCCGTGTATCGGCTGAACGAGTCGCAGGCGATCGTCGCGACGACGGATTTCTTCATGCCGATCGTCGACGATCCGTTCGACTTCGGCGCCATCGCGGCGACGAATGCGATATCCGACGTGTATGCGATGGGGGCGACGCCGCTCTTCGCACTGGCGATCGTCGGCATGCCGATCGACAGCTTGCCGGCCGAGGCGATCGCGCGGATCCTCGACGGCGGACGTTCGGTCTGCGAGCGCGCCGGCATCCCGGTCGCCGGCGGCCATACGATCGACGCCGTCGAGCCGATCTACGGACTCGTCGCGATCGGCGTCGTCGATCCACGGCATCTCAAGCGCAATGCCGACGCACGCGACGGCGACGCGATCGTGCTCGGCAAGCCGCTCGGCGTCGGCATCTACAGCGCGGCGCTCAAGCGCGACGCGCTGCCGGATGCCGCTTACCGCTCGATGCTCGCGAGCACGACCGCGCTCAACACGCCGGGCATCGCACTCGGCCGTCTTCCTGCCGTGCATGCGCTGACCGACGTCACCGGTTTCGGCCTGCTCGGTCACTTGCTCGAGATGTGCCGTGGCGCGAATCTCGGCGCCGAGATCGTGTTCGACGACGTTCCATTGCACCCGGGCGTGCTCGAACTCGTCGCCGCCGGCATCGTCACCGGTGCCTCGCGCCGCAATTTCGATTCGTACGGCGAAGACGTCGCGATCGATGCGCGCCTGCACGAATGCGCGCGCGCATTGCTGACCGATCCGCAAACGTCGGGAGGCCTCCTCGTCGCATGCGCGCCCGAGGCCGTCGACGACGTGATCGCGATCTTTCGCCGCGAAGGCTTCGCGTCAGCGGCGCCGATCGGCCGCTTCGTTCGCGGCGCGCCGCGCGTGCAGGTGCGCTGATGTCGTCGCCGTTGCGGGCCCCCGGCGGCGAAGGGATCGCCGATGCGACGCCGCCGCTGCTGCGGCGCTATCGCGACGTGCGCTCGCGCACGCGCACGCTCGCCGCGCCGCTTTCCGCCGAGGATTGCGTACTGCAATCGATGCCGGATGCGAGCCCGGTCAAGTGGCATCTCGCGCACACGACGTGGTTTTTCGAGACGTTCGTCGTCGCCCCGCGCGTGAGCGGCTACCGCGCGTTCGATCCGGCGTTCCGCGTCCTCTTCAACTCCTACTACAACACCGTCGGCGAGCAGCATCCGCGGCCCGAGCGCGGCATGCTGTCGCGCCCGGCCCTCGACGCGGTGCTCGCTTATCGCGCGCACGTCGACGACGCGATGCGAACCTGCTGCGACAATGCGCGCACCGACGCCGCGCTCGCGACGCTGATCGGCCTCGGCCTCGCCCACGAGGAGCAGCATCAGGAGCTGATCCTGACCGACGTGCTGCATCTTTTGTCCCGCAATCCGCTCCATCCGGCCTACGATCCGGGGCCGAAGCCGCCCCCGCAACCGGCGCGCGACCTCGAATGGATCCGCTACCGCGGAGGGCTCGCGCAGATCGGCCATGCCGGCGACGGGTTCGCGTTCGACAACGAGATGCCGCGCCATCGCGTGTTCCTCGAGTCGTTCGCGCTCGCGTCGCGCCCGGTGACGAACGGCGAATACGCGGCATTCGTCGACGACGACGGCTATCGGCGATCGGAGCTGTGGCTCTCGCTCGGCTTCGACACGGTGACGAGCCGCGACTGGCGCGCGCCGCTGTACTGGATCCGCGATGCGGAGCGCTGGCGCGCGTTCACGCTGCACGGTCTCGTCGAGCTCGATCCGCACGCGCCGGTCACGCACGTAAGCTACTTCGAGGCCGACGCCTATGCGCGCTGGGCCGGCGCCCGGCTGCCGACGGAATTCGAGTGGGAGGCGGTCGCGTCGCGCGCCGGCGACGGTTCGGCGGCCGCGGACGGCGCCTCCGTGCTCGCGCACGGCGACGTCTGGGAGTGGACGTCGTCGAGCTATGCGCCGTACCCGGGATTCCGGCCGGCGCGCGGTGCCGTCGGCGAATACAACGGCAAGTTCATGTGCAGTCAGTACGTTCTGCGCGGCGGATCGCGCGCGACGCCGCCCGGTCACGCGCGCGTGACGTACCGCAACTTCTTTCCGCCGGATGCGCGCTGGCAGTTCTCCGGCGTGCGCCTCGCGCGCGATCACGCGCCATAGTAAACGGCGAAGTCGCCCGCGTCGTCCTGCCAAAAGCGGACCTGCGAAAAGCCGGCGCGCTCGAGCATCGCGACGAACTCCTCCGGCGCGTACTTGTAGGAGTTCTCGGTGTGGATGCGCTCGCCGGCCGCGAACGTGCGCGCGATGCCATCGACGACGACCGTTTGCGCCTCGCGCGCCTCGAGATGCATTTCGACGCGGCCGTCGCGCGCATTGTAGAACGCGACATGCGAAAACGCGGCCGGATCGAAGCGCGTGCCGAGCACGCGGTTCACGTGGGATAGCGCGTTGCGATTGAAGGCGGCGGTGACCCCCGCCGCATCGTCGTATGCGGCGGCAAGGCGCGCCGGATCCTTCTTGGTGTCGACACCGATCAAGAGTCCGCTGCCGTCGGCGCGGCAATGGCGGCGAATCGCCTGCAGCAGTCGCGCCGCTTCGAGCGGCGTGAAATTGCCGATCGACGAGCCCGGGTAGAAGAACGTCACCGGACCCCCGGCGAGGTCGCGCGAAAGCTCGAGGCCGTGCGCGAAATCGGTGAGCACGCCCTGCACCTCGATCGCAGGATGCAGGGCAGCAAGGCGATCGAGCGCCGGCACGAGTGCGTCCGGCGCGATGTCGACGCCGACGTAACGCCACGGCGCGACGAGCGGCAGCCACTGCGCCCCCTTCGCGCAGTCGCCTGCGCCCAGGTCGACGAACTCGTTGCCCGTTCCGATCGCGCCGGCGATCTCGTCGCGATAGCGGTCGAAGATCGCCGCTTCGGTGCGCGTCGGATAGTACTCGTGCAGCGTACAGATCGCGCCGAAGAGCGTGCAGCCGCGCGCATCGTAGAAGTACTTCGGCGCGATCGACGCGGGCGTCGCGAGCAGGCCCGCGACGAGCGCGCGCTGCTCGAGCGCCGCGTTGTCGACGCGCCGGTCGCGGACCCTGTCCTCGATCGGGAGGTTGCGTGTCGCGCGGTTCTGCGTTGGGCGTGTAACGTTTACAGACATGTCGTCGTACGACTTGCATGGGCGCCACGGGTTCAACGCACGTTGCCGCGCACGGCGTGGCGACCGCGGCGGGCACGTGGCTTGCGAGGCGGCAGGGATGGCCCGCATTATCACCCTGGTCGCGGCCCTCGCATGGTCCTGCCTTGCTTACGCACAGATCGATCCCGTGCGCCGCGACCTCGTGGAAGCGGGGTACGACCAGCCGCTTGCCGGGCACGCGCCGCTCGGCACCTACCTCTTCTACTACGCAAGCCGCCCGCAATTCGGCGACGCCGATCACGCGTTGCGTGTCGCGGTGTCGCCCGCCTACCTCGATTCCGAATGGGCGATCCGCCATGCGTTCGGCCGCAACACGGACTTCGCCGTCGGCGTGTCCGGAGGAGGCTTCGATAGCGACTACGACGAGATCCGCGGCGGTCGATGGATACGCGAGGAATCGTTCATTGGCCACGACGGAGGCATCGAGGCGCGCGTCTACCACCTCTTCAATCCGGGGCAGCGCATCCCGCTGAACGGCATCCTGCAGGGCGGCTTCCGCTACGTCGCGTACCTGCGCGACGGCCACAATCCCCCCGGCTTCGCGGTGCCCGCCGATCAGCCGGTCGCGCGGTTTCGCGCAGGACTGCGCTTCGGCGGCATCGAGCCCGTGCTGGCGCCCGACATGGCGGCCGAGCTTTCGGCATGGTACGAAGGCGAGGCGCGGCTCGATGCAGGACCTTACGGCTTCGATGCCGACCGTGCGGTGCAGTCGCGCGTACAGCGATTCTTCGGCCGCGGGCTCCTCGTGTACACGCTGCCGGAGTCGCAGCAGCGCTTCTCGGTCGTCGTCGAAGGCGGCTCGCAGGTGCACCCCGATCGCCTGAGCGCATGGCGGATCGGCGGCGTGCTGCCGCTCGACGCCGAGTTCCCGTTGAGCGTGCCCGGCTACTACGAGGGCGAGTTCTCGGCGCGCAACTTCGTGCTCGTCGGCGCCGACTATTCGCTGCCGATCGATGCCGCGCGGCACTGGCGCGCCGGCGTGGGCGCCGCGGCCGCGAGGATCGACTACACGCAGGGCCTCGAGGAGCCTCACCCGTGGGTAACCGGCGTCAGTGCCTCGCTCGGCTATATGCCGGCCGCGAAGGCGTGGAAGGTGTCGCTCGTCTAT
>DATIEN010000163.1:0-13321 GCA_035455705.1 Casimicrobiaceae bacterium | reverse complement strand
CCGAGGATCCGCTCGATGATGTCGCCGACCTGCTCCATGTTGATCGCGAACGACACGATGTCGGCCCAGCGCCGGCCCTCGCGCTGCTCGAGCGCCTCGCGCGGAATCTGCGTCAGGTAGAGCTTCACGGCCGTGTACAGCTGGTCGACGACGTCGTCCATCTTGCGCAGCCGCTCGGCGAGCGTGCGGTCGTTGGTCTTCAGTACCGTCAGCATGCCGGTCAGCATGTGCTCGACGACGTCGCCGATGCGCATCGCCTCGCGCGCGGCGCACGCGATCGCGAGGCTCGGCGTGTCGAGTGCGGACGGATCGAGATGCCGTGGCTTGGACGGATCCTCGGACGCGGGTCGCGCAGGCAGGAACTGCTCGGCGATCTTCGCGAACTGCTCGGTCCAGAAGAGCAGCAGCGCGGCGATCGTCACGTTGAAGCCGAGATGGAAGAGCACGACCTCGCGCGCCGGATCGAGCCCGATCCCGGCGATCCACTGATCGAGATGGCCGGCGAGCGGCACGGCGAGCATGCAGCCGATCAGCTTGAACAGGAAGTTGCCGAGCGTGACGCGGCGCGCCTCGGGTGCAGCCCGCAGCGTCGACAGCATGCCGAGCACGCCGCTGCCGAGGTTCGCGCCGAGGACGAGGCCGAGCGCGACCGGGAGCGCGATCACGTGCAGCGACGCGAACGTCGCGACGAGCAGCACGACGGCGAGACTCGAGTAGCACAGCACGGTGAAGAGCGCCGCGACCAGCATGTCGAGCATCACGTCGCCGGTGAGCGACGCGAAAATGACCTTGACGCCTTGCGCCTCCACGATCGGGTGCGCGGACACCGAGATCCACTGCAGCGCGAACATGATGAGTCCGAGGCCGATCAGGATGCGGCCGAAGCGGCCGGCGGCGTTGGCCTGGCTCGACAGGTACATGACGATGCCGCTGAAGATCAGAAGCGGCGCGAGCCACGACAGGTCGAACGACAGCAGCACCGTCACGACGGCGGTACCGACGTCGGCGCCGAGGATCACCGCGAGCGCCGGCGCCGTTCCGATCAATCCCTGGCCGGCGAAGGCGGCGACGATCAGTGCCGCCGCCGTGCTGCTTTGCAGGAGCGCGGTCACGCCGAGACCCGCGAAGAACGCGGGAAAGCGCTTCGACACGCTGCGCCGCAGGACGCGGCGCAATTCGCCGCCGTACATGCGCAGGATCGCCATGCGCACGATGTGCGTGCCCCAGACGAGGAGCGATACGCCGGCCAGCAGATTCAGCAATAACTGCATCGAGTGTCGATCAGATGCGCTTCGCGCTCGTTGTCTCGTCGCCCTTTCCGCCTCGAAACGTCGGGCAATGCCGGCGATTCAAGGGAAGCCGGACCGGACGAAAGCAGGGTTTCACTTCCGTCCGAAGCATCACCACGGCAGCGAATACGTCTTGACGGTGGTGAAGCTCTTCATCGCCTCCTGCACGCCCTCCTTGTAGCCGAGGCCCGAATCCTTGATGCCGCCGAACGGCGTGAGCTCCAGCCGGTACCCGGGCACTTCGCGCACGTTCACGGTCCCGACCTGCAGCTCGCGCACGAAACGCGTGATGTAGTCGAGCCGGTTGGTGCAGACGGACGACGAAAGTCCATACGCGGTCGAGTTCGAGATCCGGACCGCGTCGTCGATGTCGCGGAAACGGATCACCGGCGAGACCGGCCCGAAGGTCTCGGTCCGCACGACGTCCATCTCGGGGGTCACGTGATCGAGCACCGTCGGCGAATAGAGCGCCCCCTCCCGCCGGTTCCCATGCAAAAGTCGTGCGCCCCTTGCAACGGCGGCGTCGACCTTGGCGGCGAAGTTCTTGGCGGCCGCCTCGTCGATCACGGTGCCCATGTCGACCTTCGGATCCATCGGATCGCCGTAGGTCCAGGCGCGGGTGCGGGCGAGCAGCTTGTCGACGAACGCGTCGGCGACCGCGTGATGCACGAGCATCCGCTTGACGGCCGTGCAACGCTGGCCCGAATTCTTGTAGGACCCGGTCGCGGCGAGCGTCGCCGCCTCGTCGAGGTCCGCGTCCTCCATCACGATGATGGGGTCGTTGCCGCCCAATTCCAGCACCTGCCGCTTGTAGACCGCCTTCGCGGCGATGTACTTGCCGACCGGCACGCCGCCGGTGAACGTGACGAGGTCGACGTCGGGATTGACGAGCATCTCGTCGGCGATCTCGCGCGGGTCGCCGGTGACGACGGAGAACATCGGCGGCGGCAGGCCGGCCTCGTAGAGGATGTCGGCGAGCGCGATCGCCGAGAGCGGGGTCTTCTCGGTCGGCTTCAACACCATCCGGTTGTTCGTGGCGATCGACGGCGCGACCTTGTGTGCGACCTGGTTCAGCGGATGGTTGAACGGCGTGATGGCCGAGATGACGCCGAGCAGCGGTTCGCGCAGCGTGTATACCTTGCGCGACTTGCCGTGCGGCGTCAGGTCGCACGAGAAGATCTGCCCGTCGTCCTGGAGCGCCGCGTTGCCGGCGAACGTGAAGACGTCGCGCGCGCGCCCGACCTCGTAGAGCGAGTCCTTCTTGCAGATCCCGCATTCGGCGGTGATCAGGTCGGACAGTTCGCTCGAGCGCGCCGCGATCAATTCTGCCGTCTTGCGGCAGATCTCGTAACGCTCGTAGCGGGTGAGCGTCGGGGTGTACGCGCGGGCAAGCGCGAAGGCGCGCCGGATGTCGTCGACGCCGGCGCGCGGGACGGTGCCGACGAGTTCGCCGGTGTACGGATTGCGCACGTCCAACGTGCGCGAGCCGCCGACGCGTTCGCCGGCGATGCGCATGGATTCGGTGCGGGGGTTGCGCGCGGTCGCGCGCTCTGCGGCAGTGAGCATGGCGGTGCGGTGTGGCGAACGTTAGGCGAGGTGATTGAGGCCGAGATCGAATGCGTCGAAATTGCGCCAGGGGCGCTGCGGCAAATCGGGCGCTGCGCGGTTGGCGATCAGCGGCACGCGCTGCTCGGAGATGCCGCCGTGCGAGCGCAGCGGCGCTTCGAGTCCCGAGAGGTCGTGCCGACTCTTGCTGCTGCCGACGACGGTAAGCCGCTCGGCGACGACGACGAGGTCTCCGACGCGGTTCTCGGGCAGCTCGAAGCGCGCACAGGCTTCCGCGCGGGGCAGCACGAGATCGATGCCGCGCAGCGCGGCGATGCGCGCGCGGACGTCGTCGACGCCGGTGCGTCCCTCGATGTAGACGGTGGCGAACGAGCCGAGCGCGCCGTGGTGCACGACGTATGGATCGGTGATCGGCAGGATCACGCGCGTCGCGTTCTCGCCGTACGCCGCATCGAGGATGTCCTGCAGGAACACGATGTTCGGACGACCGAAGGCGTCGGTCTTCGCATTCATGCCGTGATCGGCCGTCATCACGACGGTCGCGCCGGCGGCATCGAGCCGCGACAGATAACGGTCGAGCATCCCGGTGAAGGCGTTCGCGGCGGGCGTTCCCGGCGCGTGCTTATGCTGGACGTAGTCGGTCGTCGACAGGTACATGATGTCCGGCCGTTCGCGCTCGAAGAGCGCGCAGCCTGCGGCGAACACGAACTCCGAGAGCTCGGCGCTGTAGACCGACGGCAACGGCATGCGCGCGAGCGACAGCGCATCGTCGATGCCGTTCGCCTCGCGGCTCACCTTGTCGGCGTGCTCGGACGAGAAGCAGACGCCGTTCAGTCGGTGTCCAAGCAGTGCGCGGAGCTTGTCCTTCGCGGTGATGACCGCGACCTTCGCGCCCGCATCGGCGAATGCGGCGAGGATCGTCCCGGCGCGAAGGTATTTCGGGTCGTTCATCATCACTTCGGACTGCGCGTCGCTGTCGTAGAAGTAGTTGCCGCAGATGCCGTGCACCGACGGCGGCACGCCGGTGACAATCGACAGGTTGTTCGGGTTCGTGAACGAAGGCACGACGCAGTCGGCGGTGAGGCACGTCGCGCGGCCGTTCAAACCGGCCATCCACGGCGCGGCCCCCGCCGTGATCGCCTGATTGACGTAATCGGGCTCGCATCCGTCGACGCAGACGACGACGAGCGGGCGCGCGGGCCAGCGATAGCGGCGGCCGTTCACTTGGACAGGTTGATGGTCCCCCCGCGCTTGCGGCCTCGCCGCTGCGTTGCCCCCCGAGGGGGCGGAACTCGCACCGCCGGGTGGCCCTTCGGTGCTCATGCTTGCAGCGGTCATCGTGCGGACTTTCGCGTTCGTCGTGCATCGGTGTGGTGGACCCGTTCGCGGCTCGCCATCGCGTGCTCGTGCAGTGCGCGCCCGGCGGCGGCGGCCTGCCGCGCCGCGATGCTCTCGACGATGGCGCGATGCTCACGAATCGAAACGGGAAGGATGCCGGCCTGCGCGAGCGACGCGCGCCGGTGAAGGTTCAGCTCGTTCACGAGGCGGCGGTAGACGAACGTCAGTTTGGCATTGCCGGCGAGCTCGACGATCCGGTCGTGGAACGCGATGTTCGCGGCGTGATAGCCGTCGACGTCGCCGCGCGCGACGGCCTCGTCCATGCCGTCGACGAGCGCGCGCAGTTGCGCGGCCTCGGCCGGCGTCGCCCGCTGCGCGGCACGCCGGCCGGCGAACTCGTCGAGCACCGCGCGGAGCTCGAAGATCTGGTCGGCTTCGTCCATGTCGATCTGGCGGACGAAGACGCCGCGGTTCTTCTCAAGCCGAACGAGGCCCGACTCCTCGAGCGCGCGAAACGCCTCCCGCACGGGCCCCCGCGACACGCCGAGCATCGCTGCGATCTCCGCCTCGCGCAGCTGTGCTCCCGCCGGAAGGTCGCCGGCCAGGATCATCCGCGAGAGCTCGCGCTGGACGAGCGCGGGCAGCGAATGGGCCTGGATCAGCGCGATCGGGTGATCGTCGGCGACGAGGCGCCGCCGTGCGGGATCGGCGCCCGCCATCGAAGCGCTGTTCGCCGGTCGAAGCGCGTCCGGACCGGCCGCCGGAAGCGGCGAGTCCGGGCGCGTCCGCACCGCGGCGCGCAGGGGATTGCCCGAGCCCGGCTTCAACATATTGCCATTAGAATCTGTCGGTTGTAGATTGTCAACAATCAACCGCCGGCCCGGCGCGGGCGTTGCCCGGTCAAGCATCGCGGCAACGCGTGTGCAACGATCCCGCGCTAACATGGCCGCCCAGTTGCCGACGCCGCCGAAGCGCTCGCACGCTTCGGGGCACCCTTGAAGACGTTCGAT
This sequence comes from Casimicrobiaceae bacterium, assembly GCA_035455705.1. GTDB lineage: Bacteria > Pseudomonadota > Gammaproteobacteria > Burkholderiales > Casimicrobiaceae > VBCG01. The sequence continues at coordinate 8,118 of DATIEN010000163.1, read as the reverse complement.
TCGATCATGACTGACGGGAGGAAACCCATGAAGTCGAAAGTGACGACGATCCTGGCATTCGCGGCCGCGCTCGCGGCCGGGGGTGCATTCGCGCAAGAGGTCGTGACCATCTACGCGGCCGACGGCCTGAAGGACGGCAATCCGAGCTGGTTCGGCGACCAGTTCGATGCATTCACGAAAGCGACCGGCATCAAGGTGCAGTACATCGAGGCCGGCTCGGGCGGCGTCGTCGACCGCGTCGCCAAGGAGAAGTCCAATACGCAGGCCGACGTGCTCGTTACGCTGCCGCCGTTCATGCAGCGCGCGGCGGCCGAGGGTGTGCTGCAGCCGTACACGCCGAAGGAGGCCGACAAGCTCGCCGCGCGCGACAAGGACCCCAAGGGCCTGTACGTCGTGATGATGAACAACTACCCCAACTTCATCTACAACGCGTCGGTGCTGAAGAGCGCGCCGAAGACGTACGAGGATCTGCTCGACCCGAAGTTCAAGAAGAAGCTGCAGTATTCGACGCCGGGACAGGCGGGCGACGGCACGGCGCTGATGCTGCAGGCGTTCCACGCGTTCGGCAGCAAGGAAGCGGGCCTCGCGTATCTCGGCAAATTGCAGGCGAACAACCTCGGACCTTCGGCGTCGACGGGCAAGCTGACGGCCCTCGTCAACAAGGGCGAGCTCTACGTCGCGAACGGCGACATGCAGATGAACCTCGCGCAGATGCGCAACAATCCGAACGTCCAGGTCTTCTTCCCGGCGGGTCCGAACGGCAAGCGCTCGGCATTCGCGCTGCCGTACTACATCGGCCTCGTCGCGAACGCGCCGCACGCCGAGAACGGCAAGAAGCTGATCGACTGGCTCCTGAGCGAGCCCGCGCAGAAGGAGATCAGCTCGGTCGCGCAGGGCTTCCCGGTGCGCAGCGACGTGCATCCGACCGACGAGAACTTCAAGAAGCTGAACGCGATGCTCGAGGGCGTCGAGATCTGGTCACCCGACTGGAACGAGGTGCTCTCGAACCTGAAGGAAGACGTCGCGGCGTACAACAAGGCGATCGCGAATCAGTGATGCCGGGTGGTGACATCGCCGGGACTGCGGCCGCGGTCCCGGCTGCGGTTCGAGGCGGCGTCGAGCGCATCGCCGACCGCAGCAGCAGCGGCATCGGCTTCGACGACGTGACCGTCGCGTACGGCGGCCTCGTCGTGCTCGATTCGCTGACACTGACCGTCAACCCGGGGGAGATCGTCGCGCTGATCGGTCCCTCCGGATCGGGCAAGACGACAGCGTTGCGCGCCGTCGCGGGATTCGTTCGGCCGGTCCGCGGCCGCATCACCATCGGCACGCGCGACGTGACGAACGTGCCGCCCCACGCGCGCAACATCGGCATGGTCGTCCAGAACTACGCGCTGTTCCCGCACATGCGCGCCGAGGAGAACGTCGCGTTCGGCCTGCGCGCGCGCGGCGCTTCGGCCGACGTGATCCGCGGGCGCGTGCCCGAATGCCTGCGACTCGTCGGCATGGCGAGCTATGCCACGCGCTACCCGCGCGAGCTTTCCGGCGGCCAGCAGCAGCGCGTCGCCATCGCGCGGGCGCTCGCGATCCGGCCGCAGGTGCTTCTCCTCGACGAGCCGCTGTCGGCGCTCGACGCGCAGATCCGCCGCTCGATGCTCGACGAGCTCGCGAAGCTGCATCGCGAGCTGCCGTCGCTGACGGTGCTCTACGTCACGCACGACCAGACCGAGGCGCTGACACTCGCCAATCACATCGGCATCATGCGCGACGGCAGGCTGTGCGCGTTCGGCGACGCGCAGTCGCTTTATCGATACCCGCCGAACCGCTTCTCGGCCGAGTTCCTCGGCCGCGCCAACCTGCTGCCGGTGCACGCGCTCGCGTCGAACGGCAGCGGCCTGGCGCACGTGCGCTTTCGGGACGCCTCGCTCGTCGCCCGCAACCATCACGGGCTTCCGGACGGCGGCGAATGCCTGCTGTGCGTACGGCCGCACGACCTGCATCTCGCGCCGGTCGACGGCGCCGCGAACGCGCTGAGCGGCACGGTGCGCAGCGTGCAGTGGCAGGGCGACATGCAAAGCGTCGAGCTCGACGTCGCCGGCCACGTGCTGCGCGTCGCGTGTGCGCCCATGCACGAGCCGCCCACCGCCGGCGCGCCGCTGCGCGTGCACTTCAGCGCGACACAGGCGACGCTCGTACCGGAAGCGACGCGTGGCTGATCTCGCGCTTCGCCTGCCGGCCGCCGAGGCGCGGCCGGCGGTCAGCGCCTGGATCGCGCCGCCGCTTTTGATCCTCGCGGCGCTCTTCCTGTTTCCGCTCGCGCTGATCGTACGCCAGGCGCTGGGGGGCGACGCGCAGCCGCTGTCGCTTGCGAAGTTCGCGTCGGTCGTCGCGTCCGGCGAATTCCGCCACGCTCTCCGGAACACGCTGACGATCGCGCTGTCGGCGACTGCGGGCTGCCTCGTCCTCGGATTCGTGCTGTCCGTGCTGATCGCGTTCACGCCGTTCCCCGGCAGCCGCGTGCTCGCACGCCTCATCGACACGTTCATCGCGCTCCCGACGTTTCTCGTCGCGCTCGCGTTCACGTTCATCTACGGCTCGGCCGGGCTCCTGAACGAGTCGCTGAAGGCGTTGCTGCACCTCGAGCTGCCGCCGGTGGACTTCCTCTATTCGCAATGGGGGGTGATCCTCTCCGAGATCACCGTCTACACGCCGTTCGTCATGCGGCCGCTCCTCGCCGCGTTCTCGTTGATCGAGTCCGCCCAGATCGAAGTCGCGGCGAGCCTCGGCGCCCGGCCGCTGCGCATCGTATCGCGCGTCATCTTCCCGGCGGCGCTGCCGGCGCTGATCGCCGGCGGCAGCCTGTGTCTGCTCCTTACCGTGAACGAGTTCGGCATCGTGCTTTTCATCGGCGCGAAGGACGTCATCACGCTGCCGCTTCTGATCTACGACAAGGCGATCCAGCAGTTCGATTACACGACGGCATGCGTGATCGCCGTCGTCAACGTCGCGCTGTCGATCGCGCTCTATTCGCTGTACCGGTTCGTCGTCGCGTATTTCGGAGGCCGGCGTGCTGGTCTGGTCTAGCGCGGGCCGCGCGTTCACGTGGGCGCTCGCCGCGCTGCTCTTCGCGCTGCTCTACGGGCTGCCGATCGGCGTGATCGCGCTCGCGAGCTTGAGCGGCCAGTGGAACGGCGTGCTGCCGAGTCACATGACCTTCGAGCACTACGTCGATGCGCTGCGCGGCGAATCGCTCGAGCAGTTGCGGGTGAGCCTGGCGACGGGTTTCGTCGCGAGCGCCGTCGCGCTCGTGAGCGGCACCTGGGCGGCGCTCGCGCTGCGTCCGTTGCGACAGGTGCCGAAGCGGCTGCTCGATGTCGTGTTCTTCATCCCGAGCGCGGTGCCATCGGTGTCCGTCGGATTGGGCCTGCTCGTCGCCTTCAGCCATCCGCCGCTGCTGCTGAACGGCACGACGGCGATCGTGATGATCGCCCATTTCGTGCTGATTTCCGCGTTCACGTACGGCAACGTGTCCGCGGGCCTCGCGCGGCTGCCCGTCGAGTTCGAGCAGGTTGCCGAAAGCCTCGGCGCACGGCCGTTCTACAGGTTGTGGCGCGTGACGCTGCCGCTCGTCACGCCCTACCTGATCGCCGCGTTCAGCCTGAGCTTCGCGCTTTCGATGGGGGAGCTCGGCGCGACGGTGATGGTGTATCCGCCGGGCTGGGTGACGATGCCGGTCGGCATCTTCGCGCTGTCCGACCGCGGCGCGATCTTCGACGCCGCGGCGCTCACGATGGTACTCGCGATCAGCACGTCGATCGTGCTGGTCGGGTTGTCGCACGTTCCGACGCGCGCGTCGCTGCGCTAGGACCGAACACGAGAGGAAACGACACATGTCCAACGCCAGCCGCGATCCGATCCTGTTGACGCCCGGGCCCCTCACGACGGCGCTCGCGACGAAGGTCGCGATGCTGCGCGACTGGGGTTCGTGGGATTCGGCCTTCAACGCGATCACGGCGACCGTTCGGGAGCAACTGCTCGACGTCGTGTCCGCGCAGGGGTCGCACGTCTGCGTGCCGATGCAGGGCAGCGGCACGTTCGCAGTCGAGGCGGCCGTCAACACGCTGGTGCCGCGCGATGGCCACCTGCTCGTGCTGATCAACGGCGCGTACGGCAAGCGGCTCGCGAAGCTCGCGCAAATGATGGGTCGCCGCGTGTCGGTGTTCGGAACCGCCGAAAACCTGCCGACCACCCCCGCGGACGTCGAGCGGCTGCTGTCCGGCGACGCCTCGATCACTCACGTCGGATTGATCCACTGCGAGACGTCGACAGGCATCCGCAATCCGTTGGCGGACATCGCATCCGTCGTCGCGCGGCACGGCAAGCGGCTGATCATCGACGCGATGAGCTCGTTCGGCGCGCTGCCGATCGACGCCCGCGCGGTGCCGTTCGACGCGCTGGTCGCGGCGTCGGGCAAGTGCATCGAGGGACCGCCCGGGATGGGCTTCGTCATCGCCAGAAAGACGTCGCTCGAGGCGGCGGCCGGCAATTGCTCGTCGCTTTCGCTCGATCTCCACGACCAGTGGCAATACATGGAGCGCACGACGCAATGGCGCTACACGCCCCCGACGCACGTCGTCGCGGCGTTCGCCACGGCGCTCGACACGCACATCGCGGAAGGCGGACAGCCGGCGCGCCTCGCGCGGTACGAACGCAATTGCGACACGCTGGTGCGCGGCATGGAGGCGCTCGGTTTCCGACCGTTTCTCGACGCCGCGATCCAGGCGCCGATCATCGTGACGTTCCACGCGCCGGCCGACCCACGCTACACGTTCCGCGAGTTCTACGACCGCGTGCGCGAGAAGGGCTACATTCTGTATCCGGGCAAGCTGACCGAAGTCGAGACGTTCCGCGTCGGCTGTATCGGTGCGATCGGACCCGAGGAGATGCGCCAGGCCGTCAACGCGATCGGCGATACGCTCGTCGAAATGGGCATCGAGCACGTTGCGCCGCGCGACGTGAAGTAAGGGTCCGCGTCGAGCGCGCAGGCGACGTGGGCGGCGCGGCCGTCGGCGGTGTCGTGGGCGGCGTTATCGGCAACCAGGTCGGCCGTCACGACTAGCATCACGACGTTTAGCGCTGCCGACATCCTCGCACCCGCGGTCACATGCCGGCGCGCAGCAGGCGCACCAGCGTCGCGTAGCGCGGCAGATCGGGGCGGAGCGCGCCCCGCCGTACGAGGCAGTCGACGATGACGAGGCTCGCATCGAGCGTCGCCTCGTCGCGGCCACGCCCGCTCGCCGCTATGCTCGCCGCTTCGTCGAGGCTCACGAGCCGGTGGTCGACCGCTTCGCCGTCCTGATTGGAAGGCAGGAACGCCGGTGACAGCGCAAGATCGTGGACGAACAGCGTCTCGCGCTGGAGTCCGTCCAGCATCGGCCTGATCGCATGCACGATGCCGGCCGGACGCGCGCGCCGGGCCGTCGCTTCGTCGATGCCGGCTTCCTCCCACGCTTCCTTCGCGACCGTCTCGTCGACGCGCATGCCGGCGGCGATGCCGCCGCCGACAAGGTTGTCGAGAAGATCGGGATCGACGGCCTTGTGAGCGCTGCGCCGCGCGATCCACATCCGCGTTTCGCCGCCTTCGTGGACGAGGCCGTTCACGTGCGCCGCGTACGTGCGCACGCCGAAGTAGCGGGCGGCGCCGCGCTCGATCAGGAATTGCGCCGGCGCATCGAAGCCCGGCCCGACCGCGTAGAGCTCGTCGCGCCAGCCGGGCAGGGCGCCCTCGCGGTACAAGGTCGCCGCCACGTCCGCGATCGCCGCCGAGCGCGCGTCCGGCGTGACGAGCCGCGGATCCAGCACGACCGCGTCCGGCGTGACGTCGAAGCAGTCGAATTGCGCAAGGCGCGCCGCGCGCGCGTCGTCGACGACGCCGAGCGCCATTCCGGCCGCTTCGAACCGCCGCCGGCGAACCGGCGGCTCCGCCGTGGCGGCGACGATCCGCGCTTCGATTGCAGCTAGAATGGCGGCGTCGATCACGCTGCGATTCTAAAGCGACGCCGCTTCTGCCATGGCTGCCCGGATCCTCGACGGCAGGCTCGTCGCGTCGCAGCTGACGGCGGAGGTCGGCGAGCAGGTCGCGGCGCGCGTCGCGGCCGGCAAGCCGCCGCCGGGTCTCGCCGTGGTCTGCGTTGGCGAGCATGCGGCGTCGCAGATCTACGTGCGCAACAAGCGTCGCACGACGGAGACGGTCGGCATGCGATCGGTCGCCATCGATCTCCCCGCCAACGCAACCGAACACGAACTTTTGGCGGCGATCGATCGTCTCAACTCCGACTCCACGGTCAGCGGTATCCTCGTGCAATTGCCACTGCCGTCGCAGATGGCGCCGGAACGGGTGATCGAGCGCATCGACCCGCGCAAGGACGTCGATGGCTTTCATCCCTACAACGTCGGACGGCTGGTCCTTCGGATGCCCACGCTTCGGCCCTGCACACCCTACGGCTGCATGCGACTGCTCGCCGCGGCCGGTGAGCCGCTTGCCGGCAAGCACGCGGTCGTCGTCGGCCAATCGAACATCGTCGGCCGCCCGATGGCGCTCGAGCTGCTGATGGCGCGTTGCACGGTCACGATCTGCCACTCGGCGACCCGGGATCTGCCGCGGATCGTCCGCGACGGCGACCTCGTCGTCGCGGCGGTCGGCAAGCAGCGGTTCGTGCGCGGCGAGTGGATTCGCGACGGCGCCATCGTCGTCGACGTCGGCATCAACCGGGCCCCCGACGGCAAGCTCGTCGGCGACGTCGACTTCGACGCCGCCTGCGAGCGCGCGTCGTGGATCACGCCGGTACCGGGCGGCGTGGGTCCGATGACGATCGCCACGCTGCTCGCGAACACGTTGCGCGCCGCGAGGTGGCAGGACGGCGAGGCGCTGGAGGCCGCCGCGTGAAATTTCTCTGGCCCGAGGTGCTGTGGGCGCTGCTGGCGGTGCCGCTTCTGGTCGGCGCCTACGTCTACTGGCTGCGCAGGCGGAAGAAGGGCGCCGTCCGCTATTCGAGCCTCGACCTCGTCAAGGCGGCGATGGGTCCGTCCGACCGGATCCGTCGTCACCTGCCACCGGCGCTGCTGCTGCTCGCGCTCACCGCGATGATCATCGCCGTCGCGCGGCCGACGGCGCTCGTGACGCTGCCGTCGGAGCAGCAGACGATCATCCTCGCGATCGACGTCTCGCTCAGCATGGGCGCCACCGACGTCGACCCGAACCGGATGACGGCCGCGCAGATTGCCGCCAAGTCGTTCGTCGACGAGCGGCCGCCGAACGCGAGGATCGGCATCGTGGCCTTCGGCGGCAACGCGTCGCTCGTGCAGCCGCCTACCAACGACAAGGAAAGGCTTCTGGAGGCGATCGACCGCTTCGACCTGCAGCGCGGAACGGCGACCGGCAGCGCCCTCTACGTCGCGCTCGCGACGTTGTTCCCCGACGCCGGCATCGACCTCGAGGCGCTGACGTTCCCCGGCGGCTTCTATACCGACTCCTCGCGCGGCAGGCGCCTCGATCCCCGGCCGAAGACGCCGCCGAAGCCGTTCAAGCCGGTGGCGCCGGGCTCGAACACGAACCAGGTGATCATCCTGATGAGCGACGGGCGCCGCACGACGGGTCCCGATCCGCTCGACGCGGCGAAGCTCGCCGCCGACCGCGGCGTGCGCGTGTTCACCGTCGGCTTCGGCACCGCGGCGGGCGGGCTGATCGGGTTCGAGGGCTGGTCGGTCTACGTGCGCCTCGACGAGGAGACGCTGCGCGCCGTCGCCGACATCACGCGCGCCGAGTACTTCAACGCGAGCACGTCGGCCGAGCTCAAGAAGGTCTACCGCGACCTGAACTCGAAGCTCGTGCTCGAGCGCAGGAACGTCGAGGTGACGTCGCTGATCACGATGGCGGCCGCGATGCTGGTGCTGTTCGCGCTCGGGTTGTCGCTGTGGTGGTCGAGCCGCAACCTACGCTGAACGCAGGTGCCAGGCCTTCGGACGCGTGAACGTACGGATCCCCATCGTCGACAGCGTGAGCCCGATGCCGGAATGCTTGACGCCGGACCACGGCAGGCGCGGGCTCACGCGATCGCA
>DATIEN010000162.1:0-11819 GCA_035455705.1 Casimicrobiaceae bacterium | reverse complement strand
TAACCGACTCGCGCGCCCGCGAGCGGGCCCGCGCATCGCCGATGTTACGCCTCGGCGTGTCGTTTCGACCGCGTTCTCGCCGCGTTGTTGCATTTCAGTGAAAGTCGCGCGAGCGCGTGGGCAGCGCGCCGAGCATCGGCGACAGGTCGACGAGGCGGCCGGCCAGCACGTGCACGACCTCGCCCTCGCGCTCGATGCGGCCGTACACGCCGAGAAGCCGCGCGCCGAGGAGCTCCCGGCGCTGCCGGTCGGAGACGTCGCGGCGGACGATGACGTTCGATGCGCCGGTTTCGTCCTCGAGCGTCACGAAGATCACGCCGCTCGCCGTGTCGGGCCGTTGCCGGCCGATGACGCTGCCCGCGGTGCGCACGAGGCGGCCGTGCGGCGCGCGCCGCACGTCGTCGGCGCTCGCCAGCCGCCGCTCGCGGAGCTGCCGGCGCAGAAGCGCGAGCGGATGGCGGCGCAGCGTGAGGCCGAGCCGCCGATAGTCGGCGACGATGTCCTGGCCTTCGGTCGGCGCCGCCAGCGCGGGCTCTGCCTCCTCGAATTCGCTGCCGGCGAGAAGCGCGGGCAGCCGCTCGACGCCGGCGACGTCCCACACGGCATCGTGGCGGTGCCCGGCGAGCGACGCGAGCGCGTCGCCGTCGGCGAGGGCGGTCAGGTCGCGCCGGTCGAGGCGCGCGCGATGCGCGAGGTCGGCGACGCTCGCGAACGCCCGCTCGCGGCGCGCGTCGACGATGCGCGCCGCACCGGCTTCGGTCAAGCCGCGGACGAGGCGCAGGCCGAGGCGCAAAAGTGGAGTCGGAGACGACTTTTCGTTCGCCTCCAGCGTGCAATCCCATCCGCTCACCGCGACGTCGGGCGGCAGCACCGTCACGTCGTGACGTCGCGCATCGCCGACCAACTGCGCCGGCGCGTAGAAGCCCATCGGCTGCGAATTCAGGAGCGCCGCGCAGAACGCCGCGGGCTCGTAGTGCTTCAACCAGGACGACACGTAGACGAGCAACGCGAACGACGCCGCGTGCGACTCGGGAAAGCCGTATTCGCCTAAGCCCAGGATCTGCTGGTAGATCTGCCGCGCGAACGACGCATCGTAGCCCCGCGCTCGCATGCCGTCGACGAGCCGCTGCTCGAACACCTGCAGCCCGCCCTTGCGCCGCCACGCGGCCATCGAGCGGCGCAGCCGATCCGCTTCGCCGGGCGTGAAGCCCGCGGCGACGATTGCGAGCTGCATCACCTGCTCCTGGAAGATCGGCACGCCGAGCGTGCGCTCGAGCACGCTCTTCACCGCGTCGCTCGGATACGTGACGGCATCGAGGCCCTGGCGGCGCTTGAGGTACGGATGCACCATGCCGCCCTGGATCGGACCCGGCCGCACGATCGCGACCTCGATCACGAGGTCGTAGAACGTGCGCGGCTTGAGCCGCGGCAGCATCGACTGCTGCGCACGCGATTCGATCTGGAACACGCCGATGGTGTCGGCCTTCTGGATCATTTCGTAGACGGCCGGATCCTCGGGCGGAATGTCCTGCATCGCGAGCGGCGCGCCGCGCCACGACGACACGAGGTCGAGCGCGCGGCGGATCGCCGACAGCATTCCGAGCGCGAGGCAGTCGACCTTGAGCAAACCCATGGCATCGAGGTCGTCCTTGTCCCACTGGATCACCGTGCGATCGGGCATCGCGGCGTTCTCGACCGGCACCATCCGTTCGAGCAAGTCCCGCGCGATGACGAAGCCGCCGACATGCTGCGACAGGTGGCGGGGAAATCCGAGGAGGTGGCCGGCGAGCGTGACGATGCGGCGCACGACGCGGTTGTCGGGATCGAAGCCCGCCTCGCGGATGCGGTCGCGATGGATCGCGCGGCCGTCCCACCACGCGAACACGCCGGTCAGCCGATCGAGTTGCGCGAGGTCGAGGCCGAGGGCGCGGCCCACGTCGCGGATCGCGCTCTTCGGCTGGTAGGTGATGAGCGTCGCGGCGAGCGCCGCGCGGTGGCGCCCGTATTTCGCGTACACGTACTGCATCACCTCCTCGCGCCGCTGGTGCTCGAAGTCGACGTCGATGTCGGGCGGCTCGTTGCGCTCGCGGCTGATGAAGCGCTCGAACAGCATCTCGCTTCGCGCCGGGTCGACCTCGGTGATGGAGAGCGCGTAGCAGACCGCCGAGTTCGCCGCCGATCCGCGTCCCTGGCAGAGGATGCCTCGCGAGCGCGCGAACGCGACGATGTCGTGAACGGTGAGGAAATACGGCTCGTAGAAGAGCTCCGCGATCAGCGCGAGCTCGTATTCGATCAGCGCACGCACGTCCGCGGGCACGCGGGCGCAGCGGAACGCGCTGTCGCCCTGCACGTTGCCCTCGCCGTAACGCTCCGCAAGCCCGCGCTCGACGAGCTTGCGCAACCACGACGTCGCCGTCTCGCCTGCCGGCACGATCTCCTCCGGATATTCGTAGCGCAGCTCGTCGAGGCAGAAGCGGCAGCGGCGCGCGATCTTCACCGTTTCCTCGAGCAGCGCCGCAGGGTAGAGGCCCGCAAGCCGCGCGCGCGAGCGCAGGTGCCGCTCGCCGTTCGGATAGAGCGCGTGGCCGCATTGCGACAGCGGGATGCCGAGCCGCACCGCGGTGACGGTATCCTGCAGCGCGCGCCGCGCGCGCACGTGCATGTGCACGTCGCCGGCCGCGACGAGCGGCAGGCGCGCGATGCGGCCGAGTTCGGCGCACTGCGCGAACCGCGCACTGTCGCCGGCCTGCGCGATGAGCTCGACGCCGATCCACGCGCGATCGTCGAACGTGTCGCGCACGAAGCGCGCGTCGCGGCGCAATGCCTCGCCGATATCCGGTGCGCGCAGGTCGAGCGCCGGCAGCCACAGCGCAAGGCAGCGCCTCGCGATCGCGACGTCGGCGCGCGACAGCCGGTACGTACCCTTCGCTGCCTGCCGGCGCCCGCGCGTGATCAGTTGCGCCAGGTCGCCGTAGCTTTCGCGATCGGTCGCGAGCAGCACGAGCTTCATCCCGTCGTCGAGCGTCAACTCGCTGCCGAGCACGAGCGGAAGTCCGGCCTCCTTCGCAGCGAGATGCGCGCGCACGGCGCCGGCGAGCGAGCACTCGTCGGTCAGCGCGAGCGCGCTGTAGCCCTCGCTCATCGCGCGCTCGACGAGTTCCTCCGGGTGCGACGCGCCGCGCAGGAACGAGAAATTCGACAGGCAGTGCAGCTCGGCGTACGCCGGTAGCAGATCGGGGGACGTCATACCGCATGAATATACGGTATTCCGCGGCGCCCGCCCAGTTCCTCCGGCATCGCTCGCGTAAGATGCGACTCCCGCAGGTTCGCCTTCCGTTCAATCCCGCCCGTGAACGTCATGCCGCCGATCGCCTTCGACCGTTTCCATCGCTACGCCGAGCTGACCGACATCGTGCAGGCGCTCGCGCGGGAGCATCCGCACCTCGTGGCGATCGAGTCGATCGGCAAAAGCCACGAGGGTCGCGACATCTTCGTCCTCGCCGTCACGAACACGGCGACCGGACCGGCGAGCGAGAAGCCTTCGTTCTGGGTCGACGGCAACATCCACTCCACCGAAGTCGCGGCGTCGGCGGCGGCGCTCTACTTCCTGCACACGCTCGTGACGCAGTACGGGCGCGACGAAGAGGTCACGCGCGCGCTCGACACGCGCGCGTTCTACGTCTGCCCGCGCATCAATCCCGATGGCGCGGAATGGGCGCTCGCCGACAGGCCGAAATGGGTGCGCTCGAGCACGCGTCCGTATCCGTTCGACGAGGAGGAGATCGAGGGCCTGACCGTCGAGGACGTCGACGGCGACGGCCGCATCCTGCAGATGCGCATCGAGGATCCGAACGGATTGTGGAAGGCGCACCCCGATGCGCCCGCGCTGATGGTTCGGCGCGAGCCGACGGAAGTCGGGGGCACTTACTACCGGATCCTGCCGGAAGGCCGTTACGACGAATACGACGGGTTCACCCTGAGGATCAAGCGGCCGCGGCAGCAGCTCGACCTCAACCGCAACTTTCCGGCGAGCTGGCGGCAGGAGTTCGAGCAGCAGGGCGCCGGTCCGTATCCGACGTCCGAGCCGGAGATCCGGGCCGTGGTCGATTTCATCGTCAAGCATCCGAACATCACGGCCGGCACTTCGTTCCACACGTGGAGCGGCGTGCTGCTGCGTCCGTTCGAGCACATGTCCGACGACGAGATGGATCCGGAGGACCTGTGGTTCTACCAGCGCACCGGCCGCAAGGGCACCGAGTTGACCGGTTATCCGGCGATCTCCGTGTTCCACGAGTTCCGCTACTACCCGAAGTCGGTGATCGGCGGCACGTCCGACTGGATCTACGAGCACCTCGGCATCTTCTCGTGGGTCGTGGAGATATGGTCGCCGATGCGCGAAGCCGGCATCACGAACTACAAGTTCATCGACTGGTTCCGCGACCATTCGCTCGACGACGATCTCAGGCTCTATCGCTGGAACGAGGAGAAGCTCGGCGGCGCCGCGCACCACGGCTGGAAGCCGTTCACGCACCCGCAGCTCGGCAAGCTCGAGATCGGCGGCTGGGATCGCTTCCACGCGTTCGGCAATCCGCCGCTGCCGCTGCTCGAGCGCGAGATCGCGAGGTTTCCGCGCTGGCTTCTGTGGCAGGCGCTCTGCTCACCGAGGCTCGAGCTCGTGCACGCCGGCGCGGAACGCGTCGGCGACGGCGCATGGAAGCTGACGCTCGTCGTCCAGAATACCGGCTGGCTGCCCACGTACGTGACGCGGCGCGCGCTCGCGCGGAAGACCGTGCGCGGCATTCGCACGGAGCTCGCACTCCCCGCCGCAGCGACCCTTGCGAGCGGCAAGCTTCGCGACGACGCCGGTCAGCTCGAGGGCAAGGCATACAAGCACACCGGCGTCTCCTTCTGGCCCGATTACAACGTCACCGACGACCGGCTGAAGCGCGAATGGATCGTGCGCGGCGACGCGGGGACGACGGTCGGCGTCACCGCGCGCCACGAACGCGCGGGGACGGTTCGCGCGTCCATCACGCTGCGCTGACGACGTCGCATTCGTCGAACGAGACTTGCCGTCATGGATGCACAGGGAGGAGCGCTGATGCAGGACCGGATGCTTCGTTGTGCCGCGTGGCTGCTCGCTGCCACGCTCGCCGGATGCGCCATGCCGCCGCCGGCACCGCGCGCGGGACTCGACCGGATCGATCACGTCATCGTGCTCTACGCCGAGAATCGCAGCTTCGACAATCTCTACGGGACGTTTCCCGGCGCGAACGGCCTCGCCGACGCGAGCTCTTCCCAGTACACGCAGGTCGACCACGCCGGCACGGTGCTCTCCCATCTGCCGCCCGTGTGGAAGGGCAGCACGGCCGATGCGGATCCGGCGTTTCCGCGTGACCTGCCGAACCGGCCGTATCGGATCGACGCCCCGCCGATCGGCCTCCCGTTGTCGGTGAAGACGCGCGACCTGATCCACGCGTTCTATCGCAACCAGGAACAGATCGACGGCGGGCGCAACGACCGCTTCGCCGAGGCGAGCGACGCGGGCGGCCTCGTCATGGGCCACTACGACGGCTCGAAGCTGCCGATGTGGAAGTGGGCGCAGGACTACACGCTCGCCGACAACTTCTTCATGGGCGCTTTCGGCGGCTCGTACCTGAATCACGTGTGGCTGATCTGCGCCTGCACGCCGGTGGACCGCGACGCGCCGGCGAATCTTCGCGCGAAGCTCGACGAGCGCGGCTGGCTCGCGCGCGCACCGTCGTCGCCGGCTTCGGTTCTCGAGGGTCCGCCGAAGTTCGTGCAGGCGGGTTTGCTCACCCCCGACGGCTACTCGGTCAACACGACGCAGCCGCCGTATCAGCCGTCGCTCGTCCCGCCCGCGAAAAACGGCGATCCGCGGCTCACCGATCCCGCGCACTACACGCTGCCGCCGCAGACGCAGAAGACGATCGGCGACACGCTGTCGGCGAAGGGCATCTCGTGGACATGGTACTCGGGCGCATGGGATGCCGCGGTCCGCGACGGCATGCAGCCGCCCGACGTCAAGCGCACGGTGATCAACTATCGCGAGCCGGGCGGGCGCAACTTCATCACGCATCACCAGCCGTTCAATTATTTCGCGCGCTTCGCGCCGGGCACCGCCGACCGCGCGGAGCACCTGAAAGACGAGAAGGACTTCATCGCCGCGATCGAGCGCGGGGAGCTGCCGCAGGTCGTCTTCTACAAGCCGCAGGGCTCGCTCAACGAGCATCCGGGCTACGCCGACGTGCTGTCGGGCGACGAGCACATCGCGCAGATCGTCGAACGCATCCGGGCGAGCCCGCTGTGGGCGAGTTCGGCGATCATCGTCACCTACGACGAGAACGGCGGCTTCTGGGATCACGTCGCGCCGCCGAAGGGCGACCGGTGGGGACCGGGCACGCGCATTCCGACGCTCGTCATCTCGCCGTTCGCGAAGCGGCACTACGTCGACCACACGCACTACGATACGACGTCGATCCTGAAGCTCATCACGCGCCGCTTCGATCTCGAGCCGTTGCCCGGCGTCCGCGAGGACGTCGGCGACCTTACCGCCGCGTTCGCGTTCTGACACGGTAGCGAAGGCGGTGCGGGCGTCGATCCCCCGCGGCGTATGGGTGCTGGGCTTCGTCAGCCTGCTGATGGACAGCTCGAGCGAGCTGATCCACGCGCTTTTGCCGCTCTACATGGTCGACGCGCTCGGCGCATCGGTGCTCTTCGTCGGCATCATCGAAGGGATCGCGGAGGCGATCGCGTTGATCGTCAAGGTGTTCTCGGGCTATTGGTCGGACGTGTTCCGTCGTCGCAAGCCCGCGGTGCTGCTCGGCTACGGCCTCGCCGCGGTGTCGAAGCTCGCGTTTCCGCTCGCGCCGTCGCTCGGCTTCGTCGTGGCCGGCCGGTTCGCGGATCGCGTCGGAAAGGGCATTCGCGGGGCGCCGCGCGACGCGCTCGTCGCCGACTTGACGCCGGCGTCGGTGCGCGGAGCGGCCTTCGGGCTGCGGCAGGCGCTCGACAGTGTCGGCGCGATCGCCGGGCCGCTCCTCGCCGTGTTCCTGATCGCGCATTTCGCCGGCAACTTCCGGGCGGCGTTCTGGGTGGCCTTGATACCCGCGCTCCTGTGTCTCGCATTGCTCGCGTTCGGCGTGCACGAGCCCGACGCGCCGGCACGGCGGCGCGGGAGCAAGCCCGTCGGGTTGCGCGATGCCGCGCGGCTGGGCCCCCGGTTCTTCGTCGTGACGGCGATCGCCTCCGTGCTGACGCTCTCGCGCTTCTCCGAAGCCTTTCTCGTGCTGCGCGCGCAGGACGTCGGGATGGGCGCGACCGGCGCGCCGTGGGTCATGGTCGCGATGTCGCTCGTCTATGCGCTGTTCGCATATCCCGCGGGCCGCCTCGCCGATCGCGGGCACGCGACGTCGCTGTTGTCGGCCGGGCTGGCCGTCCTCGTCGCAAGCGACGTCGTGCTCGCGCTCGCGCGCGCCGCGCCGGGCGCGATCGCCGGCGCCGCGCTATGGGGACTGCACATGGCGCTCACGCAGGGCCTGCTCGCGGCGCTCGTCGCGGCAACGGCCCCCGCGAACCTTCGCGGCACCGCGTTCGGCGTGTTCAACCTCGCGAGCGGCGCCGCGCTGCTGATCGCGAGCGCGCTCGCCGGCTACCTGTGGCAGTCGATGGGGCCGGCCGCGACGTTCTTCGCCGGGGCAGCGATCACGGCGCTCGCCTGGCTCGCGTTGATCGCCTACCGCGCGCGCGTACCGAGCCTCCGTTCGTAGCGTTCGTCGCGCCGCGGGCCGGCGTCGTCACGGATGCGGCGTAAGCTTTCGCCTGTAGACACGACATACGCTCGGCTGCCGCCGCCGTACCGGCGACCGCGCATTTCGGCAAAGGAGTGCGAGCTTCGACATGAACGACCCTGCGACTTCCGCCGTGGCGCCGCTTGGCGCGGCGCGAGCGATGACCGATCGTGCGCCGGCCCTTCATTACCGGCATGCGCTGGCCGTGCGCATCATGCACTGGATCAACGTCGTCGCCTTGACGATCATGCTGATGAGCGGCCTTGCGATCTTCAATGCGCATCCCGCGCTCTACGTCGGCGACTCGTCGTACAGCGGACGGCCGGCGTGGCTCGAGATCGGCGCACGCGAGGATGCGCAGGGGCGAGCCGTCGGCTACACGCGGCTCTTCGGCCACGAGTTCGCAACCACTGGCGTGCTCGGCGTATCGCGCGACGACGGGCGCCTCTATGCGCAGGGCTTCCCGCCGTGGCTCACGATCCCGAGCCATCAGTGGCTCGCGATGGCGCGCGCGTGGCATTTCTTCTTCGCCTGGATCTTCCTGATCAACGGCCTCTGCTTCATCGTCTACGCGATCGCGAGCCGCCATCTTTGGCGCGACCTCTTGCCCACGCGCGACGATCTGCGCGGCATCGGCGCGTCGATCGTCGACCACCTGCGCTTCCGCCATCCGACCGGAGAGGCGGCGAAGCGCTACAACGTGCTGCAGAAGCTCGCGTACCTCGTCGTCGTCTTCGTGCTGCTGCCGCTCATCGTGCTGATGGGCCTCGGCATGTCGCCGCGGCTCGACACGCTGTTCGGCGGCTGGGTCGACTGGTTCGGCGGCCGCCAGACGGTGCGCTCGATACATTTCATCGTCGCGTGGCTGCTCGTCGCGTTCGTGCTCGTGCACGTCTTCGAGGTGATCGTCACCGGCTTCTGGAACAACGTGCGCTCGATGATCACCGGGCGCTATCGGCTTCCGACGGAGAATCGTCATGGGTGACCCACACCGGCGCCGCTTCCTGAGCCGACTCGTGGCGTCGCTCGGCGCGCTCGGTGTCGCCGGATGCGACCGCCTTTCGCAGAGCGACTGGTTCCCCAAGGTGCTGGGCGCCGCGGAACCGGTCAACCGCACGCTGGGCAAGCTCGTCGCGCGGAAGGCGATGGCGCAGGAATTCACGCCCGCCGATCTGTCGCCGACGTTCCGCAGCAACGGCACCGCGGAGCCGGACAATCCGCAGTACGCGGCGCTCGCCGCGAACGGCTTCGCCGACTACGCGCTCGACGTCGGGGGTCTCGTCGCGAATCCGCAGCGCTTCACGCTCGCGCAGTTGCGCGCGTTGCCGAGCCGCACGCAGATCACGCGCCACGACTGCGTCGAGGGCTGGAGCGCGATCGGCAAATGGCAGGGTGCAAGGCTTTCGGCGCTCCTCGACGTGGTGCAACCCGCGGCGAACGCGCGCTACGTCGTCTTCCACTGCGCCGATCCGATGGAGGACGACGGCACGTCGCCGTATTACGAGAGCATCGACATGGACGACGCGCATCACGAGCAGACGATCCTCGCGTACGCGCTGAACGACGCGCCGCTGCCCATCAAGAACGGCGCGCCGATCCGGCTTCGCGTGGAGCGGCAGCTCGGTTACAAGCACGCGAAGTACGTGATGCGCCTCGAGTTGGTCGAGAGCTTCGCGCACATCGCCGGCGGCAAGGGCGGCTACTGGGAGGACCAGGGCTACCAGTGGTACGCCGGCATCTGAATTCGTCTTCGTCCGTCTGCGTCGGCCGATGGAGTCGTTTACCCGCGCGATTCGAAAATGTGGCGCGCGCTCCGCTATGGCGGCGGTTGCGGGCGCCACGCGGCGGCGAGAAGGGCGTGCACCTCGTCGTCGGAAACCTGCCTGAAGTCCTCGTACCACGCGCCGACCGCCACGAACGGCTCCGGCGTCGCGGGGCAGGTCACCTCGTCGACGACCTCGCGAAGCGCGCGACACGTTTCGGCCGCCGCGACGGGCACGGCGACGACGATCGTGCGCGGCCGCTGCCTCCGCACCGCGGTCGCCGCCGCGAGCATCGTCGAGCCGGTCGCGAGGCCATCGTCGACGAGGATCACCGTATGGTCTTCGATCGCGATCGGCGGCCGCTCTCCGCGATAGAGACGTTCGCGGCGTGCGAGCTCGATGCGCTCGCGCGCCGCCACCGCGTCGATCGCTGCCTGCGAAATGCCGGCATTCGCGATGTCCTGGTTCATGACGCGCACGTCGCCGGTCGCGATCGCGCCCATCGCGTACTCCTCGTGACCGGGCAGCCCCAGCTTGCGCACGACGAACACGTCGAGCGGCGCGTGGAGTGCCTGAGCGACCTCGAATGCAACCGGCACGCCGCCGCGCGGCAGCGCGAGCACGATCAGCGACGGGTCGTCGCGATGGCGCAACAGATGCTGGGCCAGCACCCGCCCGGCCTGCCGGCGATCGGCGAAGCGGATGCCGCGCATCGCTCAGCGTCCCGATTGGACGATCAGGTATTCGACGAGCCATTCCGAGGCGCGCGACGCGACCTGCTCCAGCGCGCCCGGCTCCTCGAACAGATGCGTGGCGCCCGGTACGATGTCGAGCCGCTTCGCGCAGCGCATCGCGGCGAGCGCACGGTGGTTTTGATCGATGACGGCGTCGTCGTTGCCGCCGACGATGAGAAGCGTGGGCGCCGCGACGCGCGCCAGCACGTCGTCGCCGGCGAGGTCCGGCCGACCGCCCCGCGAGACGACGGCCGCCACGCGCGCGCTGCGGTCGACCGCCGCGACGAGGGCGGCCGCGGCGCCGGTGCTCGCGCCGAAATAGCCGAGCGGCAGGTGCGCGAGCTCCGGCTGCGCGTCGACCCAGTCGGTTGCGTCGACGAGGCGCCGCGCGAGGAGGCCGATGTCGAAGCGATGCTCGCGCGTGCGGAGGTCGCGCTGCTCCTCGGCGCGCGTCAGGAGGTCGAACAGCAGCGTCGCGAGCCCCGCCCGTGAAAGGCGTGCCGCAACCCATGCGTTGCGCGGGCTGGCGCGGCTGCTGCCGCTCCCGTGCGCGAACAGCACGATGCCGTTGGCGCCGGCCGGCACGGTGAGGTCGCCGGCCAACGTCGCCTCGCGCGCCGCAATCGTGACGGAACGCGCGACGTGATCCGCGGGCGGTTGCGGCATGGCGGTTTACCTCCGACGGCACCGGCTCTTGCTAGACTTTGCTCGCGCGATACGAGGAAAGCAACATGATCGACACCCGGCTCACGGAAGCGTTCGGACTGCGCCATCCGATCGTGCTCGCGCCGATGGGTGGCGTGGCCGGCGGGCGCCTCGCCGCCGCCGTCTCGAATGCCGGCGGGCTCGGCCTCGTCGGTGGCGGCTACGGCGATTTCGAGTGGGTCGCGCGCGAGATCGCGATCGTCGGCGAGGCGACGCAACGCGCGTGGGGCGTCGGCTTCATCACGTGGTCGCTGCGACCCGACGTGCTGGCGCATGCGCTCGCGCGGCGACCGCGCGCGGTGATGCTTTCGTTCGGCGATCCGCGGCCGCATGCGCGTGCGGTCCGGGACGGCGGCGCCGCGCTCATTTGCCAGGTGCAGGGCGAGGAGGAGACGCGCCTCGCGCAGGAGGCGGGCGCCGATTTCATCGTCGCGCAGGGCACCGAAGGCGGCGGCCACGGCGGCAGCCGCGCCACGCTTCCGCTCGTTCCGGCCGTCGTCGATCAGGTGGCGCCGACGCCGGTGATTGCCGCCGGCGGCATCGCCGATGGACGAGGTCTCGCGGCCGCGCTGATGCTCGGCGCCGACGGCGCGCTGATGGGAACGCGCTTTTGCGCAACCGTCGAAGCGCTCGGGCGCGACGCCGCGAAGGCGCGGCTCGTCGCGGCCCGCGGCGGCGAGACCGCGCGCACGCGTGTCTTCGACATCGTCCGTGATTACGCGTGGCCTTCGCGCTATACCGGGCGCGCGCTTCGCAACGCCTTCACGGACTGCTGGCACGGGCACGAAGACGCGCTCGCTGCGGCG
>DATIEN010000161.1:0-3798 GCA_035455705.1 Casimicrobiaceae bacterium | reverse complement strand
AGGTCGATCCCCGGGATCCGCAGAAGGCGCACGCGCCCGCTGTCGCGCGGCGGCTGCACGCTCATTGTCTTCACGAGCTCGGGCCGCGCGTCGAGCTCGCTGTCGGTGATCCAGACCGTCTCGGTCGGCGTGCCGCGCGCGATCAGGGCGTTCGTCTCGCGCTCGATGCGCCCAGCGTCGAGCAGGCTCATGTCGATGTCGAAGTCGAGCCGCGCCTTATCGGGCGCGATGTTGCCGCCGGTGACCGGCGCGACGACGACGCACGACAGCACGTGCAACGCCGTGTGCAGCCGCATCAGGCGATGGCGCCGCTCCCAGTCGATCGCGAGCCCGAGCGACTCGCCGACCTCCGGCCGCGGTGCGTCCGGCGCAAGCAGATGCAGGACCGAATCCGGATCGTCGCCCTTGCGCGTGTCGACGACGGCGATCGGCTCGCCGTTCGCGCGCGTTAGCAGACCCGTGTCGCCGACCTGGCCCCCGCCCTGCGGGTAGAAGATCGTGCGGTCGAGCACCACGCCGCGCGGGTCGGCGGCGACGACGCGCGCATCGGCTTTACGCAGGTAGGCGTCGTCGCGGAAGAGCCATTCCGTTGCCATCGCATTAAACTGTAGTGCGTCCGCACGCGCGGCGAAGGGCCGCCCCGACCGCGCGTTCCGCCCCTCAAGGCAGCGCAGCGGCGAAGCCGCGAGCGTGGGGGACGATTCCATCGTACCTTACTCGGGAGGAACGAGATGGACATTCCGAACGCATCGCCGGCGCTGTACAACGAAGACCTGGCGCCCGCGCGCGAGCGCAAATGGGGCGTCTTCAGCCTCTTCAACGTGTGGACGTCGGACGTCCACAGCCTGTGGGGCTACTACCTCGCCGCGAGCCTGTTCCTGCTCTGCGGCAGCTTCGTCAACTTCCTGATCGCGATCGGCCTCGGCTCGCTCGTGATCTTCTTCCTGATGAACCTCGTCGGTTACGCGGGCGTGAAGACCGGCGTGCCGTATCCGGTGCTCGCGCGCGCGTCGTTCGGGGTCTTCGGCGCCAACGTTCCGGCGCTCGTCCGCGCGATCGTCGCCTGTTTCTGGTACGGCGCGCAGACGGCGGCGGCGTCGGGCGCGATCGTCTCGCTGCTGACGCGCACCGACGCATTCAGGACGTTCAACGCGAACACGCATTTCCTCGGCCATTCGGGACTCGAGGTCATCTGCTTCGTCGTGGTGTGGGCACTGCAGTTGCTCATCATCCGCCGCGGCATGGAGACGGTGCGAAGGTTCCAGGATTGGGCGGGCCCGGCGGTCTGGGTGATGATGCTGATCCTCGCCGTGGGCCTTTTCGTCAAGGCCGGCGGATTGTCGTTCGATCACGGCATTCCGCAGGACGTGCTGCTCGACAAGACGAAGGATGCCGGCGTCCCGGGCGTGCCCGGCTCGGCCGCTTCGCTCGCGGCAGTGGCTGCGACGTGGATCACGTACTTCGCGGCGCTCTATCTCAATTTCTGCGACTTCTCGCGCTACGCGCCGGACAAGGAGACCGTGCGCAAGGGGAACCTGTGGGGCCTGCCGATCAACCTGCTGCTGTTCTCGCTCGTGGCGGGCGTCACGACGATCGCCACGTACAAGGTTTACGGCGAGGTGCTGATCCATCCCGACCAGATCTCGGCGCGCTTCGAAAGCTGGTTCCTCGCGCTGCTCGCGGCCGTGACGTTCGCAGTGGCGACGCTCGGCATCAACGTCGTCGCGAACTTCGTGTCGCCCGCGTTCGACTTCTCGAACGTGTTTCCGGAGAAGATCGATTTCAAGCGCGGCGGCTACATCGCCGCGCTGATCGCGCTCGTCCTCTACCCGTTCGCGCCGTGGGAAGGCAGCGCCGCGTCGTTCGTCGGCGGCATCGGCGCGACGATGGGGCCGCTCTTCGGCGTGATCATGGTCGACTATTACCTGATCGCGAAGGGCGAGGTCAACGTGCCCGACCTTTACCGCGAGAACGGCGAATACCGCTACCAGGGCGGGTGGAACGTCGTGGCGTTCATCGCGGCCGGCATCGGCGCGATGTTCTCGAGCATCCTGCCGAACTTCACCACGCTGCTGCCCGCGTGGTGGGGCGTCTACGGTTGGTTCTTCGGCGTTGCGATCGCCGGCGTCGCGTACTACGTGCTGTCGATGCTGGTGCCGCGGGAGCTGCCGCAGGCGGCGTAAACCTCAGGTCGGCGGCCCGAAGCCGCCGCCGCCCGGCGTCTCGACGACGAACACGTCGCCGGCGTTCATCTCGACCTTGAACGTCGCGCCGTAGTCCTCGCGCGAGCCGTCGGCGCGCTCGACGCGGTTGCGGCCCGGTGCGCCGGGCTCGCCGCCGGCCGCGCCGAACGGCGCAATGCGCCGGTGGTTCGCGAGCATCACGGCGGTCATCGGCTCGAGGAAGCGTACGCGGCGCGTTGCGCCGTCCCCGCCGCGATGCGCGCCGCGGCCGCCGCTGCCGCGGCGAATCGAGAATTCCTCGAGCAGCACCGGGAAGCGCCATTCGAGCACCTCGGGGTCGGTGAGCCGCGAG
Organism: Casimicrobiaceae bacterium; assembly: GCA_035455705.1. Lineage (GTDB taxonomy): Bacteria > Pseudomonadota > Gammaproteobacteria > Burkholderiales > Casimicrobiaceae > VBCG01. The sequence continues at coordinate 1,263 of DATIEN010000161.1, read as the reverse complement.
TTCGTCATGTGCGTCTGCACGACGCTCGCGCCGTCGAAATCGGGCCCCGCGCCGGCGCCGCCCGAGATCGTCTCGTAATACTGGTAGCGGTCGTTGCCGAACGTGAAGTTGTTCATCGTCCCTTGCGACGCCGCGAGCACGCCGAGCGCGCCATACAGCGCGTCGGTGATCGTCTGCGACGTCTCGACGTTGCCGGCGACCACGGCGGCCGGATAGCGCGGGTTCAGCATCGAGCCTTCGGGAATCACGATCGACAGCGGCTTCAGGCACCCGTCGTTCATCGGGATGTCGTCGTCGACAAGCGTGCGGAACACGTAGAGCACCGCGGCCTTGCAGACGGCCGACGGCGCGTTGAAGTTGGTCGGCTGCTGCGCGCTCGTGCCGGTGAAGTCGATCGTCGCCGACCGCGAAGCCCTATCGACGCGGATCGCGACGCGAACCACGGCGCCGCTGTCCATCTCGTACTCGAAGCGGCCGTCCGACAGCGCTCCGATGACGCGACGCACCGCCTCCTCGGCGTTGTCCTGCACGTGGCGCATGTACGCGCGTACCACCGGCAGGCCGAAGTGCGCGACCATCTCGTGCAATTCTCCCGCTCCCTTCGCGCACGCGGCGATCTGCGCCCGGAGGTCGGCGAGGTTCTGCTCGACGTTGCGAACCGGATGCCGGCCGCCGAGCAGGATCGCGCGCATGGCGTCTTCGAGAAAGCGGTCGTCGGCGACGAGCTGCACGTTGTCGAGCAGCACGCCTTCCTCGTCGACGTGCGTCGAGTCGGCCGGCATCGAGCCGGGCGTGATGCCGCCGATGTCGGCGTGATGGCCGCGCGAGGCGACGAAGAACTCGGGCCGGCGCTCGTCGAGGAACACCGGCGCGATGACGGTGACGTCGGGCAGATGCGTGCCGCCGTTGTACGGCGCGTTCAGCACGAACACGTCGCCGCGCTGCATCGTGCCGCGGCGGCGCGCTGATCGCCAACGCGCCGCACATGCCCATCCACCTGGGCTCGATGGGCGAGAGCGTGAAGGTCGTCATTGCATCGCGGGACCGAAAGGTGGACGGCCGCGGCATGCTTCCGGGCGACGTGTACGCGCTGAATGCGCCTTACAACGGCGGCACTCATCTTCCGGACATCACTGTCATCATGCCGGTCTTCGCCAGCGGAGCCTCTCCGGACAGTGCGGAAGGGCCGCTGTTCTACGTCGCCTCGCGCGGGCACCACGCCGACATCGGCGGCATCACGCCCGGCTCGATGCCGGCCGACTC
>DATIEN010000160.1:0-19673 GCA_035455705.1 Casimicrobiaceae bacterium | reverse complement strand
CACTGCCGGCACTGCGCGAGCGCGAGCTCCGAGAGCGCGTCGTCGATCTTCGCGTCGCTCGTGGCGTCGATGCGCATCGCCCGAAGGATCGCGCGCAGCACGTCGTCCGACGCGTCGCGACGATGGCCCCACGCGTCGTGGTACTCGAGCGCGATGCCGCAGGCGGCTGCGAGCCGCCTCAACGCCACGCTCATCGCGCCGCCGTGGTGACGAACGCGACGCCCCAGCGCGGCATGCGGCCCCGCGTACCCGGCGGGGGCGCGGCGGCGCATGCAAACACCGTATCGCCCTCCGGCATCCCGACGTCGTCGCGTGGCTGCTCGTGGAGATTGGCGACGAGACAAAGCCGAGCTCCGCCGTCGGCCGTCCATGTCACGCGCAGAAGATTCGCGTCGACGTCGAATGTTCCGCCATGGCGAATCGCGCCGAGCAGCGGGACGACGTGGCGGCGCCGGCGCTCGAGGCAGTCGCGGTAGAACGCGCGCCAGTCGCTCCCCGGGGGCGCCGCCGACTCGCGCCAGTCGAGCTTGCTCGCCGCGAACGTCGATTCGGCATTCGGGTCGGGGATCGCGCCGGGATCACCGAAACGCGCGAAGCGTGCGAATTCCTCGCGGCGTCCGCGCGTCACCGCCGCGGCGAGCTCGGGACCGAAATCGCAGAAGAAAAGGAACGGTGTCGCGGCCGCGAATTCCTCGCCCATGAACAGGAGGGGCACCTGCGGCGACAACAACAGGCAGGCCATCAGCGCGCGCAGCCGCGCCGGATCGGCGAGCGTCGCAAGGCGATCGCCGAGCGCGCGATTGCCGATCTGGTCGTGGTTCTGAGCGAACGCGACGAAGGCGAGCGGCGGCAGCGCGGCGCTCGGCTCCCCCCGCGGCGCGCCGTGCCGGAACGCGGATGGCTCGCCCTGGTACGCGTAGCCCTCCGCGAGCGCGCGCCCGAAGCTTGCAACCGGACGGCTCGCGTAGTCCGAGTAATAGCCGTCGCGCTCGCCGGTGGCGATCACGTGCAGCGCGTGATGCACGTCGTCGTCCCATTGCGCGGTCGCGAGGAGCGGCCGGCCGGCGTCGTCGCGACGCAGATAATGCGCGGCGTTGTGGTCGTTCTCGAGCACGAGGTGCACGTCGCGCCCGGCGAAGCGCTCGCGGACCCGCGCCGCGATCTCGGTGACGATGTCCGGCCGCGACTCGTCGACGATCGCGTGCACGGCGTCGAGACGCAGTCCGTCGAAGTGGAACTCCTCGAGCCAGTAGAGCGCATTGTGGACGAAGAAGTCGCGCACGGTCGCGTTCTTCTCGCCGTCGAAGTTGATCGCCGCTCCCCACGGCGTGTGATGAGCCGGGTTGAAGAATAGCGGCGCGTACGCGTGCAGGTAGTTGCCTTCGGGGCCGAAGTGGTTGTAGACGACGTCGAGCAGGATCATCAGGCTGCGTGCGTGCGCGGCGTCGACCAGGCGCTTCAGATCGTCGGGGGAGCCGTAGCTCGTCGCCGGCGCGAACGGCAGAACGCCGTCATAGCCCCAATTGCGCTTGCCCGGGAACGCGGCCACCGGCATCAGCTCGATGGCGGTCACGCCGAGGTCGGCGAGCGCGTCGAGGCGTTCGATCACGGCGTCGAACGTGCCCTGCGGCGTGAAGGCGCCGACGTGCATTTCGTAGACGACCGCGTCGCGCCACGGGCGGCCACGCCAGTGTCCGTCCTGCCATCGATACGCCTGCGGGTCGACAACGGCGCTGCGGCCGTGCACGCCGTCGGGATTCGCCCGCGACGCCGGATCGGGAACGACCAGGCCGCCATCGACGCGGAAGCCGTAGCGCGTGTCAGGCGAAGCTTCCTCCACGACCTGCTCGTACCAGCCCTCCCCGCGTGCGGCCATTGCGATGCTTCGCGCGTCGTCGCGTCCGAGCACGAGGTCGACGCGCGACGCGCCCGGCGCCCACAGGCGAAAGGCCGTTCGGCCGTCGCGGTACTCCGCGCCGAACGGCATCCGATGCACGCGCGTCACCGCGCGTTCCATCCGCTCACGCCGGCGACACCTTCTGCAGCAGCACGAGCGAGCGTCCTTCGAGCGGATACGCATTGTCGCTGCGGTACGTGCCCTCCGGCGAAAGGCCCTCGTCGCGCGCCGTGTCGAACAGCACGAGCCAGCCCCAAGAATCGAAGGCCGGCAGCGTGAAGGGGATCTTGCCGTCGTGCGCGTTGAAGAGGACGATGAAATGGTCGTCGGTGACCGCGCGGCCCCGTGCGTCGGTCTCGCCCAGTCGGTCACCGGCGAGGTAGACGCCGAGGCAGCGCGCGAAGCCGTTGTTCCATTCCTGCTCGGTCATCTCGGTGCCGTCGGGCTTGAGCCACGCGATGTCCTTGTCCTCGTCGCTGCCCTGCAGCGGCCGCCCCTCGAAGAAGTGGCGACGGCGAAATGCCGGATGCGTGCGCCGCAGCTCGATCGCGCGGCGAACGAACGCGAGCAGCTGCCGCTTCGGATCGTCGAGCGTCCAGTCGATCCAGGAGATCGGGCCGTCCTGGCAGTACGCGTTGTTGTTGCCTTCCTGCGTGCGCGCAATCTCGTCACCGGCGGTGATCATCGGCACGCCCTGCGACAGCAGGAGCGTCGCCAGCATGTTGCGCGACTGGCGCGCGCGCAGTTCGAGGATGGCCGGATCGTCGGTCGGACCCTCGGCGCCGCAGTTCCACGACAAATTGTTGTCGTTGCCGTCGCGGTTGTCCTCCTGGTTCGCCTCGTTGTGCTTCTGGTTGTACGAGACGAGGTCCCGCAGCGTGAAGCCATCGTGTGCCGTGATGAAGTTGATGCTCGCGTGCGGTGCGCGGCCGCTGCGGCCGTACAGGTCCGAGGACCCGGTGAGCCTTCGCGCGAACTCGCCGATCACTCCGCCGTCGCCGCGCCAGTACGCGCGCATGGTGTCGCGGTACTTGTCGTTCCACTCGGCCCACCCCGGCGGAAAGTTGCCGACCTGGTAGCCACCCTCGCCCAGGTCCCACGGCTCGGCGATCAGCTTCACGCGGTTCAGCACCGGGTCCTGGCGCAGGATGTCGAAGAACGCGCCCAGCCGGTCCACCTCGTGCAGCTCGCGCGCGAGCGCCGACGCGAGGTCGAAGCGGAAGCCGTCGACGTGCATGTCGGTGACCCAGTAGCGCAGCGAATCCATGATGAGCTGCAGCACGCGCGGATGCTGCATGTTGAGCGTATTGCCGCAGCCGGTGTAATCCATGTAGTAGCGCGGATCGCGCGGCTTCAGCCGGTAGTAGGCGTTGTTGTCCATGCCGCGGAAACACAGCGTCGGCCCCATCTCGTTGCCTTCGGCCGTGTGGTTGTAGACGACGTCGAGGATCACCTCCAGACCCGCGGAATGCAGCGTCTTCACCATCGTCTTGAACTCGTTGACCTTGCCGGACGCCGAGTAGCGCCCCTCCGGCGCGAAATAGCCGATCGTGTTGTAGCCCCAGTAGTTGCGCAATCCCCGCTCGACGAGCCGCCGGTCGTCGACGAACGAATGCACGGGCATCAGCTCGACGGTCGTCACGCCGAGGCGCTTCAGGTAATCGATGACCGGCGCGGTCGCGAGCGCCGCGTAGGTGCCGCGCAACGGCGGCGGCACATCGGGATGCTGCATCGTGAAGCCGCGCACGTGCAGCTCGTAGACGACCATGTCGTGCCAGGGAATGTTCGGCGGCCGGTCGTCGCCCCAGGTGAACGCGGGCTCGATCACCTTGCTCTTCGGCATGGCGCTTGCGCTGTCGCGCCGGTCGAACGACAGGTCGCCGCGCTTGTGCCCGACGTTGTAGCCGAACAGCGCGTCGCTCCAGCGCAGTGCGCCGTGGATGTTGCGCGCATACGGGTCGAGCAGCAGCTTGTGCGCGTTGAAGCGCAATCCCTGCTCCGGCCGGTAGGGTCCGTGCATGCGATAGCCGTAGAGCAGCCCGGGTCGCGCTTCCGGGAGATAGCAGTGAAAGACCTCGTCGGTACGTTCGACGAGCGGAATGCGCTGCAATTCCCTGCGGCCGGTCGGATCGAACACGCAAAGCTCGACGCTTTCCGCTTGCTCGGAGAACACGGCGAAGTTGACGCCTTCGCCGTCCCAGTGCGCGCCGCGCGGCAGCGAGCGCCCGGGCCATGCCGCGGTGAAGGGCTTCATCGGATGGTCGTCGGATGCAGGGTCACGGTTGGGTTGCCGTCGGTTGCACGATCAGAGTACCGGCCGCGTCGGAGGGCGAGCGTCGCGCGCTTCGTCGTGGTCTTGTCGCGACCAGCGTTCGATCAGCTCGGCCGCCCGGCGCTGGCCGCCGAGGCCGAACGCGAGCGCGAGCGCCAGCGCGACGGCGGCGACGATCACCAGAAACGTCTGGCGGATGATGTCGCCGAGACCGAGCTGGTCGAGCGCGATCATGATGACGAACGCCATGATGGCGTAGAGTGCGAGACGGCCCATGAGCGCCGCCTCGCGCGCGCCGATGTTGCGCAGGTACGTCGCCAGCGCGGCCGCGATGAAGCGCGCGAAGTACGCGCCGAACACGAGGATCACCACCGACACCATAACCCGGGGCACGAACAGCACGATGCGCCCGATCAGGTCGGTCACGTACGCGAGGTCGAGCGTGTTGAAGGCGACCATCAGCGACGCGAGGATCACGAGCCAGTAGAAGAGCCCGCCCAGCACGCGGATCGTGTCGATCTCCGAGCCTCCCTGGGAGAGGAAGCCGTCGATGCCCGCCTTCTCGGTCACGACGTTGAAGTTCAGCGCGCGCAGCGACTTGACGATCGCGAAGCGCACGAGCTTCGCGAGGAGCCAGCCGATGATCAGGACGACGAGCGCGAGGAGCAGGCGCGGCAGAAACGCGCCGATCTGATGCAGCGATTCGCGGATCGGCTCGACCAGCATGTTCACGTTATCCATGACGTTCTCCCAAACGCGACGCGAGGCGGCGGCGCCGCAGCCCGGCGCCTTGGTGGAATGGCGCTCACGACCCGTCGAGGATGCCGAGCAGGCCGGTGAGCGGGATCACGAGCCACTCGGGCCGATTGTCCGCCTCGTATCCGAGCTCATACAGCGCCTTCTCGAGCATGAACAGCTCGAGGAGCCCGTTCGCTTCGGCTCGCGGCGACGCGAGCCCGTTCGCGCGCGCGACCTCGTCGTAGCCGTCGACGAATGCGCGCGTCGCCTGCGTGCGCCATTGACGGGCCGCGGTCTCGACGCGCTCGCGAACCTCGCTGCGCTCGGTCCGCAGCGTGAAGAGCGCCGCGTGCATCGCGTAATCGAACGAGCGGAGCATGCCCGCGACGTCCTTGAGCGGCGAGGCCTTGCGCGCCCGCTCGGCCAGCGGCCGCGCCGGCTCGCCCTCGAAGTCGGTGATGACGAAGTCGTTCTGGACGAGCAGCACCTGGCCCAGATGGTAGTCGCCGTGGACGCGCGTCTTCGCGCCTTCGCTTCGGTCGTAGCCGTGACGCGCGATGCGCTCGAGCAGTCCGTCCCGCTCGGCGAGCAGGCGCGACGCCGCGGCCGCGGTCGACTCGTCGAGGCGGCCCTTGATGCGCTCGACGCGCCCGAGCGCCGCGCTCGCCTCCTCGCGCACGCGCTCGGTCCATCCGGCGACGTCCCCCGGCGTCGCCGGCTCGGGGTCGAAACCGGGGTTCCCGCGGCTTTGCGCAAAGGCGGCGTGCAATTGCGCCGTGCGCACCCCGAGCGTGCGCGCGAGCGTCACGTAGCCGCCGTGCACGTCGCCGCCGGCCGCCTGCGGCGCCTCGCGCGAAACGTCGTCGAAAAAGCGCTCGAGATAATTGCGCGTGTAGTCCCAGCCGTCGCCCTGGTTCGCGACGTAACCCTGCACGAGCCCGAGCGTCGCCGTGCGGCCGTCGTCGGCGACGTAGTCGACGCTGCCGGCGACAGGTACCGCGTGCGCGAAACGCGCGACCTCGGTCAGGTAGCGGCCAATCTCCACTTCCGGGTTCACACCAACCGACAGGCGCCGATACGCTTTCACGAACAACCGGTCGCCGAGCGCGACGACGGTGTTGCTGCTGACCGCTACGGGCGTCGAGACCTCGAGCCGGGCGACGTCGCGACCCGCGAGGTCGGCGAACGCGCTCGTCGGGCGGAACTCGATCCTGCCGCGCGTCGTCTTCTGCACGGCGCCCGCGCCGACCGCCTCGACGAAAGCGCGAACGAAGGATTCATCACCGAACGCGTCGGCGAGCACGCCCACCTGCGCCTGCTGGCGCACCTTGGCGACGGCGAACGACGACAGCGCGCGCACGAGCGAATCGTCGTAGTCCTCCCAGGCGAGCGACAGCGGGAGGAAATACGGTTGCGCCTCGCCCTCGGTCTCCACGCGCACGATCGAAAGCAGCCACGTGCGCGCACCCGGCTTCCATTCGACCGAATCGGCGAGTTCGACGCGGCGAATGGCGCGACTCTTCGCCGCATACCAGCGGCGTCCGGCGACGTACGCGGGCAGCGCCTCGACCTCGAGTTGATGGCGTACCTTCTCCGACATGCCGATCCGCCATGGCACCACACGGTCACGAAAGAGGCTCGCCCAGCCGTCGAACAGCACGAGGACCGGCAGCTCCTGATACGGCACCTGCTCCTCGTGACCGGGAACCTGCGCCGGCGACGCCAGCCGGAACCAAAGGAATGCGTGTCCCGCGAGCGTCAGCATGTACGGCAGATCGCCGATCGGCGGAAACGGCGTCCGCCCGAGCAGCTCGAGAGGCACGCGCCCCTTGTGCTTCGCGAGATCGAGCTCGACCGGCTGCGCGGTTCGGCCGAGGTTCGCGACGCACAGGATGATCTCGTCGTCGTATTCGCGCAGGTAGGCGAGGATCTTGCGGTTGACCGGGCGCAGGAACGTGAGCGTGCCGCGGCCGAACGCGGCGAAGCCCTTGCGCACCTCGAGCATGCGCCGCGTCCAGTGCAGGAGCGAAGACGGCGCGCGCCACTGGGCCTCGACGTTCACCGCCTCGTAGCCGTATACCGGGTCCATGATCGGCTGCAGGTAGAGCCGCTGCGGATCGGCGCGCGAGAAGCCGGCGTTGCGCTCGGGCGCCCACTGCATCGGCGTGCGCACGGCGTCGCGGTCGCCGAGGTAGATGTTGTCGCCCATGCCGATCTCGTCGCCGTAGTAGAGCGTCGGCGAGCCCGGCATCGACAGCAGCAGGCTGTTCATCAGCTTGATGCGCCCCAGGTCGTTGTCGAGCAGCGGCGCGAGTCGGCGGCGGATGCCGAGGTTGATGCGCGCGCGCTTGTCGGCCGCATACATGTTGTACATGTAGTCCCGCTCGCGCGAGGTGACCATCTCGAGTGTCAGCTCGTCGTGGTTGCGCAGGAAGATCGCCCACTGGCAGATCGAAGGGATGTCGGGCGTCTGCGCCATGATCTCGGTGATCGGGTGCCGCTCCTCCTGCGCGATCGCCATGTACATGCGCGGCATCAGCGGAAAGTGGTATGCCATGTGGCACTCGTCGCCGTTGCCGAAGTACTCGCGGACATCCTCGGGCCACTGGTTCGCTTCCGCGAGGAGCAGCACGTTCGGATACTGTGCGTCGATCAGCGCGCGCAGCCGCTTCAGCACCGCGTGCGTTTCGGGCAGGTTCTCGTTGTTAGTGCCCTCGCGCTCGCACAGGTACGGAATCGCATCGAGGCGAAATCCATCCACGCCCATGTCGAGCCAGAAGCGCATGACGCGGAAGATCGCCTTCAGCACCTGCGGATTGTCGAAGTTGAGATCCGGCTGGTGGCTGAAGAAACGATGCCAGTACCAGGCGTTCGCGACGTCGTCCCACGCCCAGTTCGACTTCTCCGTGTCGGTGAAGATGATCCGCGTGCCGCCGTATTTCGTCGGGTCGTCGCTCCACACGTAGTAGTTGCGCTTGTTCGAGCCCTTGGGCGCGCGCCGCGCAGCCTGGAACCACGGATGCTGGTCGGACGTGTGATTGACGATCAGCTCGGTGATGACGCGCAGGTCGCGCCGGTGCGCTTCGCGTACGAAATGCTGGAAGTCGGCGCGCGTGCCGTACAGCGGGTTGACGTTGCGGTAATCGGCGACGTCGTAGCCGTCGTCGCGCAGCGGCGACGGATAGAACGGCAGGAGCCAGATCGTGTTGACGCCGAGGTCGCGGATGTAGTCGAGCTTATCGGTCAGGCCTCGGAAGTCGCCGATGCCGTCTGCGTTCGAGTCGTAGAACGCCTTGATGTGGAGCTGGTAGATGATCGCATCCTTGTACCAGCGCGTGGGCTCCGTGGCATCGGCCGGCGCAGCGAGCGCGGCGGTGGCGGGGTCGGCGGCCAAGCGGTCCTCGTGTGCGTTACTCGAAGTAGACGAAATCCTGTTCGTTGCGGACGCGCCGCAACACGCGGAAAAGATGCGCCGGGATGCGGCCAGGATCGAGCATCACGAAATTGCGCGGGCCATGCCAGACATAGCGCTCGTCGGCCAGGAGGTCGTGCACCTGGAACGGCTGCTCGGCGTCGAGGCCGAGGGCGGCCAGGTCGAGCGACACCCAGCCCGATTGCGTGTGGTGCGGATCGAGGTTGACGACGACGATCGTCGCATTCGAGCGCTCGGCGTCGACGCGCCCGTAGCAGATGATCGCTTCGTTGTCGGTCGCGAAGAACACCAGTTCCCCGCCATGCTGCAACGACCGGTTGTCACGGCGGGCCGCGTTCACCCGCGCGATCAGCGGCGCGAGGCTGTCGTCGCGCTCGATGTCCCAATGGCGCACCTGGTACTTCTCCGAATCGAGATACTCCTCGGACCCGGGCTCGCGCGGCACGCGCTCGACGAGCTCGAACGGCGGGCCGTAGATGCCGTAGTTGGGGGAAAGCGTTGCCGCAAGGACCAGGCGCGCGATGAACGCCGGCCGCCCGCCGATCTGCAGGTGCTCGGGCAGGATGTCCGGCGTATTGGGCCAGCAGTTCGGCCGGAAGTACTCGCGGCCGGGCCCGCGCGTCAGCTCGGTGAAATATTCGGTGAGCTCCTGCTTGCTGTCGCGCCAGGTGAAGTACGTGTACGACTGGGTGAAGCCGACCTTGGCGAGACGGTGCATCACCTTCGGGCGCGTGAACGCCTCGGAGAGGAGGATCACGTCCGGGTGCTCACGCTTGATCCGCGCGATCGCCCATTCCCAGAACGGAAACGGCTTCGTATGCGGATTGTCGACGCGGAAGATGCGCACGCCCTCGCCGATCCAGAACGCGAAGACGCCGTAGAGCTCCTCCCACAGCGCACGCCACGCGTCCGACTCGAAGTTGAACGGGTAGATGTCCTGGTACTTCTTCGGCGGATTCTCCGCATACTGAACGCTGCCGTCCGGGCGATGCCGGAACCACTCCGGATGCTCGCCGACGTACGGATGATCGGGCGCGCACTGGAAGGCGACGTCGAGGGCGACCTCGAGGCCGCGCGAGCGCGCCGCCTCGACCAAATGACGAAAGTCGTCCAGCGTTCCGAGCGCCGGATGGATCGCCGTATGACCGCCTTCGGCGGCACCGATCGCCCAGGGGCTCCCGGCGGCGTCGCCCGTCGCGACGAGCGCGTTGTTCGGGCCCTTGCGGCGCTCGCGTCCGATCGGGTGAACGGGCGGCAGGTACAGGACGTCGAAGCCCATCTCTGCGACGTACGGCAGCCGCGCCTCGCAATCGAGGAACGTTCCATGCACGCCCGAATACGGCGACGTCGAGCGCGGGAACATCTCGTACCAGCTCGAGAAGCCGGCGCGCACGCGATCGGCGACGAGCGGAAACTCGACCGGATAGGTCGTCTCGAAGCGCCGATCGGGATGGCGATCGGCGAGTTCGTTGCGCGCTTCATCGAGCGCGAGCGCACGTAGCGCCTCGACGTCGGTCGTCTCGCGAAGCGCTTTCGCCCACGCCGCGAGCTCGTTGCGATCGTCGCCGTTCGCACGCTCGGCCGTCGCCGTGACGATATCGGCGCCGACCTGCGCGGCGACGCGAATGTCGTCCGGCTCGATCCGCCGCTCGAAATCGTGTCGCCACGACAGGAAGTGATCGACCCAGGCACAGACGGTGTAGGCGTGACGGCCGACCTCGTTCACGACGAACTCGCCACGCCAGCGGTCGTTGCCGAGCGGATGCATCGGCGCTTCGTTCCACTCCGGCTCTCCTTCGCGGCGGAACCGTACGCGGCACGCGAGCACGTCGTGCCCGTCGGCGAAGCAGTCCGCCTCGACGATCACGCGATCGCCGACGATTCGCTTGACCGCGAAGCGGCCGTCGTCGACCTGCGGCGAAACGTTCTCGACGACGGCGCGTGCGCGGCCCTCGCCGGGCAGGCGCTCGGTCGCGGGCGACCCCGCAGGTCGGCTCGCCTTCGTACGGCCGGCGGTCGTGCGACGGGCGGCCGGAGCGGGCGTCGTGCGGGATGCGGTCTTGCGTGCAGCCAATTCAAACACCTCCATGCTCGAGATAGAGCGCGGCGAGCGGCGGCAGCGTCAGCGAGACGGATTGCGCGCGTCCGTGAAATGCGATCGGCTCCGCGTGCACGCCGCCGAGATTGCCCATGCCGCTTCCGCCATAGACGCTCGCGTCGCCATTCAGCACCTCGCGCCAGAAGCCGGGCGCGGGGACGCCGACGCGATAGGCCACCCGCGTCACCGGCGTGAAGTTGCACGCGACGAGCATCGGCGGGCCGCGGCGCGCACGGCGCACGAACACGACGACGCTCGCGTCGCGGTCGCCGCCGACGATCCATTCGAAGCCCTGCGCCTCGAAGTCGACGTCGAAGAGCGCCGGCGCACGTGCGTAAAGCCGGTTCGCGTCCGCGACGAAGCGTTGCACGCCGGCGTGCATCGCGTGCATCGCGAGCGGCCAGTCGACCTCGCCCTCGTGCGACCACTCGCGCCACTGCGCAAGCTCGCCGCCCATGAAGAGCAGCTTTTTGCCGGGGTGCGCCCACATGTAGCCGAAGAGCAGCCGCAGGTTGGCGAAGCGTTGCCACGGGTCACCCGGCATCCGCTCGATCAGCGATCCCTTGCCGTAGACGACCTCGTCGTGCGAAAGCGGCAGCACGAAATTCTCGGAGAACGCATACCAGAGTGAGAACGTGAGGCGGTCGTGATGGTGCCTCCGGTGGATCGGCTCGTGCTGCAGGTAGTCGAGCGTGTCGTGCATCCAGCCCATGTTCCATTTCATGCCGAAGCCGAGACCGCCGGCGAAGGTCGGCCGTGAAACCATCGGCCACGACGTCGATTCCTCGGCGATCGTCTGCACGTCGGGATGCGCGCGGTAGACGGCTTCGTTCAACTGGCGCAGGAATGCGATCGCGCCGAGGTTTTCCTTGCCGCCGTGCACGTTGGGTATCCACTCGCCGGCCTTGCGCGCATAGTCGAGGTAGAGCATCGACGCCACCGCGTCGACGCGCAGGCCGTCGACGTGGTAGCGATCCAGCCAGAAGAGCGCGCTCGACACGAGGAAGGCACGCACCTCGTGGCGATCGTAATTGAAGATGAGGCTCTTCCACTCGGGATGGAAGCCCTTGCGCGGATCGGCGTGCTCGTAGAGATGCGTACCGTCGAACCACGCGAGCCCGTGCGGATCGTCCGGGAAGTGCGACGGCACCCAGTCGAAGATGACGCCGATCCCGCGCTGATGCAGCACGTCGATCAGGTACATCAGCTCCTGCGGCGAGCCGTAACGCGCGGTGGGAGCGAAATAGCCGGTCGTCTGGTAACCCCACGACCCGTAGAACGGGTGCTCCATCAACGGCAGGAACTCGACGTGAGTGAAGCCCTGCGCGCACGCGTAATCGGCGAGCGGCTCGGCGATCTCGCGGTACGTGGGCAACCGGCCCTGCGGACGGCGCCAGGATCCGAGGTGCAGCTCGTAGATCGAGATCGGTGCGTCGAGCGCATTGCGCGCGCCGCGCGACGCCATCCACGACGCGTCGTTCCACGCGTACTCGAGCGTCCAGATCCGCGACGCGGTCGCAGGCGGAACCTCGCCGTAGAACGCGAACGGATCGGCCTTCTCGAGAACGGCTCCGTGCCGCGCGACGATCCGGTACTTGTACGCCTGCCCGCGCACCACGCTGGATGCGACGCCCTCCCAGAGGCCGGTGCCGTCGTCGCGCACCGCGAGCCGATCGACGTCGCCGTTCCAGCCGTTCCAGTCGCCGATCACCGATACGCGCGCGGCGTTCGGCGCCCACACGCGAAAGTGCGCCGTGTCGCCTTGCAGGTGGCAGCCCAGGATCGCGGCGAGCGACGCGTGCGTGCCCTCGCGAAACAGGTACACGTCCTGTTGGCCGAGATCGGCGCCGGGATCCACCCTGAACGTTGGTCCAGCCGTTGCTTCGATCATGCCATCGGTTCCATCGGGGCCATGGCGTCGGTCGACGCGGGCTTCGCGCGCGGCTTTGTTCGATTGCCGGCTTAACGAGCGGACAAAACGGTTGCGGTTTGGTTCAGGCCCAACGCATCAGGCCGGTTTCGTGCGGATGCGTGAGATCGGGATGGAACGGATATGCGCGCAACCGATAGGTGAGATGGCCGCAAAGCTCGGGCGACAACTCGACCCGGTAGCGGTGCTCGCCGCGGTCGGTCGGGCCGTCGATCGGCGCCAACGGATATCGACGCCGCTCGCCGTGGCCGTTGCGCTCGTCGAGGCGCTCGAACAGCACCTCGACCGCGATGTCGCGCGGGTCGAGCCCGGCGAGTTCGACGGCCACTTCGATTGCGAACCGCTCGCCGAATGCGATGTGCTGCGCGCCATTGTCGAGCACGCGCAGGCTCACGCGCGGCCACGCCTCGTGCACGCGCCGCTTGAAAGCCGCCACTGCTCTCGCCACCGCCGCGTCGCCGGCGACATAGCGGCTGCCCTGGCGTGCTGCGCGCGTATAGACCTTCTCGACGTATTCGTCGAGCATCCGGCGCGCATTGAAGCGCGGCAGGATCGTCGCCATCGATTGCTTCGCCATCCGGACCCACGCCGGCGAATGGCCCGCCGGTGTGCGGTCGTAGTACATGGGCAGCGTGTGATCCTGGAGGATCTCGTAGAGCGAGCGCGCCTCCTCGCTGTCGCGGCGCGCCGGATCGCCGGCACCGGTCGCCGGCTTGATCGCCCAGCCGTTGCCGTGCTCGTAGCCCTCGCCCCACCAGCCGTCCTGCACCGACAGGTTGATGACGCCGTTCATCCCGGCTTTCATCCCGGACGTGCCCGACGCTTCCAACGGGTGGATCGGATTGTTGAGCCACACGTCCACGCCGGTGACGAGCCTCCGCGCGAGGCGCAGGTCGTAGCCTTCGACGAGCAGGATCCTGCCCTCGAACTCGGGCAGCCGCGCCACGCGCGCGACCTCCCGGATCAGGTCCTGACCCGGCACGTCGGCCGGGTGAGCGCGACCGGCGAAGATGAATACGACCGGCCGGTTCGGATCGCTCGTGATCGCACGCAGCCAGTCGAGGTCGTGAAACAAGAGCGTCGCCCGCTTGTACGTCGCGAAGCGCCGTGCAAAGCCCACCGTCAGCACGCTGGGATCGCCAGGACGCGCGAAGCGCAGGATCCGGTCGAGGTGCGATTCACTGCCCTGGTTGCGGAAGTGCTGCGCGCAGATGCGCTCGCAGACGACCTCCAGCATGCTGGACTTGAGATGCTGATGGACCGACCAGAAGAGGTGATCGGGAATGCGGTCGATGTCGCGCCAGGCATCGCTGCTCGCGAAGCGATGCGCCCATTCCGGACCCAGGTAGCGGTCGAACAGGTCGAACCATTCGACCGCGAGGAACGTGCGCACGTGCACGCCGTTCGTCACGTGCTCTACCGGGTTCTCGTCGGGCGGGATGTCGGGCCAAAGCGGCTGCAGCGTCCGCGACGTCACCTCGCCGTGGATCTCCGAGACGCCGTTGTGCATCCGCGAGCCGCGCACGGCGAGCGCCGTCATGTTGAACTCCTCGCTGCCGTCGGTGCGGCCGAGCTCGAGGAGCTTCGGCAACGGCACGTCGATGTCGGCGCAATAACGGCCGAAGTAATCCTCGATGACGCGCGTCGCGAACTGGTCGTGGCCCGCGGCAACCGGCGTATGCGTCGTGAACACGTTGCTGGCGGCCACCGCTTCGAGCGCCGTCTCGAACGCAATGCCGCGACCCATCAGCATGCGGACGCGCTCGAGCACCATGAACGCCGCGTGGCCCTCGTTCATGTGCCAGACGGTCGGCTCGACGCGAAGCGCGGCGAGCGCGCGCACGCCGCCGATGCCGAGGACGATCTCCTGCTCGATGCGCGTCGTGCGATCGCCCCCGTACAGCCGGTAAGTGATCAGCCGATCGCGCTCGGCGTTCTCGGCGACGTCGGTATCGAGCAGGCACAGCGTGACGTGTCCGGCGCGCGCACGCCAGACACGCACCGAGACGTCGCGGCCGGGGAGCTCGACGGTTACGCGCAGTTCGTTGCCGTCGCCGTCGCGAACGAGCTCGACGGGCAGCTCGGCGAAGTTCGAGTCCGCGTAGTTCGCCTGCTGGTTGCCTTCCGCGTCGATCGTCTGCGAGAAATAGCCTTGCCGATACAGGAGGCCTACGCCGGTGAGCGGCAGATTGCTGTCGCTCGCTGCCTTGCAATGGTCCGCGGCCAGGATGCCGAGGCCGCCCGAGTAGATCGGCAGGCTCTCGTGAAAGCCGAACTCCGCGCAGAAGTACGCGACGTGGTCGTTGGGGCCGAGCGCCATCCCTACGCCGGCCGGCGTCGCAATGTCCTCGTACGTGTCGTGCGCCGACAAGATCCGGTGAAACTTGTACAGGAACACCGGGTCCTTCGCCGCCGCGTCGAGCCGGCTCTGGTCGACGCGCGCGAGAAAGGCCTTCGGGCTGTGGCCCACCGCATTCCACAGGCCGGGGTGCAGCCGCGCGAAGATCTCGCGCGTGGGACGGTCCCAGCTGTACCAGAGGTCGTTGGCGAGATCGGGGAGCCGTGCGAGCGGCTTCGGAATGATCGGCGTGACTTCGAGGACGTAGCGGGTGCCGCGCGTATCCATGCTGGCGTTCGAGGGGAGCGGAAGGGAGGGACGCGAAGCGAGCCATTCTAGACGAGCAGGTCGTCTGCGCTGCGACCGCGCATCGTCACGTCGCGTCGACGTTCCGCAGCGTCGTGCTCGACGCGCTCGCGAGCGGCACGAGCGCAGGAACGTTCGCGCAGCGCGGATTGGCGCGTCAGGCTGCCTTGCGCGGAGCGAGGCCGAGCACCCGATCGAGCTCGGCAAGGCCCGCCGGCTTGATCAGGTGATGGTCGAACCCGGCGTCGTAGGCGCGGCGGCGATCCTCGGGCTTGCCGTAGCCCGTCAGCGCGACGAGCAGTACGTGCGAAAGCTGCGGGCGCGAGCGGATCTCGCGGGCGAGCCCGTAGCCGTCCATGCCGGGAAGGCCGATGTCGAGCACGGCGAGGTCGATGGCGCGCTGGTCGAGCAGGCGCAGCGCCGAAGCACCGTCGTGCGCCGTGGCAACGTCGTGGCCCGCCGCACGCAGCAGCATCCCGAGGCTTTCGACGGCGTCGATGTTGTCGTCGACGAGCAGCATTCGCATGCGCGGGCGCACGGCCGCCGGCGCCTGGGCCCGGAGCCCGTCGGCCTGCGACGCCGTGTCGATCGCCGGCAAGCGGAACATGAACGTGCTGCCGCAGCCGCGTCCGCGGCTTCGCGCGTACGCGCGGCCGCCGTGCATCTCGACGATGCTGCGCACGAGCGTCAGGCCGACACCGAGCCCGCCCTGTCGATGATCGAGCGAGTCGTCGCCCTGCATGAACAGGTCGAAGACCGTCGGCAGCATCTCCGCCGAGATGCCGACGCCGTCGTCACGGACCCGCACGACGATGCTTCCGCGAAAGCGCCGTGCGCCGATCCAGATGCGGCCGCTCTCGCGCGTGTACTTCGACGCATTGTTGAGCAGGTTGCCGATCACCTGCGTGATGCGCGCCGGGTCGGCATCGATGACGAGGGGCGTCGAGGCCACGTGGAGGCCCAGCGTCTGTCGCTTGCTCTGCAGCAGCGGCGCCGCGGTTTCGACCGCCTGCGTGATCGACGTGCGCAGATCGTAGCGTTGCCGCTTGAGCTGGATCTTGCCCTGCGTGATCCGCGAGACGTCGAGCAGATCGTCGACGAGCCGCGCAAGGAGGTTCACCTGCCGGCCCACGATGTCGGCTGCGCGCGCGAGCGTGCCCTCGTTGCGTGCGGCGGACCGGAAGATCTCGCTCGCGTTGCGGATCGGCGCGAGCGGATTGCGCAGCTCGTGTGCGAGCATCGCCAGGAACACGTCCTTGCGCCGATCGGCGTCGCGCAACTGGCCGAGGAGCCGCCGCAACTCGTACTGGCGAAGGCGCTCGCGCAACGCGGTGCGCGCTGCGGTGACGAACGTGCCGATGCGCACCGGACGCTCGAGCAGGATCACATTGCCGAGCGTCTCCATCGCCTGCACGGCGGCGGCGGAATCGGGTCCGCCGCGGGTCACGGCGATCACCGGAAGGTCGGACCACTGCGGCTGATCGGAAAGCAGCTTCGCAAGACGCCCGCCGCGGTCGGCGGCGAGCGTCTCCTCGGTGATCACGAGCGCGGCGGCGCCTTTCGCGAACTCCGCGCAAACGTCGTCGATGTCGCTGCAGGCGTGGGTGACGATGCCGGCGTCGCCGAGGATGCGGCTCGTGTTGAGCGCGTCGCGCAGCGTCGGGGCGAGCACGAGCACCCGATGCTCGCCGTCGGCGCTCGCATTCATTGGACTTTCCTGCCCAACAACGGCCCCTCGTCGCCGGTATACGTTGGCACGCCGGTCAGGACCCCCTGGAATTCGCTCAGCGGATCGCCGATGCGAATGCCGCGGTTTCCGAAACGGAACTCGCGGACCGTCCGCTCATGGCGGCCGCCGCGGCGCTTGAGAACGGAAATCGCCTGGCGCACCTCGCCGAACGCCTCGAAGTAGCGCAGCAGGATCACCGAGTCGGCGAGGTAGCTCGCATCGACCGGCGCGATCATCTGACCCACCATTCCGCTTTGAGCCATGACGAGGATGCTGGTCACGCCGCGCTGGCTCAAGTAGGACAGCAGCTCGTGCAGCTGCAGCGTCAGGAAGCGCTCGTCGGGAATCGCATTCAGGTAACCGTTGAGGCTGTCGATGACGATGAGGCGCGACGCGTGCTTCTCGACTTCGTCGCGGACGAGCTGCACGAGCTCGCCCACCGAAAGCTCGCCGGGGTCGACCTGGCGCATACCGACCAGCGCCTGGTCGAGCAACGTCGCGACCGGCATGCCGAGTCCCTTCGCGCGCTCGCACAACGTGCGCGGGCTCTCGTCGAACAGGAACATCGCCGCGCGCTCGCCCTTTTGGGCCACGTGGACAGCGTATTGCGTCGCGAACGTCGACTTGCCCGAGCCCGCGGGTCCGACGATCAGGGTGCTCGTTCCTCGATCGAGACCCCCGCCCATGAGCGCGTCCAGCTCGGGCACTCCGCTCGGCACGAGGCTCGGCGCATAGGGCGTCGTATGTTCCGCAGCGACGAGGCGCGGAAAAACGCGCAAGCCGCCCGTGACGATGACGAAGTCGTGATAGCCGGGCCGGTACGCGCGCCCGCGGAGTTTCAGGATCTGCAACCGTCGCTGCATGATCCCGTAGTCGGGCGTGCGCAGCTCGAGGCCGATCACGCCGTGCACGATGCTCTGCACCTGGATGTCGTTGTCGCCGGCCGAGCGGTCGTCGAGCAACAGCACCGTGCAATGACGGCCCACGAAGAATTGCTTGAGCGCAAGGATCTGCCGGCGATAGCGCAACGGGTTCTGCGCCATCATCCGCAGCTCGGACAGCGAATCGAAGACGACGCGCGCCGGCCGCAGCGACTCGACGTCGCGCAGCACGCGCTCTGTCACCTGCGACAGCTCGACTTCCGACGGATAGAACATCGTGTTTTCCGCGTCGGCGGACAGACTCGCCTCCGCCGTCGCGAGCTCCGTCAGGTGAATGCCGTCGAGATTCCATCCGTGCGAATGCGCGACCGCGCGCAACTCCTCCGTCGTCTCGGAAAGCGTGACGTAGAGGCCGCGCTCGCCGCGGCCGCGCCCATCGAGCAGGAACTGCAGCGCGAGCGTCGTCTTGCCCGCACCGGGGTCGCCCTCGACCAGATACACGCGGTCGGCCGGTATGCCGCCGCCGAGCACGTCGTCGAGGCCCGGAATGCCGAGCGGAACGAGGTTGGTCGAGGGTGCCGTGCGTGTGTCCATGCTGTACCGGCAATGGCCGCGAGGATTTGCGCAAGCAGAATTCTAGGGCGGCGTTGCGCCGCCCGCATTCGGTGAGCCTCCTACACGATGACCGAGAAAACGCTAGCGGTCTTGCCGAGGCCGGAAGCGACGGGGCTAGCCGGCGGCCGGCCGGGTCGTGTCAGCGCGCTCAAGTCGGACGGGGGAGGACCGGTGCGCGGCCGGACGCCGAGAGGGCGCGTCGCCCCTGTGACCGGAATACACCGACGATTTATGGTGGCCAAGGGCGGAATCGAACCACCGACACAAGGATTTTCAGTCCTCTGCTCTACCAACTGAGCTACTTGGCCGTCCTGAAACTGAACGGCCGGAGCTTCGCGACGATGCAAAGCTGCGGCCGAGGCGCCAAATTATACCAGCGGCGCCCTGTCGCCTCGCCCTCCGGAACCGCCCGCCTGGCCGCCGGCAAGCGAGGCCACGACGGCCTCGCTCGGCTTGCCGTACTCTTAGGTCGCGAAGAACGTCATCAGCTCGCTGGACGTATCCTCCGGCACCTCCTCGGGCAGGTAGTGGCCGGCGGGAAGCGCGCGGCCACGGACATCGCCGGCGACGGCGCGCCAGTCGGCAATCGGATCGAACAGCCGGGCCACGACACCCCGCGCACCCCAGAGCACCAGCATCGGGCACGCGACCTTCTCGTCCTTCGCGTCGTGCTCGAGATCGATCGTCGCGGCGGTGCGGTAGTCCTCGCAGCTCGCGTGGATCGTCTCGGAATCGCGGAAGCACCGCTCGTACTCGGCGAGCGCGTCGGCATCGAAATGCACGAGCCCGGTGCCCCAGCCGCCGAGCTTGCGATGCAGGTAGTAAACCGGATCGGCGCCGATCAGCCGTTCCGGCAGGTCGAACGGCTGGATCAGGAAGAACCAGTGGTAGTACGCGCGGGCGAACGCGAAGTCGGTGCGCTCGTACATCGTCCGCGTCGGCGAGATGTCCAGGACGGCAAGCTGCGTGACCGCGTCGCGATGATCGAGGCAGAGACGGTGTGCCACGCGGCCACCGCGATCGTGGCCGGCGACGCGAAACGTCGAATGCCCAAGTGCGCGCATCAGCTCGATCATGTCGAATGCCATCGCGCGCTTCGAGTACGCCGCATGCGC
Source organism: Casimicrobiaceae bacterium (assembly GCA_035455705.1). Classification (GTDB taxonomy): domain Bacteria; phylum Pseudomonadota; class Gammaproteobacteria; order Burkholderiales; family Casimicrobiaceae; genus VBCG01. The sequence continues at coordinate 321 of DATIEN010000160.1, read as the reverse complement.
GACGTCCGATCGGGGTTTGCCCGAGTCGCCGTAACCGCGAAGATCGGCGCAAACGACGGTGTAGCGCTGCGCGAGCACCGGTGCGACGCGATGCCAGATGACATGCGTCTGCGGATAGCCGTGCAGCAACAGGACCGGCGGCCCCGATCCGCCGACGACGCAGTGGATCTCGGCGCCGCTCGTGCGCACGCGATGTTTGACGAAGCCGGGAAAGAAATCGCGCACTTCACGAACCTCGCATGACGGGGTGCGTATCAGTGGATCTCGGGATCCGCCGTCGGTGCCGTCCCTTCCAGGAAGTCGAAATCGCAGCCGTCGTTC
>DATIEN010000159.1:0-30452 GCA_035455705.1 Casimicrobiaceae bacterium | reverse complement strand
TTTCTTCGTGATGACCATCGCTGCCGGCAGCGCGAGGGCGACGTTGCGATTGCGGCTGCCGAGCCGCTTCCAGGCGCGCTTCAGCACGTCGGCGCAAAGCTCGATGTTGAGCACGTTGCCGTCGGCGACGACATCCTTCGGCAGCGGCTCGATGACGTAGCGGTCGAGGCGGTAAGTCCCTTTCCCGGCCGCGGAAAGCTCGACGAGCTTCAGCGATGTCGAGGCGATATCGACCCCAATAAGGGTCGGCGACCTCGTTTTGAACAAGTCGAGTGCAGAGGAGAAGTTATCGGCAAGCATCGTATCGGCCCCGTTGCTGATAATCTACATTAAACGCCGGCCGCAAGTGCGCCGGTCGTCGAAATGTTCCCTTTTGGGCGGGAGAGTGTTGCAACCGCGCCTATAATCGCTGCCGCCACCCCGTCCAAACATGCCTTTTATTCCATCGTGCTAAAGCGCTGGCTGCTCTATACGGCCTCGGTCGCTCTGGGGCTCGCCGTCGTCGGCGGCCTGCTGGGCGCCTTCGTGCTGGCGCTGCTGTGGCCGACGCTTCCCCCTCTCGACGCACTGACCGACTACCAGCCGAAGATCCCGCTGCGCGTCGTGTCCGCCGACGGGGACCTGCTCGGAGAATTCGGCGAGGAGCGGCGCGCCGTCGTGCGCATCTCCGAAGTCCCGGATGTCATGAAACACGCTATTTTGGCCGCCGAAGACGAGCGGTTCTATCAACACGGCGGTGTCGACTATTTGAGCGTCCTGCGGGCGGCGCTCGCCAACGTGACCTCGGCTACCGGCGCGCAGCAGGGCGCGGGCACGATCACGATGCAGGTCGCCCGCAACTTCTTCCTCACCCGTGAGAAGACGGTCTCCCGCAAGCTCCGCGAGGCGCTGCTCGCCTGGAAGATCGAGGCCTCGCTGTCCAAGGACGACATCCTCGAGCTCTACATCAACCAGATCTTCCTCGGCCAGCGCGCCTACGGCTTCGCCGCCGCCGCGCAGACGTACTTCGGCAAGTCGCTGTCCGACGTGAGCGTCGCCGAAGCGGCGATGCTCGCCGGCCTGCCGAAGGCCCCTTCCGCGTACAACCCCGTCACGAATCCGCGTCGGGCCAAGGCCCGCCAGCTCTACGTGCTTCGACGGATGCATGAGCTTCGCTACATCAATGACGGTCAGTTCGCGGAAGCACAAAGTGCGCCATTGAGATTGCGCCCGCCGACCCGCGAAGGCTCGAGCGTGCACGCCGAATTCGTCGCGGAGATGGCGCGGCAGGTCGTCTATGAAACGTATGGCGACAGCGCCTACACGCGCGGCATCACCGTATGGACGACGATCCGCCGCAGCAATCAGGAGGCGGCCTACCAGGCGATGCGGAAGGGCGTCGTCGACTACGATCAGCGCCACGGTTACCGCGGTCCCGACGGCTTCGTGAACCTGCCGAAGGACCCCGCGGAGCAGGATGCCGCGCTCGACAAGGTGTTCCAGGACTACCCCGACAGCGACGGCATCGTCACCGGCGTCGTGCTGAGCGCAACGGCGACGCAGGTACGCGCCGTGCTTGCGAACGGCGAACAGGCAGAAGTGACGGGTGCCGGACTCAAGTTCGCGCAGCGTGCGCTGACCGACAAGGCGCCCCCGAACGAGAAGATCCGCGCCGGCGCCGTGATCCGGCTCTCGCTCGACGACAAGGGCCACTACGCGATCGCGCAGATGCCGCAGGCCGAAGCGGCCTTCATCGCGGTGCGCCCCGACGACGGTGCGATCCTCGCGCTCGTCGGCGGCTTCGACTACGACCGCAACAAGTTCAATCACGCGACGCAGGCATACCGGCAGCCCGGCTCGGCGTTCAAGCCCTTCATCTATTCGGCGGCGCTGGAAAAGGGATTCACGCCGGCGACGATCATCAACGATGCGCCGTTCTTCGTTCCGGCCGAGAAGGCGGGTGGCGAGGCGTGGGAGCCCAAGAACTACGACGGCAAGTTCGAGGGGCCGATGCGCCTTCGCGTGGCGCTCGCCCATTCGAAGAACCTGGTGACGATCCGCGTGCTGCAGGCGATCGGCCCGCAGTACGCGCAGGACTACATCGCCCGCTTCGGCTTCGATCCGAAGCTGCATCCGGCCTATCTGACGATGGGCCTCGGCGCGGGCGCGGCCACGCCGATGCAGATGGCAACCGCGTATTCGGTCTTCGCAAACGGCGGCTTTCGCATCGCGCCCTACCTGATCAGCAGGATCACCGACGCGCGCGGCGACACGGTCTCGAGCCCGCCGCACGTCGAGGCGGGCAAGGATGCGGAGCGCGCGATCGATCCGCGCAACGCCTTCATCATGCAGTCGCTGCTGCGCGAGGTGATCACGTCGGGCACCGCGACGCGGGCGCTCTCGCTCAAGCGCCAGGACATCGCCGGCAAGACGGGCACGACGAACGACGACGTCGACGCATGGTTCTGCGGCTTCAACGCGGCGCAGGTCGGCATCGCCTGGATCGGCTTCGACCAGCCGAAGTCCCTGGGCAGCAAGGAGACCGGCAGCGTCGCCGCTTTGCCGATGTGGATCGCCTACATGGAGAGGGCGCTGAAGGGCACCCCGGAAGTGAAGCGCGATCCGCCGCCGGGCGTCGTCTCGCTGCGCATCAATCCGGACACCGGGCTTCGCGATGACTTAAGCAACTATTCCGACTGGTTCATGACCGAGTACACGCCGCGGATGGCCCAGGATGCGCTGGCGCCGGCGCTCATGCCCGGATCGCCGCCGGCCCGCGACGTGCGCAACCAGCTTTTCTAGCGGGTCGTTCGAACGAAGTGTCCCGAGCGCGCATGGCGTATCGACGCGACCGCGAGCCGTACGGACGCGACGCGCAGAACCGCGCGCGCATCGCCGATCTCGCCGCGCGGCTCATCGTGGAGCACGGCCTGTCCGACTGGTCGCTCGCGAAGCGCAAGGCCGCGCGGCAACTGATGCTGCCCGAGCGCACCACGCTCCCCGGCGACGACGAGATCGAGACGGCGCTTGCCGCGCATCACGCGCTGTTCGGCGGCGAGGCGCATGCGACGACGTTGCGGGCGCAGCGCGAGGAAGCGCTCGTGTGGCTGCGGCATCTCGCGCAGTTCGAGCCTGCGCTGGTCGGTGGCGTCGCGGCGGGCTGGGCGACCGCTCACAGCGACATCCGCATCGAGCTCGTCGCCGATGATTCGAAGAGCGTCGAGCTCGCGCTCATCAACGGCGACGTCGCGTACCGCGTTGCGCCCGGCGTGCCACAGCAGTCGGCGCCGGAGCTGCTGGTCGATAGCGCGCGCGGCCGCGTGCGGCTCATCGTGCGTACCCCGTTCGCGGCCCGCCAACGGCGGCGCGACGAATTGCGAATGGATGCGGCGGCGCTTGCCGCTGCGCTCGCGAACGGCGCGTCCTAGTCGCCGCCTTTCAACCACTCGGCCGCGTCGAGCGCGAAGTAGGTCAGGATCGCGTCGGCCCCGGCGCGCTTCATCGCGGTGAGCGCCTCGAGCGCGCACGCGCGCTCGTCCAGCCAGCCCGCCTGCGCCGCGGCCTTGAGCATCGCGTACTCACCGGATACCTGGTACACGGCGGTCGGCATTCCGAATTCGTCCTTGACGCGCCGTACGATGTCGAGGTAAGGCAGGCCCGGCTTGACCATCACCATGTCGGCGCCTTCCTGGATGTCGAGGTAGGTTTCCCAGAGCGCCTCGTCGCTGTTCCCCGGGTCGATCTGGTAAGTGCGCTTGTCGCCGCCGCCGAGGCTCTTTGCCGAGCCGACGGCGTCGCGGAACGGCCCGTAGAACGACGACGCGTATTTCGCCGAATACGCGAGGATCCGTGTGTGGATGAAGCGCTTCCCGTCGAGCGCCTCACGCAGCGCCGCGACGCGCCCGTCCATCATGTCCGACGGGGCGACGACGTCGGCGCCCGCCGCGGCATGACACAGTGCCTGGCGAACGAGCGCGGCCACCGTCTCGTCGTTCATGACGTAGCCGGTTTCGTCGACGAGCCCGTCCTGACCGTGGCTCGTATACGGATCGAGCGCAACGTCGGTGATGACGCCAAGCGACGGGAAGCGCGCCTTCACGGCGCGCACCGCGCGCGGCACGAGGCCCTCGTCGTTCCAGGCCTCGGCGGCATCCGCCGACTTCGCCTCGGCAGGGATCACGGGGAAGAGCGCGATCGCGGGCACGCCCGCGGCGACGCAGCGCTCGGCGTCGACGAGCAGGAGGTCGATCGACTTGCGCGCGACGCCCGGCAGCGACGCGACGGCGCTCGCGCGCGGCTCACCGTGGACGAAAACGGGATAGATGAAATCGTCGGCGCCGATGCGCGTCTCGCGCGCAAGACGGCGCGAGAAGTCGTCGCGTCGCATGCGCCGGGGACGCTTGCCCGGAAAGCGGCCGCCATAGTGGAACGTCATGAACAAATCCTTTTCGTTAACGCGACGGAACTCGCATTGGGGGGGACGGTCAGAAAATGCGGACGGTCAACGTCTCCCGCTTTCCTCCCTGAGCGGGTGCCCGCGCCGGTCGCGTACCGGCGCAGGGCGTTTTGAGGCCCCGCGTCACTCCCCTTGACCGCGGGGCCTTTTTCTATCCGATCCACGCTTCGATCGCGCGATCGGCTTCCTCGACGCCCTCGCGCGACGTCGCCGAGAAGCCGATCACCGCGACGCGCGATGCGCGCTCGCCGAACGCCGGGACGAGCGCGCCGCGAATGTCCGTGACAGCGCGCCTGCGCTCGGCGACGTTCAGCTTGTCGCTCTTCGTCGCAAGGATCAGGACCGGCCGTGCCGAGGGCAGGAACGCTTCGAGAAGCTCGACGTCGAGCGGTTTCAGGCCGTGCCGGGCATCGACGATCAGCACGAGGCCGATCAGCGTCGCGCGCGACGCGACGTACGTCCACAACAGATCCTGCCATGCGCGCTTCTGCGCCTGCGATACCGCCGCGTAGCCGTAACCTGGCAGGTCGGCGACGAACGCGCCGCTTCGCAGCCGGAAGAAATTGATCTCGCGCGTACGCCCCGGCGTACGGCTCGAGTGCGCGAGGCGGTTCTGCCGGGCGAGCGCGTTGATCGCGCTCGACTTGCCGGCATTCGACCGGCCGGCGAACGCGATCTCGCGCGCGCCTTCGCGCGGCAACTGCGCGGCGTTCGCGACGCCGGTCACGAACGACGCCCCCTCGAGCGGACCGGGAATATGCACTGCCCGGGTTTTGGCCCGCTGAGGCGAGTCCGTTACAATGTCGTGTTTTTTCATCAGCAGCATGCATCGTCGTCGCACGCGACACCACGCGCGCCGGCCGCGCTGCACGATCTCCCTCGGAGCCCGGATCCATGACCCGCACCTGGCGCTACGCTTTCATTGCCGCGACCGCCATGATTCCCGCCGTCGTGTTCGCGCAGGAGGCCGCGCAACCGCAAGCCGGGGCGCCGGATCTCGCAAAGGCCAAGCAGATCGTCACGCAGGTTTGCGCCGCATGCCATGGCGTCGACGGCAACAGCGTCGCGCCCGCGAATCCGAACCTGGCGGGACAGGGAGCCGACTATATCACCCTGCAACTGATGCACTTCAAGGCGGGCGTGCGCGTGAATCCGACGATGCAGGCGATGGCCGCGCCGCTCTCGGACGACGACATGCGCGCGCTCGGTGCGTACTTCTCCCGGCAGAACCCGAAGGATCTCGGCGCGAAGGACCCGAAGCTCGTCAAGACCGGCGAGCACCTGTGGCGAGGCGGCGACACCGCGACCAGCGTGCCGGCATGCGCGGGCTGTCACTCGCCGACGGGGGCCGGCATTCCGAAGAACTATCCGCGACTCGCCGGCCAATATGCCGACTACGTTTACACGCAGCTCGCCGCGTTCAAGTCGGGCTCGCGCGGCGCGAATCCCAAGGACGCCAACGGCCAGGTGATGGCGGCGATCGCCGCCAACATGACCGACGAACAGATGAAGGCCGTTGCCGACTACGCATCCGGTTTACGCTCGTCCCTTTCCCTGAGCTTTTGACGCGGCCGGATTCGGCGACGACTTCGAGCGCGCCGAGCAATCGCGCCGCCTACGACCCGACCGGCGCGCACATGATCACGCTGTCGGGCCCATAGCCTTCCGGGATCCACGTCGCGGGATCGTTGCGCATGGCGTCGCGCGTCTGGCGATCGATCACGTAGCGGTGATTGGTCGTGCGCTGGTTGAAGAAGCGCCACACCGGCTGCGTCCCGTCCGCGCAGGCACCCGTCGTTGCGTCGGGCAGCGCGATGTAGAACACGTTGCCGCTCTCGTACGTCCACCCCGGATACGTCTGCGGATGATCGATGACGTTCTGGCATTCGCTCGGACTCGCCGAATAGAAATGCGAATCGCCGAAGCCGGGCGTCCGATAGAAGCGACAGACCGGATTGGTGCCGGCGACCTGCGCCTGATACGCGAGGAAACGCATGCCGGTCCGCTCCCATCCCGCATGTACGCCCGAATCGAGATCGCTGATCTCCGCCGGGCTGATCGTGATGAAGTAATGATCGAGCGCCGCGTTGTAGTACTCGACGGCCACTGCCGTATTCGGCGTCCCCGCCGAGTCGGGCGTCAGGTATTGCCGGGTCAACTTGATCATGCCGTCGATGCGCGAATACTCGTCGACCCCGCTCGGGTTCGCGCACGCCGCGTTGCCGCGCCACAGTCCGCCGCGCAACTCGTAGTAGCCGGCATTGTTGAACGTGAGGAGCCCTGCGCCGCTCGAGCCCGGCTCCGTCGATCCCTGGCCGTAGATCACCTGCGCGAAGCTGGTCCCGTCCGTATATAACTGGTAGCCCTGGTTCGCGCCCTCGCTCCATTTCTTGAGGTCGCCCTCCGGGTGGTGAAGCACGGTGACCGCGGTCGACGTCGGGATCGGGTCGCTGCGCCACGCCGCGAAGGCGACGCCGGGCGGCGGCGCCGCGTTGAGCCGCACGAGCGCCCAGTCGAAATCGGGGCTTTGCGCAAGCATCGTCGCGCCCGCGCTCTGCTGCACGTAAGGCGGCACCGCCTTGCTGCCGCACGAGATCGCGTCGAAAAACCAGTACTCGTTCAGCGTCCGCGCGGCCATCGCCGAATTCAGGCAGTGCGCGGCCGAGAAGAAATACGGCGTGTTGCTCGCGACCGAGTCGTTCAGCAGCTGCCCGGTGCAAAGATAGGTGAAGCCATCTTCCTGAGTGAATTCGATCGCCGCCACCGCCTTCTTGCTGCTCGCCAACGCGTCCGTCTGCGTCACGCAGGCGACGTCGATCTCGCACGCGTCCGACGTGCCGATGTCCTCCACCGCCTTCGTTCCGATCTTGGCGAGCGAGGCCGGCGCAACGACCTGGTGCGACACGCGCGTGACCGTCAACGGCACGTTGGGGACGCTCGTCCCGGCTTCGACGTGAAGCTCGATCGTCGCCGTGTCGCCGGCGAGCACCGGCGACCAGAATGCGCCGAAGCGCCGCGCGTCGCTCGCTATCGTGTTGGCCGGAACGGGCCCGAAGACCTGTGCGCGCTCGGCGTTGCCCGCGAATCGCACCTCGATGCCGGTATCGACGGCAGGCAGTGCGAGCGCGACGCGCAGCGCGCGCGCGTCGGTCGAGGTGACCTGGATCGTCGCCGCGCGGCTTCCGTCGGCAAGCGCGTGCCAGTCGAGACTCGCAAGCGGTATCGACGCGCTGCTCGCCGGCACGTCGCGCGGAAACGCAAGCGCGAGCGGGCCCTTCAGGTTGCCGCCTCGCGCGCCGCTGCGTGCCGATGCCGCGTTGCGCGACTTCAACAGTGCTCGCTCCGCGTCCGTCGGTGCGGGCAGCGCGATGCGCAAGCCCGACGTGGCGGCCGGCAGCAGCAGTTGCGCGGGCGCCGCTTTCTCGATTGCGCGCGGACGGTAATCGGCGGGCGGTACCGCGGTGATCGGGACGTCGGCCAGTGCCGGGATCACCGCCCCGAAGGCGACCGCTGCGAGTGCCGCGCGGCATGCGCGCGGAACGGAAAAGGTCATGCGAGGCTCCCTGTCGGTTTCAATCGTCGCCGCCTGGCGACGCCCGAGAATGCGTTGTCGCGCACGGCCTGTTGCAAATGCCGAGCCATGAAGCGGTCAGTGGACCGGCGGCCGGGCGGGCGGTTCCGCTTCGGACTGCATGCACTCGTGTAACAGAGTTTGCCAATCGGCAAGCCCGAACCCGAACGTGCGCGTGAAATGCGTCGCGTCGAGCACGCCGTAGGACGGGCGCTTCGCGAGTGTGGGGTAGTCTGTGGTCGCAATCGGCGTCACGCGTACGCGCTTCTCCTGCAGGATCGCGCAGGCAAAGCCGAACCAGGTCGTGCTGCCCGTCGCGCTCAGGTGATAGAGCCCTGCTCGTTCGACGAGGCGCCGGCGATCTTCCCGCAGCAGGCGCGCGGTGGCGCGCGCAAGCGAGCGCGTCCAGTTGGGAACGCCGTGCTGATCGGCGACGACGCGCACTTCGCTGCGCGAAGCGGCTAGTTTTTGCATCGTCGTGAAGAAATTCTGTCCACGACGGCCGTACACCCAGCTCGTGCGTAGCATGATCGCAGCGGCCCCGGATGCCGCGATTGCGCGCTCGCCCTCGAGCTTGCTCGCGCCGTACGCATTGACCGGACGCGCCGGCGACGCCTCGTCGTAGGGCCTGGTGGCCTCGCCGTCGAAGACGTAGTCGGTCGAGTAATGAACGAGGATCGCGTTTGCCCGCTTCGCCTCGGACGCGAGGATGCCGGGCGCACGGCCGTTGATGGCGAACGCGGCCTCGCGCTCGTGCTCGGCGCGATCGACGGCGGTGTAGGCGCCCGCATTGACGATCGTGCGCGGGGCGACCGCACGCACGACCTCGACGATGCGATCCGGGTCGGCGAGGTCGAGCATCGCGCGATCGCACGCGACGACGTCGCCGACGTCGCGCAGCGCCGCGGCGAGTTCGCGACCGAGCTGCCCGCGCGCGCCGGTCAGCAGGATCGTGTTCGGCGCGTCCGGCACGCGAAGCGATCGATCATGGATACGTGTGGGCGTCCGCGAGCAGCGCTCCCGCGGCGTCCTTGGCCGCGAGCGTGGGCGTGCCTTCGATCGGCCATGCGATGCCGAGCGCCGGATCGTCGTAGCGCAGCGTCCGCTCATGCGCGGGATACCAGTAGTCGGTGGTCTTGTAGAGGAATTCCGCGGCGTCCGACAGCACGAGAAAGCCGTGCGCGAATCCTGGCGGGATGTAGAGCATTCGACGATGGCCCGCGGACAGCTGCATCGCGACGTGACGGCCGAACGTCGCCGACGAACGCCGCAGATCGACCGCGACGTCGAACACTTCCCCCGCGGTCACGCGCACGAGCTTGCCCTGCGCGTGCTCGACCTGGTAGTGCAGGCCGCGCAACACGCCGCGGATCGAGCGCGAATGGTTGTCCTGCACGAACTCCGCGTCGATGCCGGCCTGCGCGAACGCGCGCCGGTTGTAGCTTTCGAAGAAGAACCCGCGCGAATCCTCGAACACGCGCGGCTCGATCATCAGCACGTCCGGCAGCGACGTCGGCGTCACGCGCATGGATCGTTACGGAAGTAGCGGCTCTTCGAGCAGGCGAAGCAGATAGCGGCCGTAACCGTTCGCCTTCATCGACTCGCCGAGGCGCGCGAGCTGCGCCGCGTCGATGTAGCGGAGCCGATACGCGATCTCTTCCGGGCACGCGATCTTCAACCCCTGCCGCCGCTCGATCGTCTCGATGTACTGCGACGCCTCGAGCAGCGATTCGTGCGTGCCGGTGTCGAGCCACGCCATGCCGCGGCCCATCACCTCGCAGGCGAGCTCGCCCCATTCGAGATACCGGCGGTTGACGTCGGTGATCTCGAGCTCGCCCCGCGCGGACGGCGTGAGCGCCGCCGCGACGTCGAGCACGCGGTTGTCGTAGAAGTAAAGGCCGGTGACCGCGTAGCGCGACTTCGGCTCGCGCGGCTTTTCCTCGAGGCTCGTGACGCGCCCGGCACCGTCGAACTCCGCGACGCCGTAACGTTCGGGATCGGAGACCGGATAGGCAAAGATCGTGGCGCCGGTGGTGCCGGCGGTTGCGCGCTCGAGCTGCGGCTGCAGGTCGTGGCCGTAGAAGATGTTGTCGCCGAGCACGAGCACGCAGGCGTCGCGGCCGACGAATTCGCGCCCGATCACGAACGCCTGCGCAAGGCCGTCCGGCGACGGTTGCACCGCGTACGAGATCGACAGACCCCAGCGCGCACCGTCACCCAGCAGCTGCGCGAAGCGCGGCGTGTCCTCGGGGGTCGAGATCAGCAGCATGTCGCGGATGCCGGCGAGCATCAGCGTCGACAACGGGTAATAGATCATCGGCTTGTCGTACACGGGCAGCAGCTGCTTCGAGACGACCTGCGTGACCGGATGAAGGCGCGTGCCCGAGCCGCCGGCGAGGATGATGCCTTTGCGCGTGCGATGCCGCGACGCTCGCGGCTTCGGCGACTCGCGGCTCCCTCCCGCGAACGTATTCGCGCCTGGGGACGGCCGTGCGGCGCTCACGCTCGACCCCTCACGCGTACTGGAGATCGACCCACTGCCGATACGCCTCGTTCTGGACGCTCGCGAGCCAGGCGCCGTTCGCGAGATACCAGTCGACGGTTTGCCGCAATCCCGACTCGAACGTCTCTGCGGGCGTCCAGCCGAGCTCGCGGCGGATCTTCCCCGCATCGATCGCGTAGCGGCGATCGTGTCCCGGGCGATCCTTGACGAACGTGACGAGCCGCTCGCAGTCGGTGCCCGGACGCCGCGCCTGCACGAGCCGGCACACCGTGCGCACGACGTCGAGGTTCGTCATCTCGGCGTTGCCGCCCACGTTGTACGTTTCGCCCGGCCGAGCGCGGTCGAGCACCGTGCGGATCGCACTCGCATGATCTCCGACGTAGAGCCAGTCGCGCACGTTGCGCCCGTCGCCGTACACGGGCAGCGGCAGGCCCGCGAGCGCGTTCACGATCATCAGCGGTATCAGCTTCTCGGGAAATTGCCGCGGCCCATAGTTGTTCGAGCAGTTCGTCGTGAGCGTCGGCAACCCGTAGGTGTGGTGATACGCGCGGACGAGATGGTCGGACGAGGCCTTCGACGCCGCATAGGGGCTGTTCGGCGCGTACGGCGTCGTCTCCGAAAACGCCGGATCGTCCGGCGCGAGCGAGCCGAACACTTCGTCGGTCGACACGTGCAGGAAGCGAAACGCCGCCCGCTCGGCGGACGGCATGTCGCACCACCATTCGCGCACGCACTCGAGCAGCGCGAACGTGCCGACGACGTTCGTCTGGATGAACGCCGCCGGGCCACGGATCGAGCGGTCGACGTGCGACTCGGCCGCAAAGTTCACGATCGCGCGCGGCCGATGCCGCTCGAGCAGCGAGCGCACGAGCGCCGCGTCGCCGATGTCGCCGCGCACGAACACATGCCGCGCATCGTCCTTGACAGGCGCGAGGCTCTGCAGGTTGCCGGCGTACGTGAGCTTGTCGAGGTTGACGAGCGGCTCGGCCGTCGCCGTAAGCCAGTCGAGCACGAAATTGGAGCCGATGAAGCCGGCGCCGCCGGTGACGAGAATCATGTCCTGGTTGGGATCGCGTAGGGCGCGGGCGAGTTTAGCACCCGCGTCGCCTCACGCCGGGAGGGCGTAATGACGCCGATACCAGTCGACGAAGCGCGCGAGCCCGTCCTCGAGCGAGGTACGCGGCGCGAAGCCGGTCGCCTGCGCGAGCCTGTCGATCGACGCATACGTCGCCCGTACGTCGCCGGGTTGCATGGGCCGCGACCGGCGGATCGCCTTGCGACCGAGAAGACGTTCCAGCGAGTCGATGAAGCGCGACAGCTCGACGGCCTCGTGGTGGCCGATGTTGTAGATCGCGTACGGCGCGGCGTCGCCGTCCGGTGCCGGCGGTTCTGCGAGGACGCGCACGACGCCTTCCACGATGTCGTCGACGTAGGTGAAATCGCGCTGCATGCGCCCGTCGTTGAACACGTCGATCGGGCGGCCCTCGACGATCGCCTTCGTGAACAGCATCGGCGCCTGATCGGGGCGTCCCCACGGCCCGTACACGGTGAAGAAGCGCAGTCCCGTCGACGGCAACCGGTACAGATGGCTGTAGCTGTGCGCCATCAGCTCGTTCGCCTTCTTCGTCGCCGCGTAAAGGCTGACCGGGTGATCGACCGGCTGGTCCTCCGAGAACGGCAGCACGTGGCTCGCGCCGTAAACCGACGACGACGACGCATACACGAGATGTCGCACCGGATGATGGCGGCAGCCTTCGAGCACGTGCCCGAATGCGACGACGTTGTTGCGCACGTAGGCCTGCGGGTCGACGAGCGAGTGACGCACGCCCGGCTGTGCCGCGAGGTGCACGACCGCGTCGAAGCGGCGTGCGAACAGCGCCGCCGCCTGCGCGGCATCCGCAAGGTCGGCCCGCTCGAACGCGAAGCGATCGAGATCCTGCAATGCGTCGATCCGGGCCTGCTTCAGCGCGACGTCGTAATAGGGATCGAGGTTATCGACGCCGGTGACGGACGCGCCGGCTTCGGCCAATGCGCGCGCCGCATGCATGCCGATGAAGCCGGCGGCTCCCGTGACGAGCACGCGCTGTCCTGTGAACGAAGGCAAGCCGCCGCTCATCGGTCGGCGCTTCGCGCTTCGCGCTTCGCGGCCGTCTCGCCCGCCGTCCGCGCATCGGCCTGCGCTCGCCCCTGCGCGACGCGCTCCGCGCGCTCCAGCGAGAAAAGCTTCGCATGCTTGAGGAAGCTCGCGAACGCGCCGATCGCGATGTGGGCGAAGCCGGCGGCACCGTCGAGAAAGCCGAGCTTCAGCACGTAGAAGCGCAGGAACCGCGCGAGTGGCGCAGTCGCCATCGACAGCGCCGAACTGCGCCGTCCGCGCGCATGCAGTGCATCGGCCTGCAGTGTCGTGTAGCGATTCTGCTTGGCGATGTAGCGCTCGAGCGATTCGGCGGACGCATGAAGCAGGTCGCCTTCCAGGCGTCCGACCGGTCCTTCCGCAATCACGTGCTCGTGCACGGGGTCGTCGCTCCAATGCGCGCGCCGGCGATCGAAAAGGCGCGTGGTCCAGTCCGGGTAACCCTCGCCATGCGAAAGCCAGCGGCCGAGAAAACGGTTGCGCCGCGCGAGCGCGTACGCGGCGTGAGGAGGCTGGCCCGCTGCGAAGAGCGCGACGATCGCATCGCGCAGCGCCGGCGACAATCGCTCGTCGGCGTCGAGGCACAGCACCCAGTCGTGAACCGCCTCCCGGACCGCGAACTGCTTCTGGCGGCCGAAGCCCAGGAACGCGCGCGTGACGACGCGGGCACCCATGCGTCGCGCGATTTCTACGGTATGATCGCCGCTTCCCGAGTCCACGACGAGCGCGTCGCTCGCGAATGGTGCCGACAGCAGGCATTCGGCAATCTCGGCGGCGGCATCGCGCGTGATCACCACCAGCGATACGGGAAGCGGCTCGGCCATGCGTCCTTCGAACCGCCGCGTTCAGGCGATTCCTGACTTCATTGTCGTCGCAATGGCCCGATTCTACGTTGTCTGATCCCGGCCCGGTGCTCGTCGTGCGCCCCTCGTCGCTCGGCGACATCGTCTATGCGCTCGCCGTTACGACCGACATTCGACGCGCACGACCGGCCGCCGCGATCGACTGGGTGAGCGAGCCGAGCTTCGCACCCATCATCGGGCTGTGTCCCGACGTGCGCCGCGTGATCCCGTTCGGATTGCGCGCCTGGCGCAACGCGCCCGTTGCCGCATCGACGTGGCGCGACGTTCGCGCGTTCGCGGCCGCTCTTCGCAGCACGCGCTACGACGTCGTCCTCGACCTGCAGGAGCAGGTGAAGGGCGCGCTGATCGCACGCACGGCGCGCGGCGAGCGACACGGCTTCGACCGCGCGAGCATCCGCGAACCGCTCGCGACGCTTGGCGACGACGTGCATCATCGCGTGCCGCGCGACCTGCATTTCCTCACCCGCTGCCGGCGCCTCGCCGCGGCGGCGCTCGGCTTTGCGATCGATGCGCAACCGCGCTGGAACCTGCGGCCGCCCGTGGACGCGGCGGCGGTGCCGCCAGCGCCGTACGCGATGATCCTGCATGGGACGAGTCGCGACGACAAGCTGTGGCCCGAGGCAAACTGGCGGGCGCTGCTCGACGCGATCGGGCGCGCCGGCCTCGCGTGCGTGCTCCCCTGGGGTAGCGATACCGAGCGCGCGCGAAGCGAGCGACTTGCACGCCGCTTCGCGCACGCGGTGGTGCCACCGTGGCTTTCGCTGCCGGAAGCTGCGTCGCGCCTCGCCCGCGCGTCGCTGGCCGTCGGCGTCGACACCGGCTTCACGCATCTCGGCGCCGCGCTCGGCACACCGACGGTCGCGATCTTCACGGCGACCGACCGTAACCGTCACGGCGTCGCGATCGCGGGAGCCCATGCGCAGGACGTCGGCGATGCCGGAGCTCCGCCGTCGCCCGAGCAGGTGATTGCTGCCGCCGGGATGCGGCTTCGCGCGGCTCCGCGCTGCTAGCCAACGGCGACGCGATGCTGGCGCGGGCGATGTACACGACGCTGTGGTGGGTCGCGCTGCCGTTCCTGCCATTGCGCCTTTGGTGGCGAGGACGGCGCGAGCCGGGTTATCGCGCGCACGTCGGCGAGCGTTTCGGCCGCTACGCGGGCGGGGCGCGGGCGGTCGGTGGCGACGTCCTGTGGATCCACGCGGTATCGGTCGGCGAGACGCGCGCGGTCGCGCCGCTCGTCGAGCGCATCCTGCGCGAGCGTCCAGGGCAAACGATCCTGCTCACGCACATGACCGCGACCGGGCGCGAGACCGGCCTGGCGCTGTTTGGCAATCGTGTGCTCCAGTCGTGGCTCCCGTACGACGTTCCGTTCGCCGTCGACCGCTTCCTTGCGCACTTTCATCCACGCGCCGGACTCCTCGTGGAGACCGAGCTTTGGCCCAACCTCGCCGCGGCGGCCGCGCGATCGCGCATGCCGTTGCTGCTCGTGAACGCGCGGCTGTCCGAACGCTCGGCGAGCGGTTATGCGCGAATCGCGCCGCTCGCGCGACCGCTGCTCGGCTCGCTCGCGGGCGTCGCAGCGCAAACCGACGAGGATGCGGCGCGGCTGCGCGCGCTCGGTGCACGCGACGTCACGGTCACCGGCAACCTGAAGTTCGACATCGACGTGGCGCCCGCGATGATCGAGCGCGGGCACGCGTTGCGGGCGCGCTTCGGCGCCGACCGGCCGGTGATCGTGCTCGCCTCGACGCGCGACGGCGAGGAGGCCCTGCTGCTCGACGCGCTCGCGCACGCGACGTTGCCGCCGCGAACGCTGGTCGTCGTCGTGCCGAGGCATCCGCAGCGCTTCGACGACGTCGCGTCGCTGGCCGCCTCCCGCGGCTTCGCGCTCGCGAGGCGCAGCGACGAGCGGCCCGTCGCGCCCGACGTCCGCATCGTCATCGGCGATTCGATGGGGGAAATGCACGCGTATTACGCGGCGGCGGACGTCGCGTTCGTCGGCGGCAGCCTGTTGCCGCTCGGCGGCCAGAACCTGATCGAGCCGCTGGCGGTCGGCGTTCCGACGCTGGTCGGCCCGCACACGTTCAATTTCGCGCAGGCCGCGAACGCGGCCGTCGCCGCCGGCGCGGCGGCCCGCATCGCCGACGCGGACGCGCTATGGCAGACGGCTGCGCGTCTCCTCGGCGATACGCACGCACGCGACGCGATGCGAGCGAGTGCGCGCAGCTTCGTCGCGATGCATCGGGGAGCCGCCGACCGGCTGTGGAACTGGCTCGAGGAAAGGATCTAGCGGCGACGATTCCGGATCGTCAACCGTGACGCGGTTGCACTCGCGCCGACCCATCGTCGCGGCCTCATCCGCGCAGCCGCCGATTCATGTCCTCGATGTCCTGCTCGGATAGCGTGCCCACCGCGGCCTTGAGCCGCAGCACGCCCAGCATGTAGTTGAAGTACGCCTGCGCGAGATCGTGGCGCGCCTGGTAGACGTTCTGCTGCGTATTGAGCACGTCGAGGTTCGTGCGGACGCCGACCTCGAGTCCCGTTCTGTTCGACTCGTACGCGGTCTGCGCGGACGCGAGCGCCTGCTCGAACGCCTTCACCGACGCCGCGGCGCTGGTGACGCCGGTGAACCCGGTCTGTGCGTTGAAGAGCGCGTTGCGCCGCGCAACCTCGAGGTTCTGTCGCGCGTTCTCCTGCAGCGCGTACGCCTCGCGTACCTTGGAATCGACGAAGCCGCCGGTGTAGAGCGGCACCGTGACGGCGAGGCCGATCGCCACCTGATGCTGCTCGCCGGAGGCATTCGAGTTGACCGACGCATTGAAGGCCTGCGCGTTGGCGCTCGCGACGAGATCGACCGTCGGCAGGCGGCCGGCGCGCTGGCGCTCGATCTCCAGCGTCGCGATGTCGGCGTTGTATTGGGCGATGCGCACCGACAGGTTGTCGGCAAGCGCCTTGTCGACCCACGCATCGAGCTTGTTCGGCGACGGCACCACGGGATCGAAGCCGCCTCCGAGCCGCTTCAGGTCGCCAGGATTGCGGCCGATGATGGCGCGTAGCGCCGTGCGCTGGTTCTCGAGGTCGTTGCGCGCAGTGATTTCCTGCGCGACGATCTGGTCGTACTTCGCCTGCGCTTCGTTCGTGTCGGTGATCGTCGCGACGCCGACTTCGAAGTTGCGCTTCGCTTGTGCGAGCTGTTCCGAGACGGCCGCCTTCTGGCTTTCCGCGAGTTCGACGGTGAACTGCGCGAGCAGCACGTTGAAATAAGCGGTCGCCACGCGAACGATCAGGTCCTGCTTCGCCGACTCGAGCGTGTAGTCGGCCTGCCGCACCTGCTCGACCGCCTGGCTGTACGCGACCGTGTTGGCGTAGCGGTAGAGGGGCTGCGAGGCGGACACCGTGAGGCCGCCGAAGCCGAAGTCCCGATTGACCGTGACGTGAGGGTTGGTGTCGAGGTTCGTACCGAAGTAATTCAAGTTGGGGGCGATCGACAGCGAGACGTTCGGCAGAAGGCCCGAACGAGCCTGCGGGACGCGCTCCTGCGTCGCCTGCCAGTTGGCGCGGGCGGCGGCAAGCGTCGGGTCGCTCTGCAGCGCTTCCCGGTACACCTCGAGAAGGTCCTCGCCGAAGGCGCGAGGTGCGGCCGCGACCGCGGCGACCATGCATGCGATGGCAACGGGTTTTCGAGCCTTCATGGGCGATGGCCGGGAAGTGCGGGCATTGCTCCGATGCCGGTTCGCTTCGGGCAACGCGCCGCGAACGATGCGGCGAAGATCAGAATTCGAACCGCGCGGGCGTCGCGGCGTTGACGAGCGGATCGATCACCGTCTCGAAGAGGTCGGTCGCCGTACGGGCGCCGGGTGCCTCCGAATGGACGAGCCGTGCCTTCATCGCCGGGCGCTCGCCGACGACTGCGAAGAGGCGTCCGCTCGGCGAAAGCTGCTCGAAGAAACGCTCGGGCAGCAGCGGCGTCGAACCCGTCAGCACGACGACGTCGTAGATTTCGTTGCCATGACCGCGCGCCCCGTCGCCGACGTCGACCCGCACGTTCGTGTAGCCGTGCCGCGCGAGCCTGGCACGCGCGTCGGCCGCGGTCGCCGCATCGATCTCGACGCTCGTCACGTCGCCGGACTCGCTCGCCAGAAGCGCCGTGAGGTAGCCGCTGCCCGTCCCGATCTCCAGCACGCGCTCGGTCGAGCGCACGCGAAGCTCCTGCAGCACGCGCGCCTCCATCTTCGGCGTCCACATCTTGAAGCCGTTCGGAAGCGGCAGTTCGAGATCCGCGAACGCGAGCATCCGGTACGCAGGCGGAACGAAGTCCTCGCGGCGAACCGCGGACAGAAGGTCGAGCACTCGCGGATCGAGCACGTCCCAAGGACGGATCTGCTGCTCGATCATGTTGAATCGCGCGCGATCGTAATCGAATCGGGTCATTGCGGGCGGGAGCGAAAGCGGGCGCCATTATAGCAATCGACCTGCGTCAATCGAGCGTCTGCCGGTAGCGCCACATCGCGATCGTCGACACGACCAGCAGGAACAGCACGATCGGCCAGAGATGCGTCGTGACGTCGGCGATTCCGTTGCCCTTGAGCAGGATGCCGCGCACGATGCGCAAGAAATGCGTGGCGGGAAAGATCTCGCCGAGCCATTGCGCCCATTGCGGCATTCCGCGGAACGGAAACATGAAGCCGGACAAGAGCATCGTCGGCAGGAAGAAGAAGAACGTCATTTGCATCGCCTGCAGCTGGTTCGCCGCGAGCGTCGAGATCGCGTAGCCGAGCGACAGCAGCGCGGCGATGTAGATCATCATCGCCCCGGCGAGCAGCGGCAGGCTGCCCAGCATCGGCACGTCGAACAGGTACCGGGCGGCGGCGACGATGATCGCCGACTGCACGAGGCCGACGACGATGTACGGCGCGATCTTGCCCGCCATCACCTCCGAGCGCAGCACGGGCGTCGCGAGCAGGCCTTCGTAGGTGCCGCGCTCGCGCTCGCGGGTGATCGCGAACGCCGTCATCATCACCATCGTGAGCTGCAGGATCACCGCGAGCAGGCCCGGCACGATGTTGTAGGCGGTCACGCCTTCGGGGTTGTAGCGGCGCTGGACGTCGATGTCGAACGGAACGCCACCCGGGGCGAGCCGTGCGAGCGGACCGGTGAGATCGTGCCGCAGCGCGTACGTGCCCGCCTGCGAGAGCGCGGCGAGCGCGTTGCCCGTCGCCGCCGGATCGGTCGCGTCGGCCGCGACGAGCAGCGACGGCCGCTCGCCGCGCGTCAGCCTGCGTGAAAAGCCGGCCGGGAAGACGACGGCGAACTGCACGTCGCCGCGCGCGATCAACTCGTCGGCCGCGAGCGCGTCCGGGCGCGTGGGCACCAGCGCGAAGTAGCCGGTATTCGCGAGCGCGGCCGCGATGCTGCGCGTGAGCTCCGTGCGGTCGTAGTCGACGAGTGCCGTCGGCAGCGCCTTGGGGTCGGTGTTGATGACGAACCCGAACAGCAGCACCTGCACGATCGGAATGCCGACGATCATCGCGAACGTCAGCCGATCGCGACGCATCTGGACGAATTCCTTCAGCATGATCGCGTAGGCACGCGCAACCGAGAAGCCGAAGCGGCGAGCCTCACGCCGCACGTTCGGGCACCTCCTGCATCAGCTCGACGAACACGTCCTCGAGCGACGTCGAGACGCGCTCGACGCGAAAGCCCGGACGCTCCCGCACGCGACCGAGCGCTGCCTCGAGCGTCTTGGCATCGCGGCCCGACACGCGAAGCGACAGCCCGAATGCGATCACGCTGTCGACGCCCGGCGCATCGCGCAGCTCGTGCGCGAGGGCAGCGAGCTTGCGCTCGTCGCCGCCTCCCTCGAGCGCGATGGACCAGGTGGCGAGTCGGGAATGCGCGATCACCTCGTCGGGACTGCCTTCGACCAGCAGCCTTCCGTTGCTGATGTAGGCGAGGCGGTGGCAGCGCTCGGCCTCGTCCATGTAGTGCGTGCTGACGAGCACGGTGATGCCGCTCGCGGCGAGCGAGTGGATCTCGTCCCAGAAATCGCGGCGCGCCTTCGGGTCGACGCCGGCCGTCGGCTCGTCGAGCAGCAGCAGCCGCGGCGAATGCAACAGGCACGCGGCGAGCGCGAGCCTCTGCTTCCATCCGCCGGACAGCGTGCCCGCGAGCTGGCCGCGACGGGACGCGAGACCGAGCCGCGCGAGCGTTTCGTCGACGACCGCGCGTCGCTCGCGCACGCCGTACATCCGCGCGACGAAGTCGAGGTTCTCCTCGATCGACAGGTCCTCGTAGAGGCTGAAGCGTTGCGTCATGTAACCCACTTCGCGCTTGATCGATTCGGCCTCGCCGCGCACGTCGAAGCCGAGGCACGTGCCCTCGCCCTCGTCGGGCGTCAGCAGCCCGCACAGCATCCGGATCGTCGTCGTCTTGCCGCTTCCGTTGGGGCCGAGGAAGCCGAAGATGAGCCCGCGCGCGACGCGAATCGATACATGGTCGACGACCGCGCGCCCGGCGTAGCGCTTGGTGAGTCCGCGCACGTCGATCGCCGCCGCGTGCGAACGGTCGGCATCGTGCTCCTCGACGCCGGGTCTTGCGCCGTCGATACTGCCCTGTGGAGCGCCGCTCATGGCGACTTCGCCGCAGCCGCGGCCCCGCCGAGCACGACCTCGACCGGCAGGCCGGGATGCAGCGCGGGATTCGGCGGTTGCGGCCACGCCTCGACGAGGAACACGAGATTCGCGCGATTCTGCCGGCTGTAGATCACCGGCGGCGTGAATTCGGCCTGCGGCGCGATGAAACGGATCGCGGCGGCGATGTCGCCGCCACAGCCGTCGCAGCGCACGATGACGCCGTCTCCCATCCGCAGCGTGCCGACCAGCGGCTCGGGGAGGTAGAAGCGCACCTTCACGTTCGCCGGCGGCAGCAGCGAGACGATCGGCGCACCGGCCGCCACCCATTCGCCGGTGCGATAGAGCGTGTCGACGACGCGGCCGGTGGCCGGCGCCGCCTGCGACTTCTGCTCGACACGCCATTGCGCCTGCGCGAGCGCATCCGTCGCGGCCTTCACGTCTGCCCGTGCCGCTGCGACCTGGTCGCTGCGTGCCGGCAGGTTCGCGATGCGCACCTGCTCGGTCAGCTCCGCGACGCGCGCGCGATCGCGGTCGCGCGCGGCCTTCGCCTGGTCGAGCTGTTGCGGCGGCAGGAACTTGTCGGCGACGAGCTTCTGCGTGCGCTCGAGATCGGCGGCGCTCTGCGCGGCGGACGCCTGCGCCTGTGCGAGCTGCGCGCGCACCGCGGCGACCTCCGGCGGCCTGCGCCCCTTCTCGAGATCGGCGAGCGTCGCCTGCGCCTGTCGCACGCGGGCCTGGGCTTCCGCCACGGCCGCCTGCTCCTGGTCGCTCTCGAGCGAAAACAGCATCGCGCCCTTCGTCACCGTGTCGCCGCGCTGCACGCCAAGCGTCGACAGCGTTCCCGAAAGCGGCGAGGCGACGAAGATGTATTCGCCCTCGACGTAGCCGGGATAGCCCGCCGGTGGCGCGCGCGTGCAGCCGGCCACGATCAGCGCCGTGAGCGCGAGGGCGGCACCCCGGAATCGCAACGCCGCCGTCATGCGGGCTTGCGCTTGCGCGCCCTCGAGGTGGCGAGCGTCGCGAGCAACAGGTCGATGCGCTCGGCGAGCGCGGCGTCGTCGAGCACCTCGCGCTGGAAGGCCACCCGCAGCGTGCGCGGAACCGCCGCGCTCTCGGTGAGCGCCGTGCCGAGCAGGATCGGGCCGCCGATCGCCCCCCCGAGGAGCGCAAGCGCCTGCAGCGGTGCGATGTCGCGAAGCTTGCCCGCCGCCTGCGCGGCACGGACGAGCCCGGCGACGATCCGCAGGTGGCGCGGCAGGTTCGCCCGCGCGAACTCGACCGCAACCGGCTCACCGGCGAGCGCATCGAGCAGGATGCGCCGCAATACGGCGCGATGGTCGCGCGCGAAGTGCGCGAGGACGAGGAGCGCGCGCCGCAGCGCGGCGAGCGGCGGGCCGCCGTCGGCCGCGAGGGCAAGCCGCTCGAACATCGCCTCGTACATCTGCGCGAGCAGGACCGCGACGAACCGCTCCTTGCTGCCGAAGTGGTAGTGGAACATGGCCACGTTGACGCCGGCGCGCTCGCAGACCTTGCGCACGGACAGCGCGCGGATCCCGGTCGACGGATAGAGCGCGCGCCCCGCGCGCAGCAGGGCCGCATCGACGTTGCGCGACGGTCTCGCCACGCCGATTATTATACGGCCGTTTAGTTACGGCGTGGCCGAGGCGGCGCGGCATCGCTTGTGCGGCAACGCTCGCGAACGAAACGCAGCCAACGCCTAGTCGTCGCCGGCGGCGCCGACCATCGAATGGCGCTCCGCCCGCCGCGCGAGCCTGCGCTGCGACCAGCCGTCGAGATACGCGTAGATCACCGGCACGACGATCAGCGTGAGGAGCGTCGACGTGAGAACGCCGCCGATGATCGCGCGGCCCATCGGCGCCTGCTGCTCGCCGCCGTCGCCCAGACCCAGCGCGAGCGGCAGCATGCCGCCGATCATCGCGGCGGTCGTCATCACGATCGGGCGCAGCCGCACCTGACCTGCACCGAGCAGCGCGTCGCGCAGGCTTGCGCCGCCGCGGCGCGCGCGGTTCGCGAAATCGACGAGCAGGATCGCGTTCTTGGTAACGAGGCCCATCAGCATGACGAGCCCGATGACCGAGAAGATGTTGAGCGTCGTTCCGGTCAAGAGCAGCGCGAGGAAGACGCCGATCAGCGAGAAGGGCAGCGACGCCATGATGGCGACCGGCTGCAGGAAGCTCGCGAACTGCGATGCGAGGATCAGGTAGATGAAGACGATGGCGAGCGCGATCGCCGCGACCGCGGACGCGAACGACTCCTGCATGTCCTGCTGCTGTCCAGCGGCCTCGAGGCGGTAACCGGGCGGCAGCTGCATCTCGTTCGCGATGCGCTGCACGTCGGTGCCCACGTCGCCGGCGGGCCTGCCCTCGACGTTCGCGTAGATGCCGATGCGCCGCTGCAGGTTCTGGCGCTTGATGAGCTGCGGGCTGGTCGTCGCGACGATGTCGGCCACCTGCCGCAGCGGCACCATCCGCAGCTGTCCGTCCGGCCCGCGCCGGTCGGTGGTCACGTACAGGTTCGCGAGGTCGGACGCGAGCTGGCGGCGATCCCGCGACAGTTGCACGTTGACCTCGTAGTTCTGCCCGTCCGGCCCGAGCCAGTAGCTGATCGTGTCGCCGGCAACCAGCGGACGGATCGTATTGCCCACCTGCTGCACGCTGATGCCGAGGTCGGAGGCCGCCGCGTTGTTGAGCCGGATCGACAGCGCCGGATTCGCCGCCTTGTCCGACGACTCGAGGTCGGCGATGCCCGGCACCTTCGCGACGCGCGACGCGAAGTCCTCGGCGACCTTCGACAGCGTCTCGGCATCGGGGCCGAGGACGTTGAACCAGATCGGCCGGTCGAAGCCGAACGCGAGCTCGATGCCCGGGATCGGGCGCAGCGCGGCGCGGATCGCGCCCTCGAGCGCCTTCTGCGAGCGGCTGCGATCCTTCGCGTCGACGAGCTTGAGGTTGAGCCGCGCGTAGTTGCGGCCGTCCTCGGTGCCCACCGTCGTCATCGTGAGCGCGATCTCCGGGAACGTCCGCCGCAGCGTCTCCTCGACCTCGAGCACCTTGCCGTTCGTGTATTCGAGGCTCGATCCCACCGGCGTGTTGAGCCGCAGCGTGATGAGGCCCTCGTCGACCTCGGGCATGAACTCGGTGCCGACGAGCGGCACGACGAAGAAGCTCGCGACGAACGAGACCAGCGCGATCGCGAGCACCGACTTGCGCCGCGACAGCGCCCATTCGAGGACGCTCGCGTAGAGGCGATGCAGGCCGTCGACGCCGCGCTCGACGCGGTCGAGCAGGCGACCGAGCCAGCGCATCTTCGCGAAGCGGGTTTCGGGGGGATCCGGCCATACGGACGAAAGCATCGGGTCGAGCGTGAAGCTCACGAACAGCGATACGAGCACCGCCACGGCGACGCTCACGCCGAACTGGAAGAAGAAGCGGCCGATCAGGCCGTTCATGAACGCGATCGGCACGAACACCGCGACGATCGCGAACGTCGTCGCCATCACGGCCAAACCGATCTCGTCGGTGCCCTCGCGCGCCGCCCGCGAATGATCCTTGCCCATGCCGAGATGACGGACGATGTTCTCCCGCACGACGATTGCATCGTCGATCAGAAGGCCGATCGTCAGCGACAGCGCCATCAGCGTCAGGAAGTTGAGCGTGAACCCGAAGGCGCGCAGCGCGATGAACGTCGCGACCACGGCGATCGGCAGCGTGAGGCCGGTGATGATCGTGCTGCGCCAGCTCGCGAGGAAGAAGAAGACGATCAGCACCGTCAGGACGGCGCCTTCGACGATCGTGCTCTTCACGCGGTTGACGGCCTTCTCGACCTGGTCGGAGCGCGACCAGGTGAGCTTCAGCTCGACGTCCCCGGGCAGGCGCTTCCTCAGGTCGTCGACCGCCGCCTTCACGGCGCGCCCGGTCTCGACGATGTTCGCGTCCTGTGCCTTGACGAGGTCGAGCGTGATCGCCGGGCGCCCGTTGATGCGCGACAGCGAGTCGGGCTCCTTCTCGCCGTCGACCACGTCGGCGACCTGCGTGAGGTAGACGGGGCCGCCGCCCTGCTGCGCGACGATGATGCGACCGAACTGCGCGGGATCCTTGACCTTGCCCTCGACGCGCACGATCTCGTCGCTCGCGCCGCGCGTAAGGCGGCCCGCCGGGACGTCCTGGTTCGCCTCGCGGATCGCCTCGATCACCTTGTCGACGCCGATGCCGAGCGCCGTCAGCGCATTCGGCTTGATCTGGATCAGGATCTGCCGCGTCGCCCGGCCGTTGACGAGGATCTGCGCGACGCCGGGCTGGTTCTCGAGCGCCTTGACGACCGTCTGGTCGGTGAGCGACGTGAGCTCGCGCAGGCCGGTCGTCGACGACATGACGGCAAGCGAGGCGATCGGCTGGCTGTTCTCGTTCTCGATGCGGACGACCTGCGGATCCTTGACGTCCTTCGGGAACGCCGGGCGGATGATCGCGATCCGGTCGCGTACGTCCTGCACGGCCTGCGCGACGTCGGTCGACAGCCGGAACTCCGCGAACACGTCGCTTCGCCCTTCGCGCGTCGTCGAGAAGATGCGCTTGACGCCCGACACCTGATTCACCGCGTATTCGATGGGTTTCGTGACGTCGACCTCGACGGCCTCGGGCGCCGCGCCCGGATAGAGCGTCTGGATCGAGACGAACGGCAGCGTCACGTCGGGCATCTGCTCGATCTTGAGCTCGCGGTACGAGAAGATGCCGAGCACCGTGATCGCGACCATCACCATGGTCGCGAAGACCGGATTCTCGATCGAGGTGCGGGTGATCCACATGGCGGGGATCAGGTATCAGGGGTCGGGGATCGGGGATGGGGGAACGGCACGGCGGCGGGGCGCCGCCACGTTCCCTGCCGGCGTGCGCAGGCCTCGCTTCAGCCCGGGCCGCCGTTCCTGCCGCGCATCGCGTTCTGCGACGACGACGAAGCCTTGACGAGCGCCGGCAGCCCGTCCTTCAGGTTGTCGAACCGGGCGGCCAGCACCGGCATCTCGGGCGGCAACGTCGTCTTGATCTCGACCCGCGCGTTCGCCTCGTCGCGCCGGCCGGTGATCACGATGCGGCGCACGAGCTTGCCGTTGTCGATCGTCCACACGTAGGACTGCCCCGCCTCGTTGCGAATCGCGATAGCGGGCAACGTCGGCGCCGGCGCGCTGGCCGCGAGCGCGATGCGGCCGGTCGCGAACATGCCGTTGCGAAGCGCCGCATCCGGATTGGGCAGGCTCACGTAGACGATGATCGCGCGCGTCCCGGGTTCGGTCGACGGATTGATCCGGTCGATCCGACCCTCGAAGCGGCGCTCGCCGAAGCCGTCGACGCGAAGCTCGACCGGCATGCCCCGGGACAGCTCGGGCACGTCGTTCGCCGGCACCATCGCCTGCACCTCGAGATCCTTGAGGTCGACGATCGTCAGGATCGGCGATTCGATCGCTACCTTCTCGCCGGTCTGCACGTGCCGCTTGGACACGATGCCGGAGAGCGGAGCGACGACCTGCGCGTCCGCCAGCGCGTTTTCCGCGAGCTGCGCCTGCGCCTCGGCCGACTTCACGTTGCCGAGCGCGACGTTGTACGACGACTCGGTGCCGTCGAACGCGTTCTGCGAGATGAACTTGTCGGAGAGGAGGCGCTTGTTCATCGTGCGCGTTTTCTCGGCGAGCGCGAGCTGCGCGTGCGCGCTCTCGACGGCGCCCTGGCGATCGACGAGCCGCGCCGTCAAGTCCGGCGAATCGATGTGTGCGAGCCCCTGTCCGGCGCGAACCGCCTCGCCCTCCCGCACGTCGAGGCCGGCGACGTCGCCGGCGACCTTCGCCTTGACGGTCGTCTGGCGGACGGCCTGCAGCGTCCCCGACACCGGAAGCCAGCGCGCGAGCGGCCTGCTCTCGACATACGCGACGTCGCTCGAAGCGAACTGCAGCGCGACCGGCGGCGCCTTCTCGCCCATCTTGCCCGCGTCGCGCTTGCCGAGTCGCACTGCGACCGCGGCGGCGACGCTGCCGGCCAACGCGAGGACCACCAGTAAGGCGATGACCCGCGTGCGCGTTCTTCCCGTCATTCGTTCTCCCACGCGACGCTCGTGGCGCGCGATCCTTCAGGACACCCCGAGCGCCCGCGCGGGTGACGCGGGACGCTCGGCACGTTGCACCGGCGTTGGATGCGCCGGACGCCGCGCGCGGATTCAACGGCGGCCCCGGAAGCTAGCCCCGGCCGGCGCGAGCCGCAAGCACGGTGCGATGAATTGCGGTCCGCGGCGACGAATGGCCGCGAAACGCGATTGTCCCCGGAATCGGCCGTCATTGACACCCGAATGCGTCGGGAACCATAATGCCGCGCTTTTTCCTCCCCTCCCCGGAGAATCTCCATGCGTCCAATCAACACGATCGGCCTGACGGTCGTCGCCGCGGCGATCGTCGGCCTTTACGGCTGCGGCAAGGAAGAACCCAAGCAGGCGGCAGCGCCGAAGACGGAGACCGCGGCGGCGACGCCTGCGCCGGCCGCCGCTCCGCCCGCCGACGAAACGATCACGGTCAGGATCGGCTCTGCCGGACCGCTGACGGGCGAGATCGCCCACCTCGGCAAGGACAACGACAACGGCGTGCGCCTCGCGATCGACCAGGCGAACGACAAGAAGATCAAGCTGGGCGGCAAGACCGTGAAGTTCGACGTCGAATCCGAAGACGACCAGGCTGACCCCAAGCTCGGCCCGACGATCGCGCAGAAGTTCGCCGATGCCAAGGCCGCGGGCGTCGTCGGCCATCTGAACTCCGGCGTCACGATCCCCGCGTCGGCCGTCTACAACCAGGCCGGCATCCCGATGATCTCCGGCTCGGCGACGAACCCGAAGCTGACCGAGCAGGGCTTCAAGAACATCTTCCGCGTCGTCGGCCGCGACGACCAGCAGGGACCGGCGGTCGCGCAGTATCTCGAATCGATGAAGGTCAAGAAGGTCGCGATCGCCGACGACGCGACCGCCTACGGCGAGGGCCTCGCGAACGAGGTCGAGAAGACGCTGAAAGCCGCGGGCGTCAACGTCGTCGCGCGCGAGAAGACGAACGACAAGGCGACCGACTTCAAGGCGATTCTCACCAAGATGAAGGGCCGCAATCCCGATGCCGTCTTCTACGGCGGCATGGACGCGACCGGCGGCCCGATGCTGAAGCAGGCGCGCGAACTCGGCATCAAGGCGGTGTTCAGCTTCGGCGACGGCGCGTGCACCGACACGATGAAGAAGCTCGCGGGCGACAAGAACGCCGAAGGCTTCATCTGCTCGCAGGCCGGCTTGCCGGTAGTCGCCGCGTCGAAGAGCTTCCTCGACGCGTACAAGGCGAAGTACAAGGTCGACCCGATCATCTACGCGCCGTTCACCTATGACGCCGCGAACCTGCTGATCGCCGCGATGCAGAAGGCCGATTCGCCCGATCCTGCGAAGTACCTGTCCGACCTGCAGAAGATCAGCTTTGACGGCGCCACCGGCCACATCGAGTTCGACGACAAAGGTGACCGGAAGAACGCCGAGATCACGATCTTCACGATGAAGGAAGGCAAGCTCGACCCGGTCGCCATCGTCAAGGGCGGCAAGAGCATCGCGTTCGCCGATTTCATGAAGGCGTCCGATGCCGGCACGGGACAATCCGCCGCGGCGGCTCCTGCCGGCGAAGCAAAGAAGACCGAGGAAGCGAAGAAGTAGCGTCCTCGACGCGAAGCGCGAGACGGCGCCCGCGAACCGCGGGCGCTTTTTTTTCGCCACGGCCGTTCCGCCCGCACCCCTTGCCCTGCTCGGCGCATAAAGCCGACAATCCGCTGGCCGCTCCTCCCCGAACTCCCCCGTGGACATCCTCATCCAGCAACTGGTCAACGGCGTCACGCTCGGCAGCGTGTACGCGATCGTCGCGCTCGGCTACACGATGGTCTACGGGATCATCCAGCTCATCAATTTCGCGCACGGCGAGGTCGTCATGCTCGGCGCGATGACCGCGTACTCGGTGATCGCGGCGCTGGTCGCCTCGGGAACGACGATGCCGCCGCTGGCGATCCTCGCCATCGCAACGCTGACCGCGATTCCCGTCTGCATGATCGTCGGCTACCTGCTCGAGCGCGTCGCGTACCGGCCGCTGCGGCGCGCGCCGCGGCTCGCGCCGCTCATCACGGCGATCGGCCTGTCGATCGTGCTGCAGAACGTCGCGCTGATGATCTGGAGCCGCAACCCGCTGCCTTATCCGCAGGTCGTCACCACGGTTTCGTACCACCTGACGCCGCATTCCGACGGCGCCACGATCACGAACGTGCAAGTCGCGATCATCGGCCTGTCGATCGTCATGATGGCGGGCCTGCTGCTCGTCGTCTACCGGACGAAGCTCGGCATCGCGATGCGCGCGGTCGCGCAGAATCCGCAGGTGGCGGGCCTGATGGGCATCGACATCAACGCCGTCATTTCCTTCACGTTCGTGCTCGGCGCGGCCCTTGCCGCCGTGGCGGGCGTGATGGACGCGAGCTATTACGGAATCGCCCACTACCAGATGGGCTTCCTGCTCGGCCTCAAGGCCTTCTCGGCCGCCGTGCTCGGCGGCATCGGCAATCTCGCGGGCGCGATGCTCGGTGGCCTGCTGATGGGCGTCATCGAGGCGCTCGGCGCGGGCTACGTCGGCGAGCTCACGAACCTCTGCGGACTGTCCGGCTGGTTCGACGCGATCGCGCAACGCTGCGCGGGCGATCCGCACCTCGAGCTTTTCGGCTCGAACTACCAGGACGTCTTCGCATTCGTCGTGCTGATCCTCGTGCTGATCTTCCGGCCGTCGGGGCTGCTCGGCGAGCGCGTGTCCGACAGAGCGTGATGGCGCGCAACGAGCGGCCGCCATGCACGTAGCACTGCCCCTCACGAAGACCCGGCATCCGGCCGTCGCCTGGGTCGGCGTCGCGCTCCTCGCCATCGGGCTCGCGGCGCTGCCGTGGGCGCTCGCGTCGATCGGCACGGCCTGGGTGCGGATCACGAACCTCGCGATCCTCTACTGCTTCCTGGCCCTCGGCCTCAACATCGTCGTCGGCTTCGCGGGGCTGCTCGACCTCGGCTACATCGCGTTCTACGGCGTCGGCGCGTACACGTACGCGCTGCTCGCGAGCCCGCACTTCGGCCTGCATCTGCCGTTCTGGATCATCCTGCCACTCGGCGCGCTGGTCGCGTGCATCTTCGGCGTGCTGCTCGGCGCGCCGACGCTGAAGCTCCGCGGCGACTACCTCGCGATCGTCACGCTCGGCTTCGGCGAGATCATCCGGATCTTCCTCAACAATCTGTCGCGGCCCTTCAACCTGACGAACGGCCCGCAGGGCATCACGCTGATCGACCCGTTCCGCATCGACGGCTACAGCTTCGGGAAGGTCCATTCGCTGGGCTCGCTCACCTTCTCGACGCCGATCAACTACTACTACTTCCTGCTCGTCGTGCTGATCGGCGTCGTCGTGCTCAACCTGCGCCTGCAGGACTCGCGGATCGGCCGCGCGTGGGAAGCGATCCGCGAGGACGAGATCGCCGCGCGTGCGATGGGCATCAACACGCGCAACATGAAGCTCCTCGCGTTCGCGATGGGGGCGTCGTTCGGCGGCATCGCGGGCGGCATGTTCTCGGCGATGCAGCAGTTCATCAGCCCGGAGAGCTTCGTGCTCGTCGAGTCGATCATGGTGCTCGCCATGGTCGTGCTGGGCGGGATGGGCAACGTGTTCGGCGTGATCGTCGGCGCTCTTCTGCTTTCGTTCGTCCCCGAGATCCTGCGCTACACGGTGGGCCCCGCACAGAACGCGCTCTTCGGACGCACGATCATCGATCCCGAGGTGATCCGGATGCTGCTCTTCGGGCTCGCTCTCGTGCTGATGATGCTGTTCCGTCCGGCCGGCGTGCTGCCCTCCGCCGTCCGCAAGCGCGAGCTCGAGACCCGGCCCGCTGCGGCCGTGGCCGCCGGCCGCGCCTGAACGATGACGGCGACCGACGCGGCCGTGCTGCTCGACGCGCGCGGCATCACCAAGCAGTTCGGCGGCGTGCTGGCGCTCGCCGACGTCGCGTTCTCGATACGCCGCGGCGAGATCTACGGGCTGATCGGCCCGAACGGCGCGGGCAAGACGTCGCTCTTCAACGTGCTGACCGGCATCTACCCGGCCGACGGCGGCGACTTCGTGTTCGACGGCGCATCGCTGTCGGGACTGAAGCCCAACGAAGTCGCGGCGCGCGGCATCGCGCGCACGTTCCAGAACATCCGATTGTTCGGCAACCTCTCGGCACTCGAGA
>DATIEN010000158.1:0-16372 GCA_035455705.1 Casimicrobiaceae bacterium | reverse complement strand
CGAGCGCCTCGTCTTCCGTCATCTCGGGCAGAAGTGGCGCGAGACGCTGCGCCAGCATCGATTTGCCCGTTCCCGGCGGCCCGACCAGCAGCAGCGAATGAAGGCCCGACGCGGCGATCTCGAGCGCGCGCTTAGCCTGTGCCTGTCCGCGCACGTCGGCCAGGTCGGGGCCCTCGCTCGCCTGCACGGGTGGAAGGCCGGTGACGATCGGCACGAGCGGCGTCGCCCCCGCGAGATGCGCGCAGACGGACAGAAGCGTCGGCGCGGGCAGCACCGTGGCGCCCTTCACCATTGCCGCCTCGCCCGCGCTCGCCTGCGGCAGCACGAACGCCCGTCCATCGCAGCGTGCGGACACAACCATCGCGAGCGCGCCACGGATCGCGCGGAGCTCGCCGGTCAGCGCTAGCTCGCCCGCGAATTCGTGGGCGTCGAGCCTGTCGCCCGGCAACTGACCGCTCGCCACGAGGATGCCGATCGCGATCGGCAGGTCGAAGCGGCCCGATTCCTTGGGAAGATCGGCGGGCGCGAGCGAGACCGTGACCTTGCGGGCGGGGAAGTCGAATTGCGCATGCTGCAGCGCTGCGCGGACGCGGTCGCGCGCTTCGCGCACTTCCGTTTCGGCGAGTCCAACGATGTGCACGCCCGGCAAGCCGCCGGCCAGGTGCACCTCGACGCTCACGCGCGGCGCGCCGACGCCGACAAGTCCACGGCTGTGAACGATCGCGACGGCCACGAGCGCCTCCGTCCGCCGCCGTGCGCGACGTTCGTACGGGTGCGCCGCGGCGTTCGAACGCTAGCGCGGTGCGCGCGCGATTGCCTTCGTCCGTTCGGCCGACGTGGTCACGCGAGTGGTTGTGGCGGCGGCGCGGGCGGCGCCGCGCGCGCCTCGAGCTCGGCGACCCGCGCCTCCAGCAGCTCGACCTTCTCCCGCGTCTTGCGCAACACCTCGGCCTGCACCTCGAACTCCTGTCGCGTGACGAGATCGAGGCGCGTCAGCCCGCTTTGCAACAGAGCCTTCACGTTCTTCTCGATGTCCTTCGCGGGCGACGCCTCGAACGCCTTGCCGATGCGCGCCGCGAGCTCGTCCAACGTCTTCGAATTCAGCATGGTTTCTCTCCTCTTTCACCGCCCCGGCGCTGTGCATCCGCGCAAGGCGCTGCCCGATGATGGTGCGACGACTCCTCGCCATGCGCGCTCACCCGCGCGTCACGGACGATCCAAGCCCTTCATTCGACGCGTGTTTCGCCTTCCGGCACGCCCCGTGCAAAGCGGCATTCGATGCGTTCACCCGCCGACGAAGGAAAACCGACGATGAGAGTCCATTGTGCCACCTGGATCGCTTCGCTCGCGCTGCACGCGGCATCGGTCGCGGGCGCGTGTGCGCAGACACCGGCCGCAGCGCCTCCGCCCGAGCATACGTTCACGGCGAACGTGGGCCTCTTCAGCGAGTACGTTTTCCGCGGCATCGAGCAGACGGGAGGCAAGCCTGCGATCCAGGGCGGATTCGATTATGCGCACGCGAGTGGCTTCTACGCCGGCACGTGGGCGTCGAACATCAGCTGGCTCGAGGACTTCGGCGCCTACAACCATTCGAGTGTCGAGTGGGACGTCTACGGCGGCTTCAAGAACAACTTCCCGAACTCCGACTTCTTCTACGACGTGGGCGTCTACGGCTACCTGTATCCGGGCAGCCGCAATGCGGGCGTGACCGATGCGGATACGTGGGAACTCTACGCGGCGCTCGGATGGAAATGGGCGAGCGTGAAAGTCTCGTACAGCCTCGGTGACTACTTCGGCGCTCGGCCCGATGCGAGCCGGAACAAGACCGACGGCACCTGGTACGTCGACGCGTCGGCGACGTATCCGGTCGGCGAGACCGGCTTCGCGATTGTCGCCCACGTCGGCCACCTCGACGTGCGCCACGACGGCAGCGACGGCGACCTCGCCACGCTCGGCAAGGTCTCGTACACCGACTGGAAGCTCGGCGCGTCGTACACGGTTCCCGACGGGCTTTTCAAGAACGTCGAGGTGGGCGCGTACTACACGGGCAACGACGCGAAATCGCGCTTCTACACCGACGCGACCGGCTACGACACGGCGAAAGACCGCGGCGTGGTCTACGTCAGGAAAACGTTCTAGTCACGAAGGAAAGCCGAGGATGTCATGAAACTCGTCACTGCCATCATCAAGCCGTTCAAGCTCGACGAGGTGCGCGAGGCGCTGTCGGCGCTCGGTGTGCAGGGCATCACCGTCACCGAGGTCAAGGGTTTCGGGCGCCAGAAGGGCCACACGGAACTGTATCGCGGCGCCGAATACGTCGTCGATTTCCTGCCGAAGGTGAAGGTCGAGGCGGCGATGAACGACGACCTCGTCGACCGCTCGATCGAGGCGATCGAGAAGGCCGCCAACACGGGGAAGATCGGCGACGGGAAGATTTTCGTGTTCGACCTGCTGCAGGTCGTGCGCATCCGCACCGGCGAGACCGGTGTGGCGGCGCTCTAGCCTTCGAGGGAGCCACCGATGAAACGCATCCTGATCGCGCTCGCGCTGCTCGGCGCGCTGTTCGCAACCGCCATTCCGCTGCAGGCGCAGGACAAGTCGCCGGCGCCGGCCGCGACAACCGCGCCCGCCGCCAAGGACGATGGCATCGCGCCAGCCACGCCCGCGCCGCAGACGACGCCGGCGCCTGCCGCCGCCGCGTCGACCGCCGCGCCGACGAGCCCGCAGGTCGTGAGCGTCGACAAGATCAGCACGGGCGACACCGCGTGGATGCTGTCGTCGACGGGGCTCGTGCTGATGATGACGATTCCCGGACTGGCGCTCTTCTACGGCGGCATGGTCCGCAAGAAGAACGTGCTGGCCACGCTGATGCAGAGCTTCTCGATCACCTGCCTCGTCACCGTGCTATGGGTCGTCATCGGCTATTCGCTCGCCTTCATGCCCGGTAACGCCGTATTCGGACGCCTCGATCGCTTCTTCCTGCACGGCATGCTGTTCGAGAACGAGGCGGGCAAGGTGTCCGTGTCGCATCTCGCGCTGACGATACCCGAGTCCGTCTACATGATGTTCCAGATGACGTTCGCGATCATCACGCCGGCGCTCATCGCCGGCGCGTTCGCCGACCGGATGAAGTTCTCGGCGATGCTGTGGTTCATGGCGCTATGGTCGGTGCTGATCTACGCGCCGATCGCGCACATGATGTGGGAGCCGACGGGTTTCTGGGCGACGGCGGGCGTGCTCGACTTCGCCGGCGGCACCGTCGTTCACATCAACGCCGGCATGGCGGGCCTCGTCTGCGCGTTGGTCCTCGGCAAGCGGCTGGGCTACGGCCGCGAAGCGATGGCGCCGCACAACCTGACGCTGACGCTGATCGGCGCATCGCTGCTGTGGGTCGGCTGGTTCGGCTTCAACGCCGGCTCCGCGGTCGCATCGAACGCGCGCGCCGGCATGGCGATGTTCGTCACGCAGTTCGCGACGGCGGTCGCGGCGCTCGCCTGGATGTTCACCGAGTGGGTCGCGAAGGGCAAGCCGTCGGTCCTCGGCATCGCGTCGGGAGCGGTCGCGGGGCTCGTCGCGATCACGCCGGCGTCCGGCTTCGTCGGCGCGTTCGGCGCGCTCGTGATCGGCATCGCGGCGGGCGTGGGCTGCTTCTTCGCCGCGACGACGGTGAAAAGCTGGTTCCGCTAC
The DNA here is from genome assembly GCA_035455705.1 of Casimicrobiaceae bacterium. Taxonomy (GTDB): domain Bacteria; phylum Pseudomonadota; class Gammaproteobacteria; order Burkholderiales; family Casimicrobiaceae; genus VBCG01. The sequence goes on along the minus strand of DATIEN010000158.1, from coordinate 12,685 downwards.
GACGATTCGCTCGACGCCTTCGGCGTCCACTGCATCGGGGGCATCATCGGCGCGCTGTTGACGGGCGCCCTCAACGTGCGCGCGATCAGCGGCGTCGACGGCAGCGTGCTCACGCAGGCGGGCGCCGTCGTCACGACCCTCGTCGTAAGCGGGATCGGCAGCTACGTCCTGCTGAAGGCGATCGACATGACGATCGGTCTGCGCGTCAGCGAGGAGCAGGAGCGCGAGGGTCTCGATCTCGCGCTGCACGGAGAGACCGTGCAGTAAGTCGGTCGGGCGTCGCGCAGGGCCGGGGCGCGGAAGCCCCGGCCCGTCCGAACGAACGTCAGAACGTGCGCCGCATGTAGTACGTGCTGATCGCGCTCACCATGCCCACGAAGAAGATGTAGGTCGCGATGTACCACGGCTGCTCGCCGTTCGCGTGCAGGAGCGTCGTCGCGATCAGCGGCGTGATCGAGCTCGAGACGATTCCCGACACCTGGTAGACGGTCGAGATGCCCGTGTAGCGGACGCGCGTGTCGAAGAGCTCGCAGAAAAGCGCCGACTCGGGGCCGTACACCGGCGCGTAGATGACGCCGAGCGCCAGGATGATCGCGAGCCCGGCGACGAGCGCGCTCCCCGAGTAATGCATCGCGTACATCATCGGGAACGCGATGACGCCGCACGCGAACGCGCCCCAGCCGTAGACCTTGCGCCGCCCGATCCGATCGGACCATTTCGACGCGACGGGAATCGTGAAGATCAGCACGAACGCGGCGAGCGAGATCGACACGAGGATCGACGTCTTGTCGTACTTGAGGATCGTGACGAGATACGCGATCGTGAACACGGCGTAGATGTTGAACACGACGCCGTCGATCCAGCGCGCGCCCCAGCCGAGCAGCACGTTCTTCTTGTAGTCGCGGATCACCTCGCCGATCGGCACCGGCACGATCTTGTGCGCCTCGCGTACCTTCGTGAATTCCGGCGTCTCGAGAATGCGCAGCCGCACGAAGATGCCGACGACGACGAGCACGATCGACAGCAGGAATGCGACGCGCCATCCCCATGCCTGGAATGCCGCGTCCGGCAGGAGCCACGACAAGAGCGCGACGACGCCGGTCGCGAGGCAAAGCCCGATGGCGAGCCCGACCTGCGGGAAGCACGCGTAGAACCCGCGCCTCTCGCGCGGCGCGTATTCGAACGACATGATGACCGCGCCGCCCCATTCGCCGCCGAGACCGATGCCCTGCAGCAGCCGCAACAGCAACAGCAGCAGCGGCGCCGCGATGCCGATCGCCGCGTAGTTCGGGATCAGTCCGATCAGGAACGTCGAGATGCCCATGATCAAAAGCGTAAGCACGAGCAGTGGCTTGCGCCCGATCCGGTCGCCGAAGTGGCCGAACAGGATCCCGCCGACGGGTCGCGTCACGAACCCGACCGCGTAGACCGTGTAGGCGAGCGCGGTCGATACGAACACGTCGTCGCTCGGGAAGAACTGCTTGTTGAAGACGAGGCCGGTGATCGTGCCGTAGATGAAGAAGTCGTACCACTCGACCGTCGTGCCGATCAGGCTCGCCAGCGTGACGAGCTTGCGGCTGCGCTCGTCGGTCACCGGCTCGGCTCCCGCCATTGCGGGCCTGCCTAGCGTTCCTGCATCCATCGTTTCCTCCTTGAGTACCGGAAGCGATCGCGCCGGCTGCGGTCAGCCGGCTGTCGCCCCGATGAAATTGCGTCCACGCGCACCGGTGAGCGCCGTGTCGACCATCGCCCGCGATTCGTCGGCGCCGACTCCGTAAGTTTCGAATGCCGTGCTGACGCCGAGCGATTCGAGCCACGACGCGAGGTGTCCGGCCGCACGGGCCAGCGGCACGTCGAACACGCGCGCGAGAACCGCGTCGCGATCCGGCCTGCACCCCCTCGCGCGCTCGAGGACGAGCGGCAACGTGAACGAGCACGCGATGCCGTGCGGCAGGCCGTGCCGAAGGGTCATCTCGTACGAGATCGAATGCGCGAGCGCCGTGCGCGTGTTCGAGAAGGCGAGTCCGGCCTCCAGTGCGGCGAGCGCGGCCTGCTCGCGAAGCGGCGCCTCGTCGAGATGCTCGACGAGCGCAGGCAGCGTCCGCTGCATGCGCCGCGCCGCGCTCACCGCGAGCGTGTCGGAGACATCGTTCGCATTGACGTTCCAGATCGCCTCGAGCGCGTGCGACAGCGCGTCGAGCCCCGACTGCAGCGTGATCGAGCGCGGCGCACTCGCGGTGAGACGCGGATCGACGATGGCCGCCTCCGGCCACGTCTCGCGCAAGTGCAGCGAATATTTCCGGCCTGTGCCGCGATCCCAGACCGTGGCCCACGGCGTGACCTCGCTGCCGGTGCCGGCCGTCGTCGGGATCGCGACGAGCGCCTTCGCCCGCGCCGGCACGAAGGGCTCCGCGACCGCGAGCTTCGCGACCAGCGCGTCGAAGTCGCCGGCCGGAGGCGTCACGGCGAGCACTTTCGCCGTATCGAGCGTGCTGCCGCCGCCGAGCGCCACGATCGCGTCGACCGATGCGAACTCCCGCCAGAAGCGCGCGTGCAATTCGCGCAAATGAACGACGTCGGGATTGGGCTCGATGTCGTCGATGATGCCCGCCAGGGCGTCACCGAGAACGCGACGCACGCTCGCGACGTGCCCGAGCGCCTCGGCCTCGGGAAACGCGACGAGGACCGCGCGGCGGCGCCCGAGGATCGCGCCGAGCCGGTCGAGCGAACCGTCGCCGAACGTCACGGCGACGGGATTGTGATACGTCCACGCCATCGAAGGCTCTCGAAAAGCGAGTTCGCGGAGTATCGGGACGTCGTGCGCATTGATCCAATACAAAAATTGCGGCAGACTCATAGAAGAAATCTATGCGTCTCGCCCACCTGCGCTCGTTCTTCGCCGTCGCCCGCCACGGCGGCTTCACCGCCGGCGCGCGGGCGCTGCACGTGAGCCAGCCGACGGTGACCGCGCAGGTGCGGGCGCTCGAGGAGACGTACGGTATCGAGCTCTTCGTGCGCAACGGCCGGCGCGTCGCGCTCAGTGCCGCCGGCGAGGCGCTCTTCGGGATCGCGGAGCGTATCTTCGAGCACGAGGAGGAAGCACTCGCGCTCCTGCGCAACACGGGCGAGCTTCGTGCCGGGCGGCTGCGCGTCGGCGCCGTCGGTCCTTACCACGTGATGGAGATGCTGGCGGCGTTTCGCGCGCGACATCCGGCGATCGAGCTCGCCGTAACGCTCGGCAATTCCGAGCAGGTCGTCGCGGGCCTGCTGGACCGCTCCACCGACGTCGCGGTACTCGCTCAATACGCGCACGACCCGCGGTTGCATTTCGTGCCGTTCCGCTCGCACCGCGTCGTGATCTTCGTGCCGCGGCGGCATCGCTTTGCGCGCAGGCGTGCGGTCCGCCTGGCGGAGTTGCGCAAGGAGCCGATGATCGTGCGCGAGCCGGGATCGACGACGCGCAAGGCCCTCGACGACGCGCTGCGCCAGGCCAGCGTGTCGCCGCCGATCGCGATGGAGATCGGCAGCCGCGAGGCCGTGCGCGAGGCGGTTATTCGGGGCCTCGGCATCGCCGCCGTCTCGGAAATCGAGTTCGTCGCCGACGCCCGACTTCGCAAGGTGGCGATCCAGGACGCCGACGTGCAGACGCACGCGCACGTCGCATGCCTCGTCGAGCGGCGCGACGCCCGCGTCGTCGCCGCGTTCTTCGACGTGGTTCACGCGCTGCTCGCGACGCCGCGGCGCAGCGCTCGCCGCGCCGCCTGAAGCCTTATTTGCGCTTGGCGCGCGGATGCGCCGCGTCGTAGACCTTCGCGAGCGCCTGGAAATCGAGGTGCGTATAAACCTGCGTGCTCGCGATCGACGCGTGGCCGAGCATCTCCTGCACCGCGCGCAGGTCGCCGGACGACTCCAGCAGGTGCGAGGCGAACGAGTGCCGCAGCATGTGCGGATGCACGTGACGGGACAATCCCTGCCGCTCTGCCCAGCGCGCGAGCCGATCCTCGATCGAGCGCGGCGAAAGCCGCTTGCCGCGTCGATTCACGAAGAGTGCCGCCTCGCCGTTGGCGGCCTCGGCGTTGCGCACCGGAAGCCAGCGCGCGAGCGCCTCGCGTGCGGCCTTGCCGATCGGCACGATGCGCTCCTTGCTGCCCTTGCCGAGCACGCGCACCTCGCGCGTGTCGAGGTTGCAGGCGTCGATGTCGACGCCGGCGAGTTCCGACAGGCGCAAGCCCGACGAATAGGCGAGCTCGAAGAGGGCCCGGTCGCGAAGCGACAGCACGTCGTCGCCGCCGATTTCGACGAGTTGCGCCGCTTCGTCGGGTGACAGCGCCGACGGCAGGCGCTTCGGCGACTTCGGCGGCTTGATGGAGGCGCATGGATCGTCGCCGAGCGACCGGTCGCGCTCGACCAGGAAGCGGTAGAACGCACGCCACGCGGAAAGCATCCGCGCGAGGCTGCGCCCCGACAAGCCGCGACCGTGCAGCGTCGCGACGAAGCGCATCAGCATCGGCCGCGTCAGCTTTTGGGGCGGCGTTTCGCCGGCCATCGCGAAAAGGCGCGCGACGTCCCGGAGATACGCCTTGCGCGTGTGCGACGGCCGCGTGGCGAGCGAAAGCGCGAACGCCTCGAGAAGCGCGCCGTGCGCGTCGGACATCGCGGGAACGAGCGGCGCCTTCGACATTTCGAGGCACTCTACGGCCTAAAGCAGGAAGCGCGCAATCGCGACACTCGCGAGCTCGGCAAGCCGCAACAGGTAAACGGTTCCCATGTCGGGGTGAAAGCGGCGGGCATCGTCGCTTGCGAGCGCGAGCATGCCGAACGTCTTCTCGGTTCGAAGCGGCAGGCAGGCGAACGATCGCAACTCGCCATCCGCGGCGAACCATTCGCGTGACTGCGGGGCCGCTTCGGGGCCGCAGTACGGCGCGCGCAGCCGGTCGGCGTAGTCGCGAACTTCCCGAGGCGTCTCCGCGAGCTCGGGAAGGTCCGCATCGATGGCGCCCTCCGGCCACAGTCGGATCGCGACCTGCGGCACCGCGAAGTCCTCGCGCAAGCTGTGCGACAGCACCGCGAGCGTCGTCTCGAGGTCGGGCGCGGCGAAGAGCGCGAGCGTCGAGCGGTGCAGCTTCTCTCCGATCGCGTCGTTCTCGGCGCCGTGCGAAACAAGCTCGCGCAGCCTCTGCTCGAGGTCGTAGACCTTGTCGCGCAGCGCGAGCATCTGCCGTTCGGCGATCGGAATCGCGTGGCCGCCGTGCGGGTGCGGTACGAAGATCTGTGCGACCACGTCGGCATAATCTTCGAAGAACGCAGGATTCTGCTTCAGGTATTCGGCGACCGCGCTGGCATCCATCGACTTTTAGAGATCCCTCGGTTCGTTAGCCGCGCCACTCGCCTTCGAAGACGCGGCGTGCCGGGCCTTTCATCACGACGGGGCTCCCCTCGCCCGCCCAGCGCACCGTGAGCACGCCGCCGCGCATGCGCACGCGCACGCTTTCGTCGAGTAGACCACGCCGCCGGCCGGCCACGACCGCCGCGCACGCGCCGGTGCCGCATGCAAGCGTCTCGCCGGCGCCGCGCTCGAAAACGCGCAGCCGAATGGTAGCGCGATCGACGACCTGCATGTATCCGGCGTTGACCCGTGCGGGAAACCGCGGATGCCGTTCGATGAGCGACCCTTGCGTCGCAACCGGGGCAGCGTCGACGTCGGGCACGACCTGCACGGCGTGCGGATTGCCCATCGAGACGGCGGAAATCTCCACGAGGCTGCCGTCGACGTCGAGCGTGTCCACGATGCCGCCCGTCCCGTCGACGAACGGGACGTCCGCTGGAGCGAAGCGCGGCATCCCCATGTCGACGCTCACCTCGCCGTCGTCGTCGACGCGCGGCACGATGATGCCGTCGGCCGTCTCCACGCGAATCTCGCGCTTCGTCGTGAGCCCGTGCTCGCGGACGAACACCACGAAGCAGCGCGCGCCATTGCCGCACTGCTCCACCTCGCCCCCGTCGGCGTTGAATATGCGGTAGCGGAAATCGGCGTCACCGACGGCGCGCTCGACGACGAGGAGCTGGTCGCAACCGATGCCGAAGCGGCGATCGGCCAGAAGCCGGATGTCGGCCGCGGCCATCGCGAACGGCGTACGGGTCGCATCGATGACGACGAAGTCGTTGCCGAGTCCTTCCATCTTGGTGAAGCGGAACGGCTTCATGGCTTCGCGGACTGCCGCTCGCCGAACTCACCGCTCTTCGAAAACGGGAAGCGCCCGCCGCCCGCGAGCGTCGCGCTGCCCTGCAGCGAGTAACGGAGCACCGGGTTTGCGCCCGGCGCAAGCAGCATCGCGCCGCGGCGCATCGCGCTGGCGACGGCGCGCAGCACCGCGTCCATACCGGTGCGGGCGGCCATCTGCGCATTCGCCGTGCCGCTCGCGGGAACGTGAACCGGTCCGCCCGCAAGCTTCGCCTGCGCGACCTGCTCGCCTTCGATCGACAGCGTCGCCTCGAGACCGTCGATGTCGATCGGTTGATCCATGCGATTGGTGAGCGCGATGTCGACGGTGAAATACGCGTCCGAACCTTCGACGCGATCGAGCGCGACGGCCGTCACGTCGAGACGTGGCGGGTTGCGAACGGCGATCGTTGCGCATGCGGCGAGCAGCAGGACCAGGCCGCCGAGCGCCAGGCGTCGCGGACGGCAACGGTCGCGCGCTCGATCCACGACGGTTCAGACGTTGAAGCGGAAATGCATGACGTCCCCGTCGCGGACGACGTAGTCGCGCCCTTCGAGCCGCATCCTGCCGGCCTCCTTCGCGCCCTGCTCGCCGTTGCATGCGATGTAGTCGTCGTACGCGATGACCTCGGCGCGGATGAACCCACGCTCGAAATCCGTGTGGATGACGCCGGCCGCCTGCGCCGCATTCGCATGAAACGGAATCGTCCATGCGCGCACTTCCTTGGGGCCCGCCGTGAAATACGTGTGCAGGCCGAGCAGTTCGAAAGCCGCGCGAATCACCCGGTCGAGCCCGGGCTCCGTCATGCCCATGTCGGCTAGGAACAGCCCCTTGTCCTCGGGATCGAGGTCGGCGATCTGCGCCTCGAGCGCCGCGCTGATCGCGACAACCGGCGCACGCTCGCTCGCCGCGCGCTCGCGCAGCCGCTCGAGCATCGGGTTGTTTTCGAAGCCGTGCTCGGCGACGTTGGCGACGAAGAGCGTCGGCTTCATCGTCAGCAGGAAATACGGCGCGAGCAGCGCCTTCTCTTCCGCGTAGAGGTCGACCGTGCGCGCCGGACGCGCCTCGTTCAATGCGGCGCGCACCTTGGTGAGCACCGCGAGCGCACGTTGCGCCTCCTTGTCGCCGCCCGCGCGCGCGACCTTTTCGGTCTTCGCAATCTGCCGGTCGACCGTTGCCAGATCCGCGAGCGCGAGCTCGGTGCTGATCGTCTCGATGTCCCCGGCCGGATCGACCTTCCCCGCCACGTGCACGACGTTCGGGTCCTCGAAGCAGCGCACGACGTGCGCGATCGCGTCGGTCTCGCGGATGTTGGCCAGGAACTGGTTGCCGAGGCCCTCGCCCTTGGAGGCGCCGGCGACGAGTCCGGCGATGTCGACAAACTCGACGGTCGCCGCCATCACCTTCTGCGGCTTCGCGATGGCGGCGAGCGCGGCGAGGCGCGCGTCGGGCACCTCGACGATGCCGACGTTCGGCTCGATGGTGCAGAACGGATAGTTGTCGGCGGCAATGCCCGCCCTGGTGAGCGCGTTGAAGAGCGTCGACTTGCCCACGTTAGGAAGGCCGACGATGCCGCATCGGAGGCTCATGACGTCTTGGTTTCCGTCGCCGCGGGCGGGCGCGTGTGCAGGGCGGTCATCGCGCGTTCCATGTTTCCTGCGAGGATGTCGGGCGCCGCGGCAAGCGCGCGATCGATCGCCGCGTCGATCTGCGAGCGCTCGTCGCTGTCCGGCGGCTTCAGCACGTAGTCGACGACTTCGCGCTCGGGCAGCGCCGAGTTGCGCGGATGACCGATGCCGAAGCGAAGCCGCCAGAAGTCGGCGCTCCCGAGTTGCGCCTTCACGTCCCGCAGGCCGTTGTGTCCAGCGACGCCCCCACCGAGCTTCAGCTTCGCCTCGCCGGGCGGAAGGTCGAGTTCGTCGTGCGCGACGAGGATCTCGTCGGGCGCGATGTCGAAGAAGCGAGCGAGGCCGGCAACCGTCCGTCCCGACAGGTTCATGAACGTCATCGGCTTCGCGATGCGAAGCTCGCCGCGCTTCGCGATTTCGGCGGCGAACTTCGATTCGTTCGCGAACGACGTGCCGAGCCTCGCGGCCAAAGCGTCCGCGAACCAGAAGCCGGCGTTGTGGCGCGTCGCCGCGTAGCCCCGGCCCGGGTTGCCGAGGCCGGCGACGAGGCGGATCGGCAGGGGCATCGGGAGTTTCGAACGCGCTACTTCTTGCCGCCGCCTTCCTTCTTGCCGCCCTTCTCCTCGGGCTTCGCTTCCGCGGGCTTCACCTCGCCGGCAGGCGCCGCCGCAGCGGCCGCCGCTTCATCTTCCGCAGGCGCTGCCTCCTCGGCCTCGGCGGCCGCCTTCGGCACGACGGCGGTGGCGACGACGGGATCGCCGGCGCGCGGCGCGACCGCCGTCACGCCAGGCGGAAGCGTGACGCCGGACACGTGCAGCGAGTGCGCCGTGTCGAGTGCCGAAAGGTCGACCTCGATGTATTCGGGCAGGTCCTTCGGCAGGCAGCTGATGTCGAGCTCCGTCATCACGTGGCTGACGACGGCGCCCTGCACCTTGACCGCCGGCGACTGCTCGGCGTTGATGAAGTGCAGCGGCACCTTCATGTGGATCTTCCGCGACGGGTCGACGCGCTGGAAGTCGACGTGCAGCACCTCTTCGCGAAACGGATGCATCTGCACGTCGCGCAGCAGCACCTGGGTGGACGCGCCGTCGACCTTCATCGTGAGGATCGAAGAGTGGAACGCTTCGCTGCGCAGCGCGTGGATCAGCGCGTTGTGGTCGAGCTCGATCGGCTGCGGTTGCGCGCTGCCGCCATAGACGATGCCGGGCGCCTTGCCGGTGCGGCGCATCCGGCGCGACGCGCCGCGCCCCTCGCTCTGGCGGGCAAACGCGGTGAATTCGATCGTGGCCATGCTTGGCGACTCCTCGAGGAAAGTCTGCGGCCTTCCGGAGTGGCTACCGGTCGTCCGCGATGGTCGGTGCGAGCGGCGGTTCCGCCGCGGCGGGAAAAACGAAGGATTATAGCAGCCGCAAGGACCTCAGCCGCGGTTTCGCCGCGCCTCGGACCAGCGATGACGCTCGTGCAGCGCGTCGCCCTCGTCGACGTCGGCGGGAACGGGCAGGCGGTCGAGCGCCTGCCGGGTCTCGCCGTGAGCGACCGCGACGGTCGGCTCGTCGTGGACGTAGCGCCAGTACTGCCGCGAGAAATCCGTTTCGGTGTGCGGCACCGCCGACGGCGCGATCAAGCGCTCGACCTCCGCGCGAACGGCCGCCGCGTCGTCCAGGGCAGGTTCCGGGTCGGCCTCGAGGAACACGTCGAGGTCGACCATCAGTTCCGACAGCGATCGGAGCCACCCGAAGCGCGCGTCGGTCGTCAGGATCGACAGCCACGCACCGGGCTGGATGACGGTGAGCCGCTCGGTCTCGAGATCGCGACGCGCGCGCTCGGCAAGCGCGCGATGCAGCGACCGCAGTGCATGCGCGAGCGCCGCGAGTCGACCTTTGGAAGACGTGTCGGCAGACGCCACCATTTACTGATCCCTGATCCCCGACCTCCGATACCCGATCACGGCATCACCTGGCCGCCGTTCACCTCGAGGATTTGCCCGGTCACGAAGCCGGACAGCGCCTCGGACGCGAGGTAGAGGAACGATCCGGCGCATTCGTCGGCGGTGCCGAGGCGATTCATCGGGATCGTCGCCTTGAACGCCTCGAGCATCGCCGGCGTCGAGTAGCGCTCGTGGAACGGCGTCACGATCACGCCCGGCGACACGGCGTTCACGCGGATGTTGTCCTTGACGAGCTCCTTCGCCAGCCCGCGCGTGAACGTGGAGACGAACCCTTTCGCCGACGCGTACATCGAGGAGCCCGGCCCGCCGCCCGTGCGGGCGGCGACCGACGTCACGTTGACGATGCTGCCACCGCCGCCGCGCCGCATGTGGGGCACGGCGGCCGAGCAGCACGCGACGAGCGAGCGCACGTTCAAGTCGATCACCTCGTCGAAGAACCCGTCGTCGATTTCCGCGATCGGCACGCGGGCGACGAGACCGCCCGCGTTATTGACGAGGATGTCGAGGATGCCGAAGTGCTTCGCCGCCGCGTTCACGACCTCGCGGGCCTTCGCCGACGAGCGCAGGTCGCCGCCTACGAGGAATGCCTCCGCCCCGGCGAAGCGGACGTCGGCCGCGACTTCCTCGGCGCGGTTGAGGCTCGCGTTGTAGTGAATCGCGACGCGGCAACCGGCGCGCGCGAACGCGCGCGCGGCGGCGGCGCCGATGCCGGTCGAAGCACCGGTGATGAGCACGGATTTGCCGGCAAGGTCGGGAGCGAGAATTTCGGGCATGGTCAGGCGCGGCCTTGGCGCAGCGGGTGTGCGAAGAGGTCCACTATTCGGTGAAGAGCGAGGACACCGATTCCTCGTTGGAGATCCGCGTCATCGTCTCGGCGAGGAGCTGCGCGCACGACAGCTGCCGGATTTTCGGGCATTCGAGCGCCTCAGCCGACAGCGGGATCGTGTCGGTCACGACGATCTCGTCCATGTCCGACGCGGCAATGCGCGGCACGGCGCCTCCTGACAGGACCGCGTGCGTGCAGTAGGCGAACACCTTCTGCGCGCCGCTTTCCTTGAGCGCCGTCGCCGCCTTGCACAGCGTGTTCGCCGTATCCACGATGTCGTCCATAATGACGCAGGTGCGCCCGTCGACGTCGCCGATGATGTTCATCACCTCGGCGACGTTCGCCTTGGGTCGCCGCTTGTCGATGATCGCCAGGTCCGAGTCGAGGCGCTTGGCGATCGCGCGCGCCCGCACGACGCCGCCGACGTCCGGCGACACGACGAGCAGGTTGTCGTAGTTGCGCTTCCACAGGTCGCCGAGCAGCACGGGTGTCGCGTAGATGTTGTCGACCGGTATGTTGAAGAACCCCTGGATCTGGTCGGCGTGCAGGTCCATCACCATGACGCGGTTGACGCCGACCGTCGTCAGCATGTCGGCGACGACCTTCGCCGTGATCGGCACGCGCGCCGAGCGCGGCCGGCGGTCCTGCCGCGCGTAGCCGAAGTACGGGATGGCCGCGGTCACGCGCGCCGCCGACGCGCGCTTCAGCGCGTCGACCATCACCAGCACTTCCATCAAATTGTCGTTGGTCGGCGCGCACGTGGACTGCAGCACGAACACGTCGCGCCCGCGCACGTTCTCGAGCAACTCGACCATCACCTCGCCGTCGGAGAAGCGCCCGACGACGGCTCGGCCGAGGCTGATGTTCAGGTGCCGGCAGACCGCTTCGGCGAGCTTGGGGTTCGCGTTGCCGGTGAAGATGCGCATGCGCTCGAAGGCCATCGATCGACGGGGGCGAGGGGTCGCAGTCGCGGGCCGGCAGTGGCCTGCGCCGCGACCGGCGGATCACGGGGAAGGGCTGGGGAGGAAGGATTCGAACCCTCGAATGCCGGAATCAAAATCCGGTGCCTTAACCAACTTGGCGACTCCCCAGCGGAAACGACTCGACGCGCCGGTCCGCCATCGCGACGAACCCCCTGTCAGGCCGCGAACGACGCCAGCGGGTGCCGTGCGAGCGTTCGCACGACGCACCCGGGAATCTCCGCCGGCAGCAGCGCCAGTGCCCGCTTCGCGTCATCCTCGGCGTCGAACAGCGCGAACACCGATGCGCCGGAGCCGCTCATGCGCGCATGCGGGGAAAACCGCCGCAACGCCTGCACCGCCTCGCGAACCTGCGGAAATCTCGAGACCGCGACGGCCTCGAGGTCGTTGTGCCCGTAACCTTCGGAAAAGACATCCATTTTCGCCGACGGCGTCGCGCGTGTCAATTCGGGCGACGCAAAGATCGACGCGGTCTCGACGTGCACGCGCGGCGTCGCGAGCGCGACCCAGCGCGCCGGAACCGACATTGGCGTCAGGTCCTCGCCGATGCCGCGCGCGAGCGCCGGCCCATCGCCCAGGAAGAAGGGAACGTCGGCGCCGAGCGCCACGCCGATCGCCATGAGCTCGCGGCGGGAAAGGCCGAGCGACCACAGACGGTTGAGACCGAGGAGAACGCTCGCGGCGTCCGAACTGCCGCCGCCGAGGCCCGCGCCCAGCGGAATGCGCTTCACGACCCGGATCGATGCGCCGGACATTGCCCCGCTCGCGTTTCGCAGCGCTTCCGCGGCGCGAAGCGAAAGGTCGTCGGGCTCGCGCACGCCGCGCACGTCGGCGAGGCGCACGATCGCCCCGTCATCGCGCAATGCGAGCTCGACCGTGTCGGCGAGGTCGATCGGCACGAACAGCGATTCGAGCGCGTGATAACCGTCGGCGCGACGGCCGGTGACGTGAAGGAACAGATTGAGCTTCGCGGGCGCGGCGAGCGTCAGTGTCTGCGTGTCGATCACTTGAACTATCTCGAAATCGGACAAGCCGGCCGAAAGCGCGAAGGCCCGCAGCGCGCCCGAGATAGTACCGAGACG